>DIRG01000024.1 GCA_002427475.1 Mageeibacillus sp. UBA5442
CTGGAATAGGTTTCAATACACAGAATCGCATTCTGATTAAAATATAAGGAGCATAATGCTTTGCATAATTCAGCTATGGTATCACTACAACAAATCATTGATGATTTCAATTTGAGGGTAATATACTCAGCTAAAAATTTGGATGAGATCATGATTTCAGTCGCAGATGTAACAAGGCCGGGACTACAGTTGTCCGGATATTTCAAACATTTCGGACCTGACCGCATCCAGATCATCGGCAATATGGAAATTTCATATTTGAACTCTTTGTCGGAAAAAGAACAGATCAGCAGTCTAAGTCACCTTATGGCCACTGGAATTCCTTGCCTTATTTTGAGTCGTCATCATGATGCTTCGACCGCGATGCTCTACGCTGCAGAGAAATACGACGTACCCTTAATTCAAGCAGACGAAACTACAACTTCTTTCTATGCTTCATTGGTGAAGTATCTTAATGTCGAGCTTGCTCCTCGCACCTCGATTCATGGAGTCTTGATAGAAGTATTCGGCGAAGGCGTCCTAATTACAGGTGACAGTGGAGTCGGCAAATCGGAGACAGCATTGGAATTGGTTAAGAGAGGGCATCGCCTGATCGCTGACGACCTGGTTGAAGTGCGTCGGGTTTCTGATACTACTTTGGTTGGTAGGGCACCGGAAATAATCAGACATTTGCTGGAGATTAGAGGTCTGGGCATTGTCGACGTCAAAGAACTTTACGGTGTTTCCTCCGTTAAGCAGCAAGAAAATATTAACGTCATCATTAATCTTGAGCTGTGGCAAGAAGGCAAATTCTATAACCGTTTGGGTAACGAGGACGAAACTACATCACTTTTGGGTATTGATATCCCGTCCGCAACCATTCCGATACGGCCCGGTCGTAATTTAGCGATTATTGTAGAGGTAGCCGCAATTAACCATCGACAAAAAATGATGGGTTATAATGCGACCGATGCTTTGACGGACCGGGTTTTTAATGCACGTGAACAGGAAAAATGGAAGACGCAAAACCCAAAGACTGGAAAGAATTAGCAATTATGTTTGATAAAAAAGAAGCACTTAATGAACTGAAGAAAATTAGCAACCTACTAGTAGCTGAAGATGTCTCTATGGCTCGATCGAGTAATTTCAGGCTGGGCGGATCAGCCGATGTCTATATCAGACCCTTGACAGAAGACGCCTTCGTGGCGGCAATTCAAATGATTCGCCGGGAAGCTTGGCCGCTTACCGTTTTGGGTCGTGCCACTAACGTTCTAATCTCGGATCATGGTATTAGAGGAGTCGTCTGCCAGCTCTCGCCGGATCTCGCCGATATAGTGGTGGAAGGTGAAATTATGACTGCTTCTGCCGGTGCCAGGCTCTCAGACATTGCAGCTCGCGCTGCTGCAGAGAGTTTGGGTGGATTGGCTTTTTCCAGCGGTATACCTGGCTCAGTCGGAGGGGCTGTGGTCATGAACGCCGGCGCCTACACAGGGAAAATGGAAGACGTTGTCGTCCGCACTAAGTACATAGATGGGGAAGGTGAAGTCCGCTTTCTGGAGAAAGATGATCATGACTTTCACTATCGTGGTAGCTTTTTTAACGATCACAAAGATCATTTCGTAATCAATTCAAGTTTCCAACTTAAGTCGACACCGGCTAAAGATATTTATGACGAAATGGCTGATTTGTCCCTGCGACGCTATCAATCTCAACCTCTTAATTACCCTTCAGGGGGTAGTGCTTTTAAGCGCCCGCCCGGAAATTACGCGGGGAAATTAATTACTGATGCAGGACTTAAGGGCTTTTGGAACGGTCACGCCGGTGTCTCAGGAAAACATGCGGGTTTCATTATTCAAGACGGCAAGTCATCAGCATCCGAGGTTTTAGAAGTATTTCGCATTGTGCAGGAACGGGTCTATAAGCAGTTTGATGTGATGCTCTATCCGGAAGTTAAATTCATTGGAGACTGGCAGGAAGAACTGCCGCAAAGAGATTCAGAATAAAGTTTTGGCTCCGGATTAGACAAGGAAAAAATGGATATTGTAATTATCACCGGCTTGTCCGGTAGCGGGAAAACATCGGCAGCAAATTTTTTCGAGGACATGGGCTACTTTGTCATTGATAATCTGCCGCCTCAGTTGAGCAGTGAAATCTTCAGGGTCTTAACTGAACGAGAAGACAGTGAAGATAGCAGCGGCAGATCCAAAATCGCCTTAGTAATGGATATGCGAAATCCCTATTTGATCGAAAAGCTCGTTCCTGCTCTGGCAGATATGAAGGAGAAAGATCTGGATGTAAGTTTGCTCTACTTGGAGTCTTCTGAGCGGGAACTCATCAGCAGATATAAGCAAAGTCGTCGTGATCATCCTTTGTCGGCAGGGAGGAGTTTGATCGAAGCCATCAGACTCGAGCGGGAACTGATGCGCTCGATTCGCGAGATGGCTACGGAAATCATAGATACATCAGGACTCAGTTTGTCAGATTTACGGGATTCTCTTTTCCGCCTGTTTATGGATATAACGGAGTCTACTGCTCGCATCACGATATTCTTGCAATCATTCGGTTTTAAATATGGTATTCCTGCAGACTGCGACAATGTTGTAGATGTACGTTTTCTGCCCAACCCTTTCTATATAGATGAACTCAGGGATCTCTGTGGTCTCGATCAGCCGGTTATCGACTATCTTGATCAGATGCCGGAGACGGATGAGTTTATTAAATTGCAGAAAGACTTTTATGATTTCACCTTGCCCTTGTATATTAGAGAGGGCAAAGCCCGCTTGCACATAGGAATAGGATGTACCGGAGGGCGCCATAGGAGTGTTCGTTTGGTTGAACGCATGGCGACACTTTTTCCTGAAGAATTGAGTCGCGTTGTTATTGACCACCGTGATATTGAGCGGGATATCAAAGAATATGGTAATCCGGCTTTATTGTAATGACGTCTAATCTTGATGATGTAAGTAAAAGTTTCTCAAGCAAAGTGAGAGATGAATTATTATCTAGGCTCTGCAGCTACCATTGGAGCGCAAGTGCGGCTCTGACTGCCTTAGCAGCCTTCGCTGTTGTGGCGCTCAAAGATCGGGATGTTAGACCCCTTGTAATGCGAGTCTCCCGCTTAGAGACAGCTAGCCTAATCTCAAGCTTGGTCAATGACAATGGCTTAGGTAGGGCGAAAATTCAAAATTTGGGAAAACGCGATCAACAGATTGAGATAGATCTCAAAGGTCGTGAGTGGGAATTAATTAATTTTAATTTTTACGCCATTGTCCAAACTAAGCCTCAGTCAGATTGGTGGCTTATATTAGCACCGCTGTTTTTGGCTGCAGGTTCCATGGCAGATCCTGCAAAGCGAATATATCATCTGGAGATTGTTCCTGTAAGTGCAGAGATGAATGAGCAGCTCTACGAGCTATTACAAATACTGGAACTTCCCTTCAGAAAAACCGGCAAAAAAGGCCGCAGTAGCGTATATCTATCAAGTGGAGATGATATCGCAGACTTTCTCCGTTTGTCGGGAGCCCATCTGGCGCTACTTCGCTTCGAAGAGATTCGTTCGGAATTAGAACTTCTGGGCACTGTCCAACGACAAGTTAACTTTGATGAAGCCAATATCGAGCGTATGACCAACGCAGTAGAAAGACAGATTGAGAGTATAAAACTTATTGATGAAGCAGTAGGCTTGGATTCCTTGCCCCTACATCTGGCGCAAACAGCCCAACTACGCTTGCAGTATCCGGAACTTAGCTTGGTCGACTTAGGAGAATTAATGTCGCCTCCAATTGGGAAATCCGGAATGAATCACCGTATGAGACGATTACGCCTTTTGGCGGACAAGATAATTGAGTCACGTGAACAACGCTAAAGATATTGACGTGCTATAATAATTCTAATTTTTGAAAAGCTGACGCAAACTAGTGTCATGGCAGTAAACTGAGGACTGAGAAGTATGAGCGACGATAATAATAAAAAGCCGGCACATATTATTCAGAACCCCGAAATTATTGAGTGCGAGTACTCGGTTTTTCGGCGTGGGTATGTCCATGCCTATATTAATCTAGATCGTAGAATATTCTATTGGCAGGATAGCAATCAATGGAATAAGAATTATGTCCGTTCTCTCAATGAGCTAAAGGTAGAGAGCGTGCGCAAAATTCTACAACGGGTACCTTATCAGCCGGTGCTGCAACAGAACGATGTAGAAAGACAGGTTTCTGAGGCCTGCCCTTTCTATTGGAAAATAACTATTTGCGGAAAAGATCGAGTTAATACCTATGAAGGCAATGATCCGGGCGATGAATTTTTGCGCAAATTTATGGCCTTGATTGAAGAGACAAGCGATCTAACTTTGTTTTGGTGATGAGATGGATTATTTAGAAGGCTTTTTCATTGGTCCTATTTGGGGTGATACAGACTATAAAAACAGGAGGCATTTCGGCTCTCATATTATATTGTCTTTTCTGATGCTGCTTTTATTTATCGTAGCAATCATTCGTCCGGCCCTACTTCGGCCTTTCATCTTCGTGTCCTATCCGTCGTCATTAGTTTTTTTGATCCTTTTAGTCCTTCTGACGCCTTTGTTCTCAAGCTTTTATTACCGTCTACCCGGAGCGGTCAGACCTTTATTGATACTTTTGTATTTGTTTAAGTACATTCTTCTTTTTTATGTGCTCTTACATTTTTTGCTGCCATTGGTGCCGGAGCGAATAGATAATTTGTCTGAGCTAGTTTTTGAGCGGATGGATAATCACATTGCTGCCGCGATTGAATTTTTTGAATTTGCGGGCAGCCTCTTTGGCATGATACTTGGAATTGTTGCCGGTGGCCTATGGATAGTTTTGGAGATGCTCATTCTCGTGATGGCTCTCTTGGTGGTCCCGCTATTGTCCCTTGGCTTGATGAAGGGTACACAGTATCTCTTAGACTTCTCTTATAAAAAGCTAATTTTTGATCCGGTGATGGAAGGAAGAAGACGAAAGAGGAGAACAGCCGGAATTCGTAGTAGCACGATCAGAGAAAAGGAGAGTATATCGGATACTCGATTCTCAAGACCTTTAAGGGTGGAAAATGCAGAGGACAGTGAAGATTTACCGTAGAAGCTTCTCAAAAATTGCTGATAATATCCAAATATTGTCACATTATTTATGTATCATTTTGAGCAGCAAATGTACTTATCGTGGAGGTAAATAGTTTATGAATTATCAATCAAATTATGGCTCAGGACCCGACAATAACTCGTCCTACGATCCTTACAGGGGCAGCTATAATAGCCCGGAGCCACCGAGAAAGCGCAACAGAGCAGTTATCGCAATTATTGCCACTGTGCTAGTGGTTGCTATTCTTTTTACAGGATTAAATTTTCTCTTATATAGATTTGTGAATAGCAGCTACAGGGATAGTGGCAATGAGAATGGAAGCTCCACACCACCTTCATCACCGGTTATTCATGAAAGTAAAGCGCCCGATACGGAAGCTACACTTCCTGTGGAAACGGAAAAGCCTTCACAAAGTGAAGTTGAGGCTACCGATCCTGACTTTTCCTTAGTAGATTATGCTCCTCCTTTGCCGCAAGAAGGCAAGGAGATCTTAACCATTCCTGAACTGACAGAGCAGAAAAGCCCTGCAACTGTTGCTATTTACACCGAAATAGTGACTCAGGGCGGTTTTGGAGACATTCAGCAAAGTACCGTATCAGGATCAGGATTTATTATCACCGAAGATGGTTATGTCGTAACTAATGCTCACGTCATAGATGGCCATACCGCAGTGTACGTTTATTTAGAAGACAATAGCCGCTATGAAGCTACTGTCGTAGGCAGTGATGAATATGCAGATATTGCTGTTTTAAAAATTGACGGAAGAGGGGAGACGTTCCCCAGACTCACGTTCGGGAACTCCGAACTGATACAAGTGGGCGAATTAGCTGTTGCGATCGGCAACCCAACCGGAAGATTACGGGGAACAGTGACTCAGGGTATCGTTTCGGCTGTAGACCGTGAGCTATCCAGCACGCCCTTGCGACTAATCCAGACAGATGCCGCCTTAAATCCCGGAAATTCCGGAGGTCCTCTTTTCAATGCGTACGGTGAGGTCATCGGAATTAACCAGCTCAAAATTCTTGACACCGGCACCGGCGAACCTATTATTCAGGGCATCAGTTTCGCCATACCGTCTAATGCGGCAATTCCTATTATAGAAAACTTGATTCAGACCGGTAGCCATGAATGGCCGATGCTAGGAATTTCTGTTATAGCTTTAGAAAAACATGATGCAGAGGAAAGCGGTTTGCGTTATCCGGGTGTCTTTGTTGTATCAGTTGAGCAAAGAAGTGCAGCAGCCTTTGCAGGATTGGAAGCGGGCGACGTGATTTTTGAAGCCGATGGACAAGCTGTCGCAACAACGGGAGAACTGAACGACGTTAAGAATCAACATAAAGTCGGTGACTCCATGACGATTAAGTTTGAACGTCAGGGTCAAGAAAGAGAGACAACATTAGTTTTACAGGGACGTTAATTTTACAGGGACGTTAGAAGAGGTGCATTCATGAGTGAGCATGTGAGAATCAATTTTACTGAAGAATTTGACGGTGTTTTAACAGCAGAAAACGGTACTGTGTCTATCGGGCGAGGCAAAGGTCAACTAAAACCTTATAACCTCCTCTTAGGAGCGCTCCTAGCTTGTCTTTACGCCACGTTTCTTGATATTGTCGAGAAGATGAAACTGAACTTTGACAGCTGTGAGCTGACAGCCGACGGCGATAAGCGCGAGACGATACCTAGCACTTTGGAGCATGTGAAGGTAATTCAGACCATCTATGGGGCAGACGAAGAACAGCATGAACGCTTCGAACGTGCTGCCATGCTGGCTGCGAAATATTGTTCTATTTACCAGACCATATCCAGTGTCAGCGAGATGGAGTTAGAACTCCGCTTTGAATGAAAATGTTCGGCCGCAATTTTTTGACATGCGGCCTGACGAGTGTGTTTAATTTTATTTTAGGGAGTACTTAATGCGACGAAGAGGTTCGATCAGAGAGTTCGTCTCTCATTTTATAGTTTTGGCAATTTTTGCTACGTTTCTTTATTTCATTAATGATCTCCTGACCAGCCGCCCTGAGCTAAGCGACATTAATTGGTTGCGTAATATTTTTTATCTTGCCTTGGCTGTCTTTGCAGTCATGTTCTTGATTTTCTTGCGTCAAGTTTTCAGCAATTATGCTCTCGAGCGTTATGATCCGGGTAGCCCCGACAGTCTACGCAGGCTGTCACGGCTGCGTCGTTTCAAATTGCCCCGCAAATACATGCATTCCCAGGAAAACTGGCAGGAACCGCTTGAGGATATTAAGCAGTTTTACTATGACAAAGATTATCAGATTGTTCGAAGCGATTATTTCGATTACGTCTTCGAGCGCGAGCAAAACAGCCTAATACCGCGCAGGAAAAGAAACTTCAAACGCAGCTTTGTTTTTTATCATCCCATGCTTAATGTCTTGATTGTCGATCAAAAACTAAAGCAGGCCGAACGTTGGATTGATCACTATTGGGACCAAGCTGCTTCAGAGCGCAATTTCTTTATCTTTATTACCGACATGGAAAACTTTGAGGAAATTAGCTCCGCCGGAGCAGGAGTCGTAAATTTTCTCGGGACAATGAAGCAGGGGAGCTTGTATCCGGTTCTGATTGATCTCGACGGAGCTCGTTATTTTTTCCCGTTAGATGTTACTATGCTAAAAAGGCGCGACCGCTTAGCATATTATTTTCAGAGATTGCTGATTAAGCGCTTAGTACTCAAAAAGGCTAAGAAGCAGCTAGCGATGGCTTCTGCG
>DIRG01000120.1:0-2375 GCA_002427475.1 Mageeibacillus sp. UBA5442
TTAAAAGACAAGGTGGCCAAGAGCGACTTCGTCGCCGAAAGCGAATCTCTGGCCGGACCCGAGCAGCTAGCCGGTGACAACGTGATAAATGACGCGCTTAACGCACTTGTAGTCTTGGGTTATTCGGCGAAAGAGGCTGAAGCGGTAATCACTAGCCTCAACACGAGTGAAGAAGATAATGTAGAAAGCTTGCTCCGCAAAGCCCTACGTAAACTATCCAAGTGGTAAGATTTTTGCTTGTTGAACAAAGGGTATTGAGGAAAGATATTTATGTATGAAATTTTCAGCCAGATGGATCAGGAAGACGAGTCTTTCGTTGACGAGCGTCTGCTCTCCAGAAAAACCATCAGATCTGATGGCAGGGAAGAGGGCTTACGCCCAAACAGACTGGACGAATATTTCGGCCAGGAGAAAATAAAAGAAAACATAAAAATATCAATGGAGGCCGCTCAAGCTAGGGGTGAAGCCCTAGATCACGTTCTCCTTTACGGCCCGCCCGGGCTAGGCAAAACCACCCTGGCCGGTATCATCGCACAAGAAATGAATGTGGAAATGCGGATAACCTCCGGTCCTGCTATTGAAAGACAGGGTGACCTGGCAGCGCTCTTGACCAATCTACAAGAAAAGGACTTGCTCTTCATCGACGAGATTCATCGTCTCAACCGCAGTGTCGAAGAAATTCTCTACCCCGCCATGGAAGATTATGCGCTCGATCTCATCATCGGCAAAGGACCCTCCGCTCGTTCTATCCGTTTGGATTTGCCCCAGTTTACTTTAGTCGGAGCTACAACCAAGGCCGGATTGATCTCTTCCCCTCTGCGTGACCGCTTCGGTATGATCTACCGACTCGATTTATATAACCCTGAAGAGATCGCCAAAATCCTTTTGCGCAATGCCGCCCGACTCGACGTCGGCATTGATGAGGACGGACTCAAGCTGCTCTCCAGCAGATGCCGTGGCACGCCGCGTGTAGCTATTCGCCTGCTGCGCCGTATGCGCGACTTTGCGCAGGTGCGCGGAGACAATATCATTAATCGTGAAATTTGCGAGGTGGGACTGAAAGCTTTGGAAGTCGATGAAGTAGGGCTGGATTCAACCGACCGTATGCTGATGCGTATGATGGCGACCATGTACAATGGCGGACCCGTTGGCCTAGACACCATGGCTGCCGTGACCGGTGAAGACTCCACCACGATCGAAGACATCTATGAACCGTACCTGATGCAGATTGGATTTTTGATAAAAACCCCACGCGGCAGAATTCTGACGCAACAGGGTTTTGCCCACTTAGGGCTCGAGTATCCGGAAAACGGCGCCCTCCTAGTCAATAACAAGCAAGTCACGCTGCAGGATGTCGTCAACTGGGAAAATGCAGACGACAGGGAAGAGGGCGTAGCTGATGAAGAATAAGAGATTGCTGCTTCATATCTGCTGCGGACCTTGTTCCATGGCCCCGCTTGAGCAAGTATTGGCTGCTGAGCGCGACTGCGAGCTGTTTTTTTTCAATCCGAATATTCATCCCTCAGTTGAATGGCAACGCCGCTTGGACAATGCGCTAAAGGCAGCTCAACATTATGAATTGCCGCTTCATATCTTCCCCGGTACAGACGAGGAAGCTTGGCGTAAACGCGCCGCTGAGGGTAAAGAGCGCTGCAAGTTTTGTTATGAAACGCGAATGCAAAAGACTGCTGAATTCGCTGCCGATAACGGCTTCGACAGCTTCAGTACCAGCCTGCTCGTCAGTCCTTATCAAGACAGAGAGGCCATTATCAGGGCGGGGACTGCCGCTGCTGCAGAATACGGACTGGAATTTGAGGCGCACGACTGGCGCAAACAGTACCGTCGAGGTCAAGATCTGGCACGAGAGATCGGCCTTTACCGCCAGAAATATTGCGGTTGCATTATATCTCTAGAAGATTCTAAGTTTTATGAGAAAATCTGCGCTGAACACGCCCAGCTAGTTCAATCAAGCTGATTGCTAATTTGATTTTTCTAGATTCGCCGGATTGAGCGGTTCGACTAAGAGGGTTTGAAAATCCTTGTACAGGACTTGTCCCGGTTTGGCACCACGGGGCTTCCACACGTGACGTATCTCGCAATAATCAACTGAAGTTTTGGCTCCTCCGGCGCGATTGCTGCCTGCGTACCAAGCAGCGAGACCGGCTGCTTCGAGGATGCTCTGCTCAGGAATTTCTTTGCCTTCGGCCATTATAACGACGTGGGCGCCCGGAGCGTCCTTAATGTGGAACCAGAGATCATCCTTGCGGGCTTTGCGTAGAGTAATCCGGTCGTTTTGCTTGTTGTTTCTGCCTACGACAATCATTAAACCATCACTGGACAAAAAGCGGCGCGGCGGCTGTGCTTCCGTCGACTCA
>DIRG01000120.1:2704-3299 GCA_002427475.1 Mageeibacillus sp. UBA5442
TCTATCGCTAGCAAGTCCTCCATGTCTACAGCACAAGAAAGATTGACCTTGATTGATTCCAAATAGCTGAGCTGAGCCATGTCTCGACGCAGCAATTTTTCCGCCTGTTCGAGACGGCGCTTGTTGCGTGCGTACTTGTCAAAATAGCGATTGGCATTATCTGCAGGAGAGTAGCGCGCATCTAGCTCTATTTCAATTTCTTTGTTTTCATCATAATAATTCTGCACGATGGTATTAGAGCGTGAGTCTTTGATGGCGTGAAGATTGCTTAGCAAAAGCTCACCATAGAGTTTATACTTCTCTGCTTCTTTGCCTTGGGCGCGATCCTCTTCATGAAGTTCTCGCTTGCGCATGGCCCGCTTTATCTGTTCGTCAAGGCTTCTGTTTAAGGCGTTCATTTTGCTTTTGAAAGCCTGCACGGCTTTGATTTGGACAAAATACTCACTCACAGCTTCCAAAGTTGTGGCGTAGGTTTCGCTGTAGGGGAGGTGGGTCAAGCGGACGCTATGCAGATCAATGAGACGTCGTTCGGCAGTAGAGGCGGCATCGTAATAGAGAGCAGGGGAAACTTCCTCTTCGCTTATTTCCTGACAAA
>DIRG01000120.1:3558-8134 GCA_002427475.1 Mageeibacillus sp. UBA5442
GTTTCACGACCCAGAGCAGGTGAGAAGCCGGCTACATTTTTGTAGATGGCCTTTTCGAGATTGTCATTGTTCTTCTGTTCTCGGAAAATCTCCTCACGCGTAAGGCTCGGGATTGCGTCCGGAATTGGCTTGTTCTGAGGAGGCGGGGCTACGTAGGGGTGAGCAGGCAAAATCTCCCGATAGCGATTCACGCTATGATCCACATGACGTAAGGCGGTGTGGATGACTCCGCTGCGGTTCACCAAAATGGTGTTTCCCACTCTGCCCATAAATTCGACGATCAGACGTTTTTCGCTCAGGTCTCCCAACTCGTCCATCGTTTCAAAAGTAAAATCGAGTATGCGTTCATACGGTGGGGCGTCAACGGCAAGCAGTCTGGCGCCCTGTAAATATTTGCGCAAGGTGAGGAGAAAGGCCGGTGGCGGGTTCAGGCTTTTCAGTTTCAAGTTTTCTCCGAAGCGCAATTCCGGCAGCGATGGGTTGCTTCCCAAGAGCAGTTGAGATTTGCGACCACGATTATAAAAATAGAGTACGATCGTGTGCCGGTCGCTCATAATAATCCGCTCCAGCTTGCCTCCCGCTAGGTCGCGATTGAGCTCACTGCGTATACTCTTCATGACTATCCCATCAACGGGCATAAAACTTCCTACCTCTCTGAAAAACGACGCATTTAAGTGTATCATGAATGAACAAAGGAGCGAGACACATGGCAGCAAAAGCAAAGAAGAAAAAATCCACAGCGAGGACCAAAGTCGTAACGAAGAGCGGAAAAGATCATTTCCGTTCGTTCATGAGCACTACTGTCGGCCATTGCGTCGGGGTGGTTTTCTCGGCAGCACTCCTGCTAGTGTTTAATGCCCTCGTAGCCGGAAGCAGTCTGGAGATTTTTCTAGGACTGACTGCGGCCGAAATAATAATCGCCGCTATTGTTATCTGGATAATAATACTGCGTCGTCGCACATAAAGTCGCACATAAAAAGGAAGCATACGCAATCGCGCATGCTTCCCAAACAAATCCCTTTTTTAAAAACTTAATCGCATCCGGCCTGACGACGTTTCTCCAACAGTGTGTTAATTTTCACTGTCGGGTCTATTAGTGTGGAGAGGGAAGCGTTGTGATTCATAGCGTCAATCAGCAAGGCTACGAATTTCGCCATATCAACGTCTATATACCACGGTGCAGCCAGAAGCTCCGGTGAACGGTAGATTAGGTTGGTGCACAAGACATTGCTGATGATACCGTCCTCATAGGCTTGATTGAATTCATCTAAACCGTCCGTAAACAAACCGAAGGTGGCGATGCAGAAAATCTTGCCTGCGCCGCGCTCTTTGAGTTTGCGCGATAGCTCGATCATTGATTCGCCGGAGGAAATCATATCGTCTATAACCAGCAGGTTCTTGCCTTCAACGGAGTCACCCAAGAATTCGTGCGCAACAATCGGGTTGCGTCCGTTTTTCATCACGGTGTAATCACGACGTTTGTAGAACGTTCCTAGCGGTAGACCCAGCATTGAACTGTAATACATGGTTCTGTATATGGCGCCTTCATCCGGTGACACTACCATTGTGTTTTCGGAATTGATCGTAAAATCAGGCAATTTATTGAAGAGAGCTTTCATGACCTGATAGGTGATCGGAACGTTTTCGAAACCGCTGGTGGGAGCGGCATTGGCAACGCGGTCATCATGAGCATCAAAGGTAATGAAGTTGCTGACGCCAAGATTGGTCAGCTCGATCAGCATGTTGGCGCAGTCGAGGGATTCCCGAGCATTACGGCGGTGCTGACGACCTTCGTAGAGATAAGGCATGATTACATTGATGCGGCGCGCCTTACCTGAGGCGGCCAGAATGATGCGTTTGAGATCCTGATAATGATCGTCAGGGCTCATGTGGTTATCAAAACCACGGAGATTGTAGGTGACAGTGTAGTTAGTCACATCACAGAGCAGATAGAGATCGTGCCCTCTGATCGTATTTTCGATAACTGCTTTACCTTCTCCTGAAGAAAAGCGGAAAGTGTTTACCGGGATATGATAGTCCTCGCGCAGGAAGCCGATACTATCTTCAGCATCCGGAGCTGCTTCCAAATATTCAGCTCGACGCTGAACCAGATAATCGTTCACGCGGTTTGAAAAATCGCGCGCACCCTTCAAGCCAATCAGTCCGATCGGACCCAAAGCCGGCATCGGGTTGTTGCCGTACTGATCGTATTTGTAGTAATTTTTGTCGTCACGAGCCTCATAATTTTGTTGATTCATTAGCTGCACCCTTCCATATATAATTCTATTAGTGCTCTAGATGTCATAAAAAGATAACTGACGCTTATCAAATGATGCTTCTGTCTTCTCTTGCATTTCTTTGTGTTTGCGGACTACGGATTTAATCTTCTCTGCAGGTGCCATGAGCTGAGATAGTGAGGCGTCATGATTGAGCGCATTGATCAGCTGGGCCATATCATCCGCCATAGGTACAGGAGTATACCAAGGAGCTGATACTACTGAGGGAGGAAGATAGGAGAGATCTGAGGAGAAAATCCTCTCGATAATACCGCTTTCCCATGCTTGGTGCATTCGGGAAGTACCATCGGTGAATTGGACGAAGGAGGTGAAGCAATAGACGCGCTTTGCGCCCTGAGCTTTGAGATAGGCTGCACACTCGATCAAACCGTCGCCGTTGTCCAAAAGGTCTCCGATCACTAAGATGTCTTTGCCTTCGACCGAATCACCCAAGTAGGCGAGAGAACTGCGTTCATACCTTTGACCATCGATATAATCATAGCTGCGTTTGGTGTGGAAAATCCCCAGCTGCAACTGCATGGTCGAAGCATAGAATATTGAGCGGTTGATGTTAACTTCATTCGGTGCGACTACCATCATTTTCCTTGGATCTACCTGCAAATCTGCGCAGTCTTGTAAGAGTGTGCGGATGAACTGGAAAGATGTGGGGAACGATTCGAAATTGTCATAGGGGACGGCGTTGGCTACGCGGCTGTCCGGAGCGTCGAAGGTGATAAAGTTGTCTATACCCAGACCGAAGAGATGTCTTAGCATTTCGCCGCAGTCCAGTGATTCTCTCTTCTCGCGACGGAAACGTCTACCCTGGTAGAGATAGGGCATGATGACATTAATGCGCAAAGCGGAATCCTTGCTTGCAACTATTAGTCGGGTTAAGTCCTTGTAATGTTCGTCCGGTCCCATTGTGACCGGTCTGCTGTAGCGTTCATAAGTTTTGCCATGATAGAGAACATCAGTAATGATGTAGAGATCGTGTCCACGCACTGTATCGAGTACGACAGCTTTTCCTTCGCCGGATTTAAAGCGCGAAAGGTCGACGTCAATGCGATAATCATCTCTAAGATAACCTGTAAACTTGGCGATATCCGGAACCATCTCCGCGTAAGCTTCGCGTCGGAGGCGCAGCTGACGATTTATACGTTCAGCCAGGTGATCTTCTATCTGGGCGCTTATAATTGCAATTGGTCCAAGCGGATTGAGCATTGTGTCATCTTTTAAGATGTTTCTCGGTGACCCACCCGCCGGAAACTTAAGTTCATTCATATAAGTCCCTCCATATGTGTATGATTATAGCAGAGTAATATTAGCGAACAAAGGAGTTTAAGATGTCAATACGCTTCAATAAAGTAGACTTAACGGCAGTAGCGGCACAAATAGAGCAATTTCCTAAAAGGCCCTTAGCCGAAATCATCATGGTCGGTCGTTCAAACGTGGGGAAATCCACTTTGTTGAACGCCTTATGCCGCAACAAAAACCTGGCTCGAACCAGTCGTACACCCGGCAAGACCCAGCTGGTTCTTTTCTTCACGGTGGACGACAGCTTCTACCTTGTAGATCTGCCCGGCTATGGCTATGCGCAGACCTCACGCGAGCAAGAGAGAAAATTCTCGCGAGTGACGGATCAGTACTTCCAGCAAGAGAGGCTGCGGGCTGCAGTTCTTTTACTAATTGATATAAGGCGTGGCTTCGGCGACCTGGATTGGCAAATGGCTGATTACTTGGATCATTATCACATCCCGTGGCAGGTGGTCTTGACCAAGGCGGACAAACTCTCGCGCTCGAAGCAAAACGACGCTCGTTTCAGCATCATCAGAGAATTGAACGAGAGAAGGAAAGTGTTGGGGGCTGAAAGTTTCCACTTGGAAGATCCGATCATGGTCTCCGCTACTACAGCTAATGACGCTGGTGTGGAGAATCTGAGGCGCTTTATTACTTCGCGTGTAAAATAAAACGCCAAATTGACTGAGCTCAGCCTCATTCTGCAAACAAAGTAGCTATGTGTCGGCCGCTCTTTCCTTATGCTTCAAAGTATGAGGAAAATACTGCAAAACATTACTGAGCGTCCGGGACTCTGCCTCTTTTTGCTGCTGCTTGGGCTGAGCCTTTTTCTTACAGAATTTTCCTTACATAAGGCAGTTAAATTTCCGGAGGGCGAGCGTATTCTTGTTAGCGGTCGCATTGTTGAAGTCGCTTTGCCGCAAAAAAGCAGCGATGATTACCGACGAATCAAGATTCGACTCGATCACCATACTGTCATTTCTACAAGTCTTAAACTGAGCGGA
>DIRG01000120.1:8377-9149 GCA_002427475.1 Mageeibacillus sp. UBA5442
ATACCGGAGGAAATGTGGCGCAGAATCCCGGAGGCTTTAGCGAGAGAAATTGGTTTAGGACGCAGGGGGTGAGCGGCAAACTTACGCAGCCACAACTAACTGCGGTGGAAGCGGCTCCGCTTTACTATCGTCCACTAAATTATCTCGATGATTTCCGTCTGAGGGTGCTCAAATTATTGGAGGAAAGTTTTAGCGCTGAGGGAGCGGAGGGTGCTCCCAGGGAAAGCGCAGATTTTCAGCTAAGTTCTGTTGGCATTTTGCCGGCTTTGTTGATGGGGCACACCGCAGGTATGACGGCGTATACCGGCAAGGCCTTGAGTGAAGCGGGCGCCTATCATTTGCTTTGTGTTTCGGGGATGCATTTGATGTTTTTCTTGTTGCCGATTCGCAGGGTTTCTGCTTGGGCTGCCCTGAGCTTTAATACTAAGCGCAAGCTCTTGTCTGTGTTGGTGCTGTTTCCGGGCCTGCTAAGCGGCTTCGGGCATGGCATCAGCCGAGCGACTCTGCTCTTCTATTTGTCGTCTCTCGACAGCAGAGTACAAAGGCGTGCCGATCGGATCAATTCCCTAGCTTTGGCGGCTTGTGTTCTGCTCTTGATTCAGCCTTTCGCAGTACGCCAGAATGGGTTTTGGATGAGTTTTATTGCAGCCGGCTGTCTGAAACTCTTGTCGCCCGATACAGGTAAGCGCTTGCTGGACGATCTGATCAGTACCTTGGCAGTGTTCCTTATTCTTTTACCCTTAACTGTAAAGCTACAACAGGGTGCCAATCT
>DIRG01000071.1:0-2771 GCA_002427475.1 Mageeibacillus sp. UBA5442
CAGACCGGAGCTTGGCATCAACGCTATTAATGTAGCTGTGGACGCACTGCTAGAAGCCGGACACGAAGACAGTTTCCTTAATTTTTATAAAAAATATTTCTCCACTAGTGATGCAAGCGCCTTAGGGCTATATTTCGAAGATGAAAGCGGCAGCACTACCGCCAATGCCGGTATGTTGGAAATCAATGCTGAACAAGCCGAATTAGTTGTTGACCTGCGCTACCCTGTCACCTTTGATATCACTTCCGCCTTGGATAACTTAAATAAGTCATTATCAGAAGAGGGCGTCGATCTCGAAGTTAGGGAAAATATGGAACCGCTCTACCTGCCGCAAGATTCACCTCTTATCACTACACTGATGGAAGTATACAACGAAGGTACGGGAACAGAGGGTCGCGCCGTTGCCATCGGAGGCGGAACCTATGCCCGCTCTATCCCAAATATTTGTGCTTATGGACCGGCCTTCCCCGGCGACGAGGATATCGCCCACCAGGCCAACGAATGGGTCTTAGAAGAAAAACTGTTGGCAGCTACCTGTATTTACAGAAATGCCTTCCGCAAACTGGCCACAAATGATTAATAGCGCAAATTATTAAAATTCCGTCTTGCTAAAATTTAATGGGCTGTCATCCGACAGCCCATTTTTATTTTATAAATATTATTTATCTATGCTTCGATATCTATAAATTCGAACTTCACTACATCGAAGAGTCCCTTATCCGTTATCTTTAATTCCGGAATAACCGGCAGTGCCATGAAGCACAGTGTCATTAAAGGATCAACCTCAGGTGATACTTTCAACTCCTTGATGGCGATATCGTGCAATATCTCCAGCTCATTATTAATCCATTCAGCGGAGCGATCAGTCATTATCCCTGCGACCGGCAGCGGTGTAGCGCGCAGTATCTCAGCCTCTCGCGTCAGGACGAATCCGCCTTCCTGCTCAATCAAGGTCCTGATCGCCAAGTCCATATCAATGTCATTTGTACCTACACAGATAATATTATGTGAATCGTGAGCAATGGAAAGAGCGATAGCTCCCAGCTTGATGCCGTAATCTTTCAAAAGAGCTACAGCGACGTTTCCTGTCTCCTGATGCCGTTCAACAACAGCAATCTTGGCAACGTCAATTTCCGGATCAAAAACGAAATTGTCTGCTTCATCCAGACGAACGCGCACGATTTCATCTTTGGTGTCTACTCCGCCCGGAAGTACTTTAATGGCATGGACTTCAGGTGATTTAAGCTTGAGGTTCAAGCGATCGATATTATAATCTTTCACATGCATACTACTGCTGACAGCATCAGTGGGATATTTATCTATTTCGGGCAGATATTCTCCATCACGCGCAACCTCTTTGCCGGCGATAAAGACTTGTTTGACCTCAAAGTTTTCCAGATCTTTAAACAGTACAATATCAGCTCTTAGGCCGGGGGCTATGGCTCCGCGGTCATAGAGGCGATAACACTCAGCAGCATTTTGCGAGGCCATCATCAGCGTGCTATAAACATCTAAGCCGGCTTCTGTGCAGATCCGCAAATGGTGTTCGAGATGCCCGTTTTCAAAGATAGTTTTGGGTTGTCTGTCGTCTGAGCAAAGTAGACAGCGACGGTAATTATGAGCTGTCACTCCGTGGATCAGACGTTCAAGATCGTGGCTGGCTGAACCTTGTCGCAACAATACATACATCCCACGGCTGATGCGATCATTCATTTCTTCAATAGTGGTACATTCATGATCGGTTTTTATACCGGCGGCAACGTAAGCATTGAGTGCTTTATCTGTCAAACCCGGGCTATGCCCGTCAACAACTACCCCTGCATCGTGTGCATACATTAATTTGTTAAGTGACTCATCATCAGCCAAAAAGACTCCAACTGAGTTCATGTACTCGCCGAAACCGTGGATATCCGGACGTTCCAAGACACCCTCCATATCCTCCGATCTTATAGTTGCACCCGCAGTTTCAAAGTCGGTGGCCGGTACAGAAGAAGGAAACATGTAACGGATATCTAGGGCCGTTCTTTCGGCTGCCTTAATCATGTATTCCATGGCATCAAATCCGTCTACGTTTACAATTTCATGGGGGTCAGCGATCACTGTTGTTGTTCCGTGCGGCACAACCAGCTTGCCGAACTCTTCCGGTGTGAGATAGGACGATTCAATATGAATATGACTATCGATCAGACCCGGTGAAGCAAAGAGATCGCTAGCATCAAGCTCTTCGTGACCCTCATATGAACCTATGCCTGCGATCCAATCATCTGAGATCGCAATGTCTCCTTTTACTATTCGGGCATTGAAAAGATCAATAATATTTGCGTTTTTCAGTACTAGATCTGCCGCAATTCTGCCCATCGCCACGTCAATAATTTTCTTCAGTTGCTCTTTCCTCATAATCTTTCCTTTCATACACCTTTCTCTTAGCTTCAGGTCGAGAGAGCTTAGAGTCACTCAGAATTGCAAAAGGAGGAGACAATCGAAATTGTTTGCTCCTCCTTTAAACATTACATATTGAAACTAAAACCGCCTTAAGCTTCGCTCGCTTCCGTTTCGTCCTTTTCGCTTTCTTCCGAATCTGCTGTTTCAGCTTCAACTTCAGCCTCAGCTTCTTCAGCAGCTTCTTCAACTACTTCTTCAGCAGCTTCTTCAACTACTTCTTCAGTAGCTTCTTTGACTACTTCTTCAGTAGCTTCTTCAACTACTTCTTCAGCAGCTTCTTCAACTGTCTCTTCAGCAGCTTCTTCAACTACTTCTTCAGCAGCTTCTTC
>DIRG01000071.1:2963-5152 GCA_002427475.1 Mageeibacillus sp. UBA5442
ACTACTTCTTCAGCAGCTTCTTCAACTACTTCTTCAGCAGCTTCTTCAACTACTTCTTCAGCAGCTTCTTCAACTACTTCAGCTACTTCTTCTTTGACTTCAGTCTTCTCAGCCTTATCCTCGGAAGTCGCTTCTTTGAGACTTTCGATCAATTCAGATCCTTCTTGAGTTATAGCAGTGAAATCTGCCAACTGTGAAAGTGAAGATGAAGCTGGACGATCAACATAAGTTGTTGCTGGACCGCTATCACTTTCCTGACGCTTGCCACGACGACGCGGAGGACGCTGTTCCTTGCGTTCTTCAGCACGTTTGACAATTTCCGAATCGGGATCCGGGTTAATCGGTTCAACGTCGCGGATGCTGACGCTGACACGGCGAGTCTCATCGGAGACCTCCACCACACGTGCGTCTACTTCCATGCCTTCTTCCAGCACTTCGTTGGGTGTATTCAGGCGATACTCGGAGATCTGTGAAATATGGCAGAGTGCGTCCACGCCTGGTGCGATATTAATGAATGCACCAAAGGGGAACATACGTACAACTACTCCGCGAACGATCATTCCCAATGGGAAACGTTTTTCCAGATCTGCATAGGGATCATCTTCCTTCTTGCGATATCCAAGTGAAATACGCTTTCTCTCGCGATCAAAGTCCATCACGTGAACTTCGATAACGTCATTAACCGATAAAACATCGGATGGATGACGTACACGTTGCCATGAAAGCTCGCTGATGTGGACCAATCCGTCTACACCGCCGATATCGACAAAAGCGCCGAAATTGGTAAGATTGCGTACTACACCTTCATATACATCACCAACTTCTATGGTATCCCATATTTCGCGCGATTTTTCACGTCTATTCCGCTGCAATAGCGAACGACGCGACCCTGAAACACGCAAGCGTCTACGATTTGGATCAAATTGGGTCACTAAAATATCAAAGGTTTTGTCCATGTAGGGTTCAAGGTTCTCAACTCTACTGAGTTCTAACTGAGTGCTGTGAATGTAGATGTTAATGCTACCGTACGCGGTAATAACACCGTCCTTAACAATTTTAATTACTTTTACAGTTAAGGGTGTCTTCTCTTTAAATGCTTGTTCTACCTGATCCTTGTGTTTGACAAAGTCAACACGCGCCTTAGATAAATTAATTTCTTTGCCCATGTCTGAGCTACGGATATTCCGCACATAGACATCCAGTTCCATGTGTTCTTGACACGCTTGTTCCAGATCAATATCGGGGTCGGTTTTAAACTCGCGGATCGGTATCCTTCCTTCTGTTTTATCTCTCACGTCGACATAGACATAGTCTTCGTCGTATCGAACGATTCTTCCCTTAACGATACTGCCTTTTTTCAGCTCGGGAATATTGTCGATAAACTCTGAGAAGTCCACTTCAGGCTGCTCTTCAGGCTGTTCTGGAGTCTCCTCCTGGATTTCTTCAATCAGCTCCTCTGTAGTTAGCTCTTGCGGCTCTTCAAGCTGCTCTTGCGGCTCTTCAGGCTGCTCTTGCGGCTCTTCAAGCTGCTCAGGCTGCTCTACAGGCTGCTCTTGAAGCTCTTCCAGAGGCTGCTCTTGATTGGTCAAGCCTTCTTTTTCCGTCATGTTTTGGATAACCTCCCTGATCATCTCTTCTGGTGTTGAGGCTCCGGCTGTAATGCCTATCCTCTCTGAACTCAAATACTTCTCATATACGTCGTTAGGTATTTGGTCCGGCCTATCTATCCAATATGTGTCCTCACATTGTTCACAACATATCTCATACAGTTTAGCAGTATTCGAGCTGTTGCGACCGCCAAGAACGATCATTAGATCGGAATTTGCGGCAAGTGAAGACGCGTCCGACTGCCTACGATCAGTCGTGACACATATTGTATCAAAAATTTCATAATTAGCAATTTTATTATGCAAAATCTTACAAATCTCACGCCATTTGTCTACAGAGAAGGTAGTTTGGGAAACAATTGTCCATTTCTTGTCAGAAAAAGTATGCTCTTCAGCCTCTTTCGCTGTTTCTAGAATAACTACCTCTGCATCGCCGGCATAGCCTATAACGCCCTGAACCTCAGGATGATTTGCAGCACCTGTAATAATGATGCCGGAATTTTCCGCAGCAGCTTCTTTTACGATACGCTGGATCTTTTTAACAAAGGGACAGGTTTCGTCATAAATGATACAGGAGCGTTC
>DIRG01000071.1:5396-5705 GCA_002427475.1 Mageeibacillus sp. UBA5442
ATTTCTTCGACGGAGTTTGCAAGAATAACACCACTTTTAAGCAAATCTTCAACGACGGTTTCGTTATGAACGATCGCCCCTAACATATAGAGTGGTCTATCATCGTTTTGCGCAGCGGCTTCAACAGCAAAATTAACAGCACGATTAACACCGGGGCAAAACCCGGCGTTATCAGAAACTATGATTTTCTTCTTAATGCTGTCGTTCTGATTAATTGTTTATATCCGCTTCATTTCTAATTTCATTTGTATTATCCCACAAATTGAACGGATCGTCCAGTACAGTCACCGAAACATTCTGCGACATAAC
>DIRG01000071.1:5940-11640 GCA_002427475.1 Mageeibacillus sp. UBA5442
TCATTCGAGATATCGAGACTGGTCTGCTTATTAAGGCTTGCGCCTTCGCGCAGACGCAGCAAGACTTTGGGGCCGATAATGACCTTAGGTCTACTAAATGGACGCATCTTCCCTGTTACAGAACACAGATGAATAGGAATCCCTCTCTTAATTGCGAGCTGAATAGTAGTTGATTTTGGCGGATGAGCGACCGCATCGCCGCCTTCGGTGCAACCACCTTCTATAAAAATGCCCACGATGTGCTCACTCTTGAGCTCGCTAATAATTCGTTTGGCTGCCTGAATGTCGTTAGCTTCCCGGTCTATGGGGAATATATCAAAACTGCAAAGAAAATAGGTCAAGAGCGGAATCCTGAAGAGAGATTCTTTTGCAATCCAGTGCAAATGTTTGGAACGGTAGTATATGTAGAGAAATACAGGATCCAGAATGCTGTTATGATTGCTGATCAAGATCATGGGGCCTGTTCTCCCCTTTTTCTTATTGGAAATTACGCGAGGCAAAAAAAGTAAAGTAAGTATAGGTACGGCGATAATTAAAAATATCCGCCGCCTAATAGGATGCTTTGCTGCAGGAATCGTCATTTCTGTTTTATTCATTTTATTTTTATTCTGTGTCATCGTTATTATCGTTTATTTTCTGTTCAATAACCGCCAGCATTTCCTCAATCAATTCAGCGATGGAGCGACCGTCTGTATCAATTAAAATCGCATCCTCTGCTTGCTTGGTCGGAGCTAGGGCTCGGTTACTGTCATTATGGTCTCGCTGGATCATCTCCTGCAAGACATCCTCATATACACCGTTGTCGCCTTTTGCCTGCATTTCCTCATAACGTCTTCTAGCTCGGACTTCCGGACTTGCTGTTATGAAAAATTTCACAGTGGCGTTCGGCAAGACATAAGTGCCGATGTCACGGCCGTCTAGGATCAGAGATTGACGTGCTGCCAGTTCTCTTTGTAGTTCCACACAGTAGTGACGGCAAACCGAAAGGGCACTGATGGCTGAAGCCGCCAATGAGACCTCCGGAGTTCGGATGTCGTCGGTGTAGTCTACACCGTCAACGTAAGTGCGTTGTCCTTCAGGAGAAAGCTCAACATCTAGGTCCGTATCGGTCAACATCTGTTCTATTTCAAGCTCATTTGACGGTTCCAAACCTAAGCGCAAGGCTTTTAAACCTAGAGCTCGGTACATCGCACCGGTATCCACAAATAAGATCGAAAGCCTTGAAGCTAATTCCTTCGCCAAGGTGCTCTTGCCGGCTCCGGACGGCCCGTCGATCGCAATAACCAGCGGATCCTGCACGCTTTCGTCGTCTTTGACGTCAGCCGAATCAGTTTCGGCCGCAATCAAGCCCACTTTGCGCTCCGTTTCCTCGTCCTCATACTCGCTAGCCTCATCGTACATCAGGAGATCTACTGCCTCCAGATCCTGCGTCGACTTAAGTCCGAAATCAGCCAAAAACTGTTCGCTGACGTAGAGTAATCCCGGTCTGCCGGGGACATCCAGGTGCCCCCTCTGCTCAACCAAACCGCGTTCTATTAAGCGGGACACAATGCTGTCGCTATTGACACCACGCACCATCTCAATTTCCGATCTGGTCACAGGTTCGCTGTAAGCAATCACGGCCAAGACTTCATAAGAAGCTTGCGAGAGATCTTGTCTGTTGGTCGGCTCGAATAAAAGCGCCAAGCTCTCCCCTAGTTCCACTTTAGTAGCTAGGGCTACTTTGTCGTTGATTTCACTCAAACGTAATCCCGAAAGCACATCGATCTGATAGCGTCGCTTTAATTGATCGAGTAGCATGTCCAGCCTTTCAGAGCTCACATCCAATAATTCTGCCAGCTTATGGCGTTCGATGGGATCACCGGCTGCAAATAAGAAAGCTTCTAAAAGAGCCATTGCTTCAACATCACTCATCGGGTCTACTTCTCCTTAGCTTCAATATAGATAGGGGCAAATACCGATCTTTGCTTTGCAATGATCTGATTGCGTCGTAACAGTTCTAAGACAGCCAGAAAACCGGCGATCCGGGTTTCTTTCGTCTGATCGGGCGTAAATAATTCATAAAAGAAAAAGCGCGGCTTTTGATCTAGCTTATCCATGACTTCATTCATACAAAAATTAACTGAAACTCTCTCGCGCTGCAAGATTTGTTGCATCGCTTTTTTGCTTGATTGAAAACGGGCTGCGTTGCGCGCTAGGAGTATATCTACAGCATCTATAAAGCGATCGATGTTCAAACTTTGCCTTTGAACCTTCATCTTAATACCCAGTCGCTGCGGCAATTCTTCCGGCTTATAATAACTCTGGGCATAATCACTGTGTCGCTCTTTGAGTTGCAGCGCAATCACACGACAGCGTCTGTAACGCAATAATTGGAAAATCAATTCACTGCTCGGATCGAACTCCGTTTCAGAATCGGGATCGAATTTTTGTGTTGGTAGAAGCAAGCTAGATTTAATTTGGATCAAAGTTGCTGCCATCAAGAGAAAGGAGCTAACCAGCTCCATGTCGTATATAGACAGCTTTTTAATTATTGTCAGATACTGGTCTGTGATCGAGGCGATAGAAACTTTATCCAGAGCAACATTACCACGCTCTAATAAATGATCAAGGAGCTCTAATGGACTCTGGTAAGAATCTACCAAAATATCAAGATCTTGATTATCAGCCTCCGCCACCACTCACACACCTCTTGCTTAAAAAATCATTGGCGGCAGTCCCAACGCAACTTGGAGCTGCTGGAAAAGCCATGCTATAGGTGTCCTGATTATGAAATCAAAGGGTACCAAGATGAAATTCAACACGCGGAACAAGGCACCGCGGAAAAAGATTACGATCAAAATAAAAGCAAGTCCGATGATTCTTTCTTTCTGCAAAATTCGATAGTAGAGTTTGGGCGGCAAAAGAGCACCAAAAATTTTATAGCCATCTAAGGGAGGAATCGGCAAAAGATTAAAGACAGCCAACCACATATTCGCAATATATAAGGTGTTAAACAATTGCAGAAGGACCAATATCACCGAGCTGGACACCCAGCCGAAACCGACTGCTGCGGTATAGACGGCGCAATACAAAAACCAAGCGATCGCCCCTAAGATGATATTAGACAGAGGCCCCCATAAACTTGTATAAACAATTCCGTGACGTATGGTTTTAGCTTCACTAAAGCGCGACGGATTAATCGGCACCGGTTTGGCCCAGCCGATACCCACAAAGAGAAACATCAAGGACCCGATAGGATCAAGATGTCTCAGAGGATTTAAAGTTAGCCTGCCACTTAATGCTGCTGTGTCATCGCCCATGCGAAAAGCTGCGTAGGCATGCGAAGCTTCATGCACTGAGAGAGATAAAGTCAACACCAGCACGGTTATGAGAACATTAATAATATCAATATCGCCAAATAGATTTAACAGAGAATTACTTCCTTTCGCTTAAACGGGTAAATTATAGCACAGCTCACCTCGAACTAATCCTTCAGGACAGTGAGCTAAGCAGTAAACATTCTATGGTTCGATTAGATAAACTCCGAGGCCTTCCGACTCAACTCTCTCATCGTCAACAGTAATGAATAGAGCTTCGACATTTTCAAAGCGCGAAACTTCAGCATCAATGGAGTCAACTTCTGTCAAAAAGAAAGCTGTGGACAATATATCACCCCAACTGCCGTCCGGACTGATTACACTTACAGATTCATAAATCGTTCCCGGATGCAGTGTCGCCGGATCAATAAGATGATGGTATTCTTTTCCTTCATGTGTGTAGCTACGCTCATAGGAACCGGAAGTGGTCACAGTCATATCTTGAACAGATAAAACCTCAATGACTGCTTCTTCCTCCTCCTTATTCGGATTTCTGACACCGATTTTCCATTTTTCGTTACTTTGCATGTTTATGCCGCTGCCATAAATATTGCCGCCCAAATCAAGCAAAAAATTCTCCGCTCCCGCATTTTTGAGATCTGCCACAATAAGATCCAATGCATGGCCTTTAGCAATCGCGCCAACATCAACAGATGCTGCGGGATCTTTGATATAGGCTGTACCGGCAGTGTAATCGAGGACAAGGTCGTTTATATCACAATGCTTCGCTGCTTCCTGCAAATCCTCTTCTGAAGGAATCCAACTTTCCTCAGGATTGGCCAAGGAGAACTGCCGCGCCTCATGCCAGAGACCGGTTACAGCGCCGAGCATGATATTCATCTTGCCATTCGTCTGCTCTTCCGCTTCAATTCCTAGGGCAAGCAAATTTAAACATTCTTCATCTAATTCTACGGCTGCCACTCCAGCTTGTTCATTAAGATCCTTGAGATTGTTAAATGAATCGGAGTCGTCGAAGATGCTGAATTTCCTGTCGAGCTCTGACAGGCGTTGTTCCATTAAGTCTGACCATTCGTCGAATTTTTTCTGATCGTCGGTATAGGCTATCAGCCTGCTGACCGTATCGAAATATTCGGTCTTTAAAGCTTCCTGTCTCTGAGGCGCTGTATCTTTCGGGCTACAAGATAAGGATAATAGACTTAGCGGGATTATTAGCAAAGCCAGTATGAAGCGTGCGGAGTGTTTTAGCCAGGACTCCAACGGCCGCTGGATCGCTTTCAGGATCAAGGAGGAAATTGTTCCCGTGGCAAGGGCGAGTAACAAGAGCAATGCGATGATAAAAGTCCACGATACAGTCACAGAACTTATCAAGAGGAAGATCAAGAACTGCCCCAGATTGTGAAATAATGCTCCCGTCACTGAAAGTATCAACAAAGGAACTTTATTTTTACTAATCTTCAACAGCACAATCATCGCCAGAAGGGAGATAATGCTGCCGCTGAAAGATGTAAACCCTGCTAGAAGGCCTCGTGTGGAAAGAGCAAAGAGGCTTTTGCCGACGGTAATAAATGCTGCACTACTGTAAGAAAGATATAGTAGGGCTGCCATGACCGCTACATTCGCCAAACCATAGCGCAAGGGTATCGGTGTCGGCGGTGGTGGCAATACCGACTCGAAGATGCTTAATGCCAAAGCCATAGCCAAAAAAAGCGCAGAAAGGACTAACTCTCGCGTTTTCGTCCGCGATGTTTTTTTAGAATTCGAATTGGACTCAAGCAAGTGTATCAACTCCTTCCGCATCAACTGCGCCCTCTAAAACAATAACAAAGCCGTTGGGCAGACAGGCCGCAAATTGCCCCGCTACTCTCAGCCTCCCTGCATGAATACAGACTTGGTCCGGGCAATCCGAGCGAATAAACGCAATTGACTGATCGGGCCATTGTTGAATCTCTACAGCAGGGTTTTCTTCATAGGAGAGGATGCGAGCGACACCTTCTTCCATAATAAATTGATCAATGACCTCACCGTCATGATAGATAAAAACCTGAATACTATCAGCCGGATTAAGCCAATTGGGAATTAAGAGCAAGGCTAGGGCTATTATCGTCAATGATCCCAAAATGATAAAATCACGCGGTCTGGCCCAGCGGCGTGTCTCGCGTGATTTTTCATTGTTTTTATTGTTATTCATCACTTATTATTATTGATCGTCGTTACTGTAGCTAATCCGTATTCGTCTCTGAATCTCCGGAAGACTCACCATGCGTTTCCTCTGGTTCAGGTTCTTCAGGCTCCGTCTCAGGCAGTGTTTCAGGTGGAGTCGCAGGCGTTGCGGCCGGAGTTGAAGCAGGAGTAGAAGCAGGAGTCGTCGTTTCCTCAGGCG
>DIRG01000071.1:11760-22235 GCA_002427475.1 Mageeibacillus sp. UBA5442
CCAATCGGTAGGATCCCAGCCCAGCTTATTACTAATTTTATATGGCGAGCCTGATCTCACACCGGTAAAACCTTGAGGTGTCGGAATGTTATAACCACTGCTGCTTGATAATACGTAGAGATTTAATCCGGGTCTGTTATAGCTCTGGAGTTTAGCTGCATCACGCACACTTAAGCGAATACAGCCGCTAGTCGATGCATAATTGCCCAATGCTTTCATATCATTAACCCAGCATTCGTCATACTGAGGTCCTCTCGAGGGATTCTTATAATTGTATTCATACGGTACTGAATGGAAAAAATAATCGCCATAAATATGAGTTGGATAACGCACGTAGCATTTACCCACTAAAGTAAATGTTAACCAAGACGGCTTCCAGTAACTGCCAAATTTTCTGGGACTACCTTCAGGATAAAGAGGAGTTCTTCCACCCCAACCTGTTGAGCAGTAAAAAGAATCAATCGGTATCTCTTGGCCGGCCTCATCCAAGGCATAAATAACCGTTATCTGTTTATCCAAAAACACACGGAAAGATACTGCTTGCGTACCTACCTTACCTACCGGCCGAACTACCTTATTGGGTGGAATAGTAGAGGTAGTGCTTGTAGTTGCCTCCTCTGTTTCCGGGAGAGTCGACTTTTTAGTATTGGTGGTAAATTTACTTACACCGTCAGGAGGAATGGGCTCACCCATGCTAGAAGAATTATCTGTAATAGGATCAGGCTCACCGACTATTGTCGTGCCGCTTGTCGTAGTAGTAGTCCTGGTATCCGCATCCCCTGTACTAGGGTCAGAGGGCGTAAAGTCCTGCTCGTGCGGAACACAAGCTAGTAGAAAAGATGCAAGCAGGATAATTACTGTAATTGCAGAAAGCACTCGAAATATTCTCTTCGAGCCTTTATTAATATATCTATCCAAAGTAAACTCCTAACAAAATTTTTACACCCCGTTATGATACCACAGCTGTCAAATAAACATTTCCACTACATTAGCAAAATCAATAGATATCAACCGTAGTACATGATACAGAAAGCACAGCCTTAATTCTACCAATGCAATCCCCATTTTACTATCTATTTATTCAAAATGCTGTGGTATATTTAATGTAATTTGTGGCTCAAGCCATTTTTGTGAACACAAAAAGATGAAACGAGGTCAATCCAATTGACGATGGAAGCAAAAAGTACAAAAAAAGTTCAACTCACGTCCTATCGCAGCAGTTTCCGCTATCTTTTCGTTTTTTCTATTTTGAAGATTTTCCTTTATCCCTTAATGTGGCTCCTCTTTAATTTTAGATCCTATCCCTATATAGAAGACTCACAAGATAGTAACTATATAATTCTTTCCAATCATACCGGTGCACTGGATCCTCTTATGCTTTCTCTGAGCTTTAAGAGACCGATCTTTTTTGTAGCTTCTGATCATTTATTCCGCCTTGGCTTTATTAGCAAAATAATTGATTTTCTCGTAGCTCCTATTCCTATTGTAAAATCCAAACTTGATTTGCAGGCTCTGCGCATCATCCGCAGTGAACTGGAGATCGGCAATACAGTTGCTTTGTTTCCCAGTGGTAGCCGTTCCATCAGCGGTCCAGAGGAACCTATCCCGAGCGCAACTAGCAAGTTGTTAAAACTATTGAATAAGCCTGTCTTGCTTTACCGTCTTGAAGGAGGCTATCTAACTTCGCCTCGCTGGGCCCGTTCTCATAGACGCGGCAAGATGAGCGGTCGGGTTGTGCATAAGCTGACAGTAGAAGACATCAAAAACCACAGTTATCAAGAACTGAATGAAATTGTCTACGAATACTTAAACGCTGATCCCTATGCTGCAGAAGAACCAAACACTACAATCTTTCGGGGGCGCAATTTAGCTCAATATTTGGAACGCATTGTCTGGCACTGCCCTTCTTGTCTCCGCCTAGGCACTGTTAAGTCGGAGAAGGATAT
The DNA here is from genome assembly GCA_002427475.1 of Mageeibacillus sp. UBA5442. Taxonomy (GTDB): domain Bacteria; phylum Bacillota; class Clostridia; order Saccharofermentanales; family DTU023; genus DTU032. The sequence goes on from DIRG01000071.1 coordinate 13,707, forward strand.
TGTGTTTTGCGACTGCGGTTTCCGCCTGCGCTATGATCCCACGGGTTACTTCCAACCGGCGGGAAACACATCAGATGAGCAGGATTTTGCGCTTCGCTTTCCGCATGTAGATAGTCTTTATCAGTGGCAATTGGCTGAGTTAAAGAAAAATTTCAGCTTGAAAAACTTGACTGCGATGAATTCGCATCAACCGATCTTCTCAGATGATGAAGAAATCCTAATTCTAACTTCCAGAGCCGAGAAGAACGAACGAGTTCTTCATGGCTCCATTGCTTTATACCCTGATCGATTGGAGTTTTCTAACCAAGACAAAGAAGTTGAGTATCTTTTTCCTTTGGATAAAATTCATGAGGTTCACTGCATCGGACCACAGCGTTTGCAATTTACTGACGTGCGAGACAAATTGGTCTATGAAAGCATTAATGAAAATCCACGTTCAGCTTTCAAATATATTGAAACTATTAAGCAGATTAAATCTCAAATTCCTCGAAATTAATGTACATATATTTTACGTATCAATGATATGATTGAATTAATTAAATATTTTTAATGAATAGCTAAATTTAGAATCCTTAGATACTGAGGAGACGTAGAGGAGATATTATGGATTTTTCATCAGCTAATACTGAATTGTGGGATTTTATCATCACAAGTGGTATTTTGGCCGCACTTTTGCTCTTTTCCAACCTGTTGCGTAGGAAAATTAGATTCTTTCGCAATGCCCTAGCCCCGACTTCGGTTATAGCCGGCTTTATTGGACTAATACTCAATGAAACTGGTCTCTTGACTCTAGATGTTGATTTGTTACATATGCTTACCTACCATGGTCTAGCAATCGGCTTCATAGCGCTCAGTCTGAGAATTCCCCGGATGCAAGATGTTAAGAAACAAAAGGGCGACGGAGTATACAACAGTGTTAACTCAGGCATGCTGATCGTTTCAAACTATCTGATGCAAGGCGCTTTGGGTCTAGCGATTACAATCATTGCCTCTCTTACTTTCGCTCCCAACTTCTTTAAAGCTTCAGGAATTTTGCTGCCGATGGGTTATGGTCAAGGCCCGGGACAAGGCAATAACATCGGTGCCATGTATGAATCTTACGGTTTTGTCGGTGGGCAAAGTTTCGGTCTGGCCATTGCCAGCTTGGGTTTTGTCTGGGCTAGCATCGGCGGTATTGCTTACCTTTACTATCTCAAAAAGAAAAACAAACTTCCTAAAACTGCTGTACAACACACCGGAGAGAAGGCAGAAATCATCTTTCAAGAAGATGACGAAGTTCCGCTGTCTGAACCCGTCGACCGCTTGACTTTGCAGGTTGCACTTATTACTTTAGTCTATCTTTTAACCTACGGCTTAATCTATGGAATTTTATGGCTCCTCGGTCTCTCGCCAGCTCTCGCAGGCTTAGTCGAGATCTTGAGTCCACTACTTTGGGGTTTCAACTTTCTTATCGGCTCTATACTCGCTTTACTGATGCGCGGCAGTTTGCAAAAATTTCGCAAAAAAGGTTGGATGTCTCACCAGTACCCCAATACCTATTTGCTAAATCGTATTTCCGGCTTTGCCTTCGACGTTATGGTAGTTGGTGCTATCGCAACTATCTCGATTGCAGACTTAAAAGACAATTGGTTGGTCTTTGCAATAATGACAACCTTAGGTGGTTTCGCTACCCTCTATTACAACATTAAAATGACCAGAATCGTCTACCCTGACTATCCGGTAGCCGGCATGATGGGCATGTACGGCATGGTGACCGGAACTGCCAGCACGGGCATAATGCTCTTGCGCGAAGTTGACCCTCTTTTCCGCACTCCCATGTCGATGAATCTGATCACCGGGAGCAGTACCGCTATTATATTTGGTGCACCGATACTCATATTTGTCGGCTTAGCGGCTCAATCTGATCTACTCCTGTATGTAACTTTTGGAGCTATTCTTTTCTACTGGGCGGTTTTGCACTTTGGCCTTAAGTACCGCGCCAAAAAACATGCACTAAAGAAAAGTTCTGCAAAAAATGCTAAGGTACATGATTAGAACTAGTAGACGTGTATAATAGGTGATGCTAATTTGCTGTTTAAAACAGCAGACAAAAGAGGAGATTTATGATTTTTAATAAGCGCAAAGACGGAAAGCTGGTCAAAGGCGGCGATCCGATGATGCACATAATGCCTTACGTTATGCGAGGTCGTAATGAGTCAGCAGTTTATTACGGCAAATCCTTCTGTGTAGAAGATATTCAAGAATATATACGCGAAAAGCGTCGCCAAGGTAAGCGGATTACACTTTTCAACGTCATCGTCTCAGCTTTACTACATACTCTGTACCGCAGGCCTCACTTAAACCGTTTCATAGCCGGTCGCAAGTTGTATCGCCGCAATAGCATGGATGTCTTGTATGTGGTTAAGACATTGATGACCGATGAAGGTGTCGAATCGATTGCTAAAATCAGCAGTGACGGACACGCCACCATCGAAGATGTTACGGACATGATGAGTGAACACATCAGCTACATCAAAGACGGCCAGCAAAAAGGCGACGACCGCCTGATTCAGTTCGCCACCAAGTTGCCCAGATTTATCGTACGCTTTGTTTTATGGATTTTACGTTTCCTCGATTTCCATGGTTTCATGCCGAAAGTATTCATGGACAATATTCCGCTATATTCATCCGTCTTTGTGTCTCATATGGGAAGCCTCGGCGCCGAAGCCCCCTTCCATCACTTATACGAGTTTGGCACTACGTCCATCTTTTGCACCATTGGGAAAATCTATAAAAAGCCCTACCAAGATGTCGCCACCGGAGAGGTGGTCTGGAAGAAAACGATAGATATTAGTTTCAGTATTGATGAACGCATCTGCGATGGTTTCTACCTGATAAAAAGTCTACGCTTATTCGAGCAATACATCGAAAATCCATCTTTGCTAGAAAAGACACCCATAGAGATGGATCTTGAACACAAGCAAAAACTGCGCCAACACAGAGACTTTGATCCGGAATCTGCATCATTCCTCAGCGATTACTGGGATAACATGATGGATGAAGCTGACCAGGATGAACTTGATAGTGCTGACGCTGACAGCTAGTTAGTCGTAAAGCTATATGCCTCTTCTTCACCACGCAAGAGACGCCGACCGGCTTCAGCCAGAGCCTCCATTTCCAACTCGCCCGGATATACGTGGACATCTGCAATAAACTCCACTCGCTTCTTCACCTGTTCGGTGATCAACTCGGAATGAGCCAAACCTCCGGTGAGGATAATTGCGCGTACGTTGCCACAAACAACTGCAGCTAAAGAACTGATGTATTTCGCAATCTGATAGGTCATTGCCTTGAACACCGATGCCGCCTCCTCATCTCCAGCGGCTATGCGACGCAGTACTTCCCTGGCATCATTGGTACCCAAATAAGAGATCAAGCCCCCGCGTCCTATCTCGTAGCTGTACAATCCGTCAGCGCCTTCATTCGCTGCTATCTCCGCTGCGGTGTATATCGGCAGAGCGCCTGCTCTCTCTGCGGAAAAGGGACCTTCATCCGCTGAGATCACGTCGATCAACTCTCCTTTAGATTGAATATTCATCGAAAAACCACCGCCCAGATGAGCAACGATTACATTCTCTTCTTCCAGCTCGAAACCCTCAGTTTCCGCTAATTTGCGAGCAACTGCACGCGTGTTTAGCACATGGGAATAGCTGCCACGGTTATAATCCTTTACTCCCGAAAGTCGGGCTTCAGGTAATAATTCATCCACAGAAATTGAATCATAAATATAAGCAGGAATACCGCCACCGTCCCGGGCTATCTGATAAGCAATCCCCGCTCCCATATTGGAAGCGTGTTCCTGTGCCGGACGATAAAGGAGAGTGTCAACCAAATGTTCATCAATGCAATACGCACCGTGACGCACCGGCGGCAAAATGCCACCCCGGGACACGATAACATCCAGTTCTTCAGCTTTTAAATCTTGCTCCTGCAAAAACTCACGCACAGCTGCGATTCTCATCTCCAGCTGGTCATTGATGTGTTGGAACTTGGACAACGTTTCTTGTTCATGAACTATCTTCTTTTCAGTCAGGCACTGTATCTCGTCAAATAGGGCTGTTTTTGTTGAAGTAGAACCGGGATTAATAACTAAGATCTTCATCTCTCTTCCCTTTCCTCCGGCGACTGAGCCATGACTGTACCCAGTGCAATTGAATTCATAACTTCTTGAGCTGAAGCGCTGCGTGAGATAAGTAAGATCGGCACTTCCGCCCCCACTATCAGGCCACCCATTGCGCCGCCGCCACCAAATGCGAGGGCTTTAGCTAGGATATTGCCGGAGACAAGATCAGGAAGCAAGAGGATATCTGCGTCGCCTGCTACGGGACTCAAATATCCTTTAATAGCAGCTGCAGCAGGCACATAAGCTAAATCAAAGGAGATAGGCCCTTCCACAATGCAGTTTCCATACTTCCCTTCTAAGGACTGATCCTTCAAAAAGGCAGCATCCGTAGATTCCTTTAATTTCGGATTAACTTTTTCCGACGCTGCTAAGACTGCAACTTTTGGTTCTGCAACGCCCATTTTCTGAGCACACCTAACTGCATGTTGCAATATTTGCTCCTTTTGTTCCAAGCTAGGATAAGGAATCATTCCACCGTCAGTCAGAATAAAGAGCTTATGGTAGCTGGGCATATCCAGCCATCCTACATGCGTTAAGAGCTTACCTGTTGTTAGGCCACTATCCTTCTTGAGCACAGCACGCAGAAGAATGGAAGTGTCAAGATTGCCTTTCATCAACATCTGACATTCCCCTGCCGCTGTTGCCGATACCGCGTAGTCAGCGGCCTCCTCAGCGGAGTCAAGTACATAATAAGGATATTGCGATTCTCTTACGCGATCCAGAATTTCCTGATCAGTCGTAGTCGTCATGAAAAAGGCTGCCGAAGCCAAGCCAAGCTCCTCTGCCCTTTTCACTGCCTCCAAACTGCGTAAGTCCGGCACTACTACAGCTATTACCGCTTTGCTTTCGAATAATTTTGCTTGTTCATAGATTGCTTCAAACTTGCTCATAATAGTTCCCCCCAGCATATGGCTAGCTTTACTAGCATTACGTTAATAATATAGTATAATTAGCACAGATAACACAGCAAACCTGTGTTAATAAAGCTATTTTTCTCTGCTTAGCTTTCAATGTGATAAAATATTTTAAATCACTAAGTCGAGCTTAACATGAATGGAGGTTATAAATGAGCGTTGGGAAAAGTATCAAAAGAGTAGACGCTTTTGATAAAGTTATAGGCAGAGCTCAGTATGCAGCTGATCTATGCGATGAAAAAGCTTTAATAGCTAAAATTCTCCCTTCCACAATTGCGCACGGTCGTGTCATTGACATGGATATATCGGAGGCCGAAAAGGTCAAAGGTGTAGTAAAAATCGTCACCTGCTTTGAGGTGCCGAATACGCCATTCCCTACCGCAGGCCATCCCTGGACAACTGATCCGGAACATCAGGATGTCGCTGACCGTTTGCTATTAAATGAACATGTTCGCTATTACGGAGATGAAATTGCTCTCGTAATCGCTGAAAATGAGATTGCGGCCAAACAAGCTTTGGAAAAAATAAAAGTTGAATATGAAGAATACCCTCATATTCTCGACCCAAGAGAGAGTATGAAAAAAGGCGCTCCGCTTATTCACGAGGAAATCACTCCGAATAACGTGCTGGCTTCATCAAGCATCCGCGAGGGCGACTTTGAAGAAGCAATTAAAGAGGAAGGCCTAAAGAAAATTGAGGGCTGGTACCATCTGCCCACAGTTCAACATTCTCATATTGAACCTAATGTTTGCTACGCCTATGTGGAAAAGAAACGTGTAGTAGTTGTTTCTTCTACTCAAATTCCGCACATCGTCCGCCGCGTAGTAGGGCAAGCGAACTGTTTGCCGTGGGGCGACGTTCGCATCATCAAACCTTATATCGGCGGAGGTTTCGGCAACAAGCAAGATGCTCTCTGGGAGCCATTGATTGCTTTTGCCTCGCTCAGCGTAGGTGGCCGTCTGGTTATGATGGATACAACAAGAGAGGAAACGTTTGTAAACAATCGTGTTCGTCACGCTATGCACGCGCACATCTCTTCTTGGCTTCGTGAGGATGGAACCTTAGTCGCAAGAAAACTTAAGATCATATCCGACCAAGGTGCCTACGCTTCACACGGCCACTCAGTCGTAGCTAAAGCGATGGGATCAGTTAATCAACTGTATCCTTGCGATAATTTTGAAGCCGATTGCTTTACGGTTTACACCAACAAACAAGTGGGCGGTGCTATGCGAGGCTACGGCATGCCGCAAGCTACCTTCTTCACCGAAGCCCATATTGAAGATATTTGCAAAGAATTATCTTTAGACTCTGTGGAGTTCAGACGCAACAACTCTATGCCCAAGGGTTTTGTCTGCGACTTTACCAAGAACGTTAATTACTACGATACATATAATCAGCTGATTGATAAGGTCGTCGAAATGACCGACTACCATGAGAAGCGTAAGCTTTACTCTGAACCTCAGGAAGGACCGGTCAGACGTGGCATCGGCATGTCGCTCTTCTGGTACAACACCGGGGTCTGGCCGATATCGATCGAGACTTCCGCCTGCCGTATGGTTTTGAACCAAGATGGATCTATTCAGGTACAGCTGGGAGAAACTGAAATCGGACAAGGTGCCGATACAGCCTTCTCGCAGATGGCTGCTGCGGCTGTAGGCATTCCGGTTGAAGATGTCAACATCGTTTCCACACAGGATACCGACATCACTCCCTTCGGCCTCGGTGCTTATGCCTCTCGTCAGACTTATGTTGCCGGCTTTTCCATCAAGCAAACCGGGACTATTCTTAAAGAACGCATCCTGCAAACTGCTCACAGATATGTGCGCATGCCGGTGGAAATGCTCGATTTGGTGGACGGCAAGATTGTTCGCAAGACTGATGGTAGTGAATTGATGGATCTATGCGATCTTTCACTCAATGTGCTTTACTGCCACGAACAGGGAAATCACATCACAGCAGAAAGCACTTACCAAGTTAAGAGTAACGCCTACTCCTTCGGCGTCAGCGTCGCTGAAGTTGAAGTTGATATCCCACTGTGTAAAGTTGAGATTCTTGATATTTGTAACGTGCATGATGCGGGAAATCTGATCAATCCGCAAACATCTGAAGCCCAGGTTCACGGCGGTATGAGCATGAGTATCGGCTACGGACTTTATGAGCAGATGCTCCATGACGAAAAGACTGGCCGCGTCTTAAATGACAACCTCTTAGACTACAAGCTCTGCACCAGCATGGACCACCCGGACATGAAAGTCGGTTTCGTAGAGAATCCTGAACCAACAAGTCCTTTCGGCACGAGATCTCTGGGAGAGCCTCCGACTTGTTCCCCTGCTGTAGCTATTCGTAACGCTATCTTGCAGGCCACCGGCGTTGGTTTCAATACGCTGCCGATCACACCACACGTTCTGTTCGAAGGCTTCACTGAAGCAGGCCTTTTGGGCTCAGATATGGAAACCAAAATCCGTCGCGAACATTATGAAAAAAGCAGAGATGATCTAAATAATACATCTCAAGAAATAGCATAGGAGGCTGCAATGAAGTACGATATTAAAAAACTCTATGAAGCCACATCGCTTGATCATGCGATTAGCTTGCTCGAGCAGCATCCTGAAGCTAAGATCATTGCTGGCGGCTCTGACATTCTTATCAGCGTGCGTGGCGGTGAACTTGCCGGCTGTACACTAGTAAGCATTTACGGCCTTGATGATCTAAGGGGTGTAAGCCTAGAAGATGATGGAACCATTCGTATCGGTTCACTTACCAGCTTCACGAACATTGTTCGCAATGAAATAATTAATAAATATGTACCCTTCCTCGGAGAAGCAGCCGGTTCGGTAGGCGGACCGCAGGTCCGTAATATCGGAACCATCGGCGGCAACACCTGCAACGGTGTTACTTCGGCGGATACAGCCTCTACCTTACTGGCACTTGATGCCATCATAGAGGTCAAAGGTAAAGACGGTTATCGTCGCATTCCGATTAAAGACTGGTACATTAAGGCTAAAGTAGTCGATCTAAAGCCCACAGAGGTTCAAACCGCAATCCTATTGCCCAAAGAATCTTATGAAAACTATTTCGGCTATTACTTCAAATACAGCATGCGCCATGCAATGGATATCGCAACATGCGGCTGCTCTGTCAATGTCAAGCTATCAGAAGATAAGAAAAACATCACTGATGTCCGCATTGCTTACGGTGTAGCCGGTCCTGTCCCCTTGCGTGCCCTGACAGCCGAAGCTGCCATCAAAGAACGTCCGGTGGATTTGGAAACAATTGAATTGTTCTCGGAGAAAGTTAAGGATGACATCAACCCGAGAACCAGTTGGCGCGCTACTAAAGAATTCCGCACACATCTGATGACAGAACTGGCACGTAGATGCCTGATCGAATCAGTGCGTCGTTCAGGAGGTACTTTTCAATGAGTGATATGCAATACAAGGAACTAAAATTTAC
>DIRG01000103.1:0-2099 GCA_002427475.1 Mageeibacillus sp. UBA5442
CGCTGTGTTTCGCAGTGGTTCTATTTAATTAAAGGAGTTTTTCTATGAAACGAAGAATGGCTCTACTTTTCTTTGTAGCTCTGTTTGCAGTTCTGTCATGCAATTATGCTCTGGCTTTCTTCGAAAGTGATCGAGATTATATTGGTCCAGAAAGGAAAGCGAAGTCTTTTACCCCTCAAACCACAGTGGCTGCAGTATTAGATTATCATTCTGATGAGACGCCTAGCGATTTGGCGCAAGAACTAACATTGCTTGCGGATGACTTGGATGCAGATTTAATTTTGGATGTGTTTGCACCAGCACAAGAAGGTGATATTAGCGTTCGAATGGCTCCCAGGATTAAGTTTGTTTATTCGCAAGAACGTGACATATTTCCAGCTGGTGAGTTTTCTGATGTGAAGATTGACTGGAGTCTTAGCGGTAATAAGGCTTACTCTTTAAAACCCGAGTCAAATATGGGACAGATATTAACAGTAAGAGACCGTCGTGATGAGACAGATATCGATCTGCTGCGCCAAGAAATTGTTGCGCCACTTGCTATGCTAGAAGAATTATATCCAGCAGCGGCAAGAGAGCATGCTCCCGAATTGACCATATATTTTTTATCAGACCAACCTGAAAAAGCTAGCAATTATTTCTTAAATCAGATAGAGAGTGTACCTGCCAATTATGTCGTACCCTACGAAGAGTTCTATAGCCTTGAGTACTACTTCATCGATGATTCGTCAGGTTCCCCGTATGTTATAGCTTTTCTGGCCATTATTGCTATTTTTGTTATGCTGCTGGCTCTCTTTTCTCTAGAGGTTATTGAAACGACGCATGAAATCGGGGTGCGTAAAATACTGGGACAAAGCGCAGGTCATATAAGTTCACGCCTACTCTATCGCTTAGCACTCTCAATGTTGGCAGTATTTATTGGTGCATCGGTCATAACGCTCTTAACAATTATTAAGAATTGGAATCGTCTGACTCTTAGTTTCTTACAACTACCTGCATTGCTTCTGCTGGGCTTTATTTTCATGCTAGTAATTGCACTTGCCATCTCTCACTTCTATGTTAAGCGTATAGATCCGGTTATAAGCAGCAAACGACAGAATTCACTTCAGTTCTTTTCGGATTTTGGTCTCGTCATGAAAATACTGTTGATTTTGCTTCTGGCCAGTCAACTTTTCGTTCTTGTACCTGACCTTATCCTTTACTTTGGCGAATCGCGAGCTGAGCAGCTATATGGTGAGTATCTTCTGAGTGTTCACCCGGACGATGATACCTTTCCACTCGGAACTGAGAGAGCGCGCAAATCAACATATTTTGCTATCAATCAGGTAATGGAGTCTAAGGAAGATGAATTAGAGCAAATACATACGGCAACATTTCAAGCAGGAGGTGTACTAATGCACGGAAGTCCATCCGGTGAGGTTATAGAGCATAAAATCAAACAACCACATGCTGTTACAACGTTTCAAGTAACATTGGCGAATGATATTATCGGTTTAGATGGTGCTCCTATTCGTATTGAGGGTATCCCTAAGCAGACGACGGTGCTCGTCTCGGAAGGGGCAGATCTCAATGAGATTATGGAAATCGGATGGTTTTTAAATTGGGAAGATAATTCTATTCACGTTCCCATTCGGCCAGGTCAAAAAGTCTTGATGTCTAATGGAGAATATCTTAGGAATCCCGTGATAATTATTTATTCTGAGTTTGATAATCCTTTTGGAACAGGCTGGATCTTAGATACTACAGAAAACAGAGCGATTCTCAGTACAGCGTTAGACGAGTCAGGACTTGATCGCGACACTTGGGTTTTTCAATCAAGTCCCTTGATTCAATTAAAACACTTCTATAGGACTACTCTTTTGCTCTATTTGTGGACAGCACTTTTTCTATTAGCCGCTTTTATAGTGATAAGTTTGCATAATGCAGAGGTCTACGCCACTGACCGCTCCAAGTTGCTTCATCTACGCTATCTTCATGGAGTTCCTTTTCTGAGACGTTATAGTGGACTCTGGTTGAGAGCGGCTATCCCTTATGCTGTTGCCGCTATCCTTGCCTTTTCCTTCCCTTCGTTAATTCACAGGATTATGAAGCTTTCCTATCAA
>DIRG01000103.1:2390-2708 GCA_002427475.1 Mageeibacillus sp. UBA5442
TCGCCTACAAAAGAAGAGTGTGACACGCCTCAAAGGAGAAAGATAATGAATTTGATTGAATGGAAAAATTTGGATAAATCATTTGGCCTAACTGAGGTCTTACGTGATATGTCCGGTGGTATTGAGGAAGGGGAGATCACTCTCCTCTCCGGTGTGTCCGGCTCAGGTAAGTCTACGCTGCTCAATATCTTGGGACTACTGGAAGCTTATGACAAGGGAATAGTCAGTTGGTGGGGAGAGGAGAACGTCAAGCCTTTTTCTCGCAAAGCGGAGAAGCTACTAGCTAAGCGCATCGGTTATCTTTTCCAGAACTTCGCT
>DIRG01000044.1:0-5528 GCA_002427475.1 Mageeibacillus sp. UBA5442
GCCATCTTTCTCCATACTGATAAGCTCTCGGGAAAAAGAAGGTCTCGGCATCGCCAGTAAGCGGGAAACCACTTCCTTAGATACCGGCAATTCCACCGCATAAGTGGTCGGATACTGCAGAGCTTCTTCCAAAGATCTGTCATGATCTTCTAATTGATCTTCTAACAACTGCAATAAATAATGACCTATCTTCAAACGCAAGGTCTTCTGCGACAAGAGATTGATGCGCTTGTCCTGTTCAGTCGACCTGTCTGATAATTGCTGCATATAGTTCAGAAGCAATTGCGGGTTTTTGGAAATCATTGATAAGAGTACGTCTCGGGTCATTTTAACGATCTTGCAATGAGAGACGGCTTCCAGTGTGAAAGGATATTTTTTACGTGTGGAAAAAATAAGAGTTGTGCCGAAGGTTTCTCCAGGCCCTAACAAATCAAGAGTCGAGAACTCACCTGAAGCGGAGTACTTTTGCCTGGCCACCTGACCGTCGACAATAATTCCGATTCCAGTACATGGATCCCCCTCATTAACAATAACCTCACCCTTCCAATATGTTTTTATATTAGTGTTGTAACAGTACTCATGATAAATCGACTGATCCAAGCCAGTGAAAAGTGAAGTCATACCTAGGAAATCGCAGAGTTTTTTCATATTTCTCCCTTGCTCCCTATCATTAAGATTCAGGAATAGCATTTAAAAGACATTTCCACATTATATTAGTTTCGTGTCATTTCTGTCTGATTAATGTAAAATAGCTATATACGTTAGGTTAGCACAATTAGGCAGTTTTCGCTTAAAAAAACGAATCAATACTCATCAAGCTCACCTATAAGCTTAACTCTTCTTTCGTGTCGCCCTCCTTCAAACTCCGTCGCCAAAAATTCATCCACGATCATGAGAGCCAACTCATCACCTACAACGCGTCCGCCCAAGGCGAGAGCATTGGCATTATTGTGTCTCCGTGACATGCGAGCGGAATAAGGCTCACTGCAGCAACAGCAGCGTACACCTTTCACCTTATTGGCGGCAATTGAGATACCTACTCCGGTACCGCAGCAGACGATAGCGAAGTCAGCTGCGCCCTTTGCGACCTCTTTAGCTGCTTTATTGCCGTATACGGGATAGTCCGATCGTTCATTATCGTGTACGCCCACATCGTTTACTTCATAATCATTTGCCTCTAGATGGGCCTTGATGGTCATCTTTAAATCATAACCGGCATGATCACTGCCTAATGCAATTTTCATTTTTTTACTCCTTCTAATAATTTGCAACTATGCTTTCCAAGACAGCTCTATCATTGATAATAATACGGCGCTGCCCTTGCAACGTAATTAGAGCTTCATCTTGGAATTCCGTTAGTTTGCGGCTCAATGTTTCCTGGCTCATTCCGAGCTGCGAGGCCCAATCTCCTTTGCTCATCGGCAAGTTAATGTCATTCTCTTCTGCTGATAAATCCAACAAGGCTGCTGCCAGTCTTTCGGCAACCGAGCCGTGACTGATTGATTCGATTCGGCTTTCCGCGGTCTCCAAACGGCGTGAGAGTTCATCCATCACTTTAAAAGCTATTTGAGGATACTTGCCCATCAATTCTTTGAGCTTGGCACCTTCCAAGACACAGATACTAGTCTCTTCCATAGCTTCAGCAAAATCTGACAGGGGCAATGAAGAAAAAAGCGTCAATTCTCCGATAAACTCCCCCGGTCCGATAATTTGAAGAACTTGTTCTTTGCCATTGGCTGTCAAACGATAGAGCTTAAGCTTCCCGGTGTGAACCACAAACATTGTGTTAGTGACCTCACCCGCCCTATATGCCAATTCACCTTTCTCTAAAACGCGAGAAGAGGTGATGCCGGCTATTTCCAGCATCTCCTCTTCAGTAAGCCCTTTAAAGATCGGGACCAATTCTATACATGTTTCATGTTCACTCGAGCAACAGTGCGAATGAACGTCACAGTGATTTTTGCAGTGCATTAATCTCCTACTTTCACCGCCTCCAATTTCTGCTTTCTCTTTCCCCGACCATAATTCAGGAGGCGCATTGCATTTAGTATAACTAATAATACCGAGCCTTCGTGTACTAACATTCCCAGTGACATGTTTACTGTCTGGACTAATACCCCGGCTAAAAGTACTACAACAACGACTATTGCGAAGATCACGTTTTGCTTGACGTTGTTCGCTGTCGCACGGCTCAGGCCCATTGCATATGAGAGTTGGCCTATATCATCACTCATTAGTACAACATCAGCTGTTTCCATTGCTACGTCAGTTCCTGCCGCACCTATTGCAATTCCTAAATCGGCGGAAGCTAGCGCAGGAGCATCGTTGATGCCGTCACCAACCATTGCAGTTTCACCGTATTCTTGTGAAATCTCTGATAAAGCGCTAACTTTATCCTCCGGCAGAAGCTCGCTATATTGACCGTCCAAACCGACAGCGTCTGCTACCGCTTGTGCCGCACGTCGATTGTCGCCTGTCAGCATGACGATATTTTTGACACCTTGGGCATGCAAATCTGCTACGAGCCCTTTGGCTTCCTGACGGATGGTGTCGGCTATGGAAATAATACCATGTACTTTTTCCTCTGAGGCAACAATTACAGCTGTCTGCCCCAGTGCTTCCTCATCGTTAAGATACGCTTCATGAGCTGAATAATCGATATTTTGATCATCAAGTAACTTCCTATTTCCGATGAAGTACTCTGTACCTTCGTAGACGAAAGCTAGGCCATGTCCGATCAACATGCGGGCGTCTTCTGGAGTTTCATTAATCTTGCCCATTTTCTCTTCCGCTTTTCTGATGATCGCTGCACCGAGGGGATGTTCGGAAAACGATTCACCGATTGCGGCAATACGCAGGAGTTCATCCTCATCCATATCGTAGGCTTTTACTCTGCTGACACCGGGTTTTCCTTCAGTTAGGGTTCCGGTCTTATCGAAAGCAATCGCTTTGACGCGGCCAAGTTTTTCCATAATTTCTCCGCCCTTGACCAGGACACCGTTCTTAGCGCCATTACCGATGGCGGCAACGTAAGATATCGGAGTTGAAATAACCAAAGCACCTGGGCAGGATACAACCAGTAGAGTAAGGGCTAGCCTTATATCCTTAGAGATCAAGCCGACTACTATCGACAATAAAATAATGGCGGGAGTGTACCAAGCTGCGAATTTTTCCAAAAATTTCTGCGAGCTGGCTTTTTTATCCTGAGCCTCTTCAACCATATGCAGGATTCGAGCAAACGTAGTGTCTTCGCCTACTCTTTCCGCTTGCACCACTAGGTAACCGGATTCCAGAATGGTTCCGGAGAAGACTTCTTCACCGGGATCTCGTGATATCGGCATCGATTCACCGGTAATCGCTGCTTGATTGACGTAGGCTGAGCCCTCGACGACTGCACCGTCAACAGGGATCTTCTCGCCCGGTCTGATGACCACATGGTCGCCAAAAACTACATCATCCGGTGATATCTCAATTTCTTCTCCGTTACGGCGCACGCGAGCTATGTCAGGTGCTAAGTCCATTAATGAACGGATAGAGTCGCGGGTTTTTTCCAGAGTTAAGGACTCCAGATAATCGCCAAAGGTAAAGAGAAAGGTAACGGCTTGCGCTTCCCAATACTCACCAATGATCAAGGCACCGATGGCTGCGATAGATACCAGAAGGTCTATGCCGACAACGCCATATCTGAGGCTGACGATAGCGGTCTTAAAGATGTTATAGCCGGCAAGTACAGTACCCACTATCATAATTATGATGGATACGGTCGCGTAGCCTTCCATGTCTCTAAAAATTATTTTGTTCAAGACTAGGGCTGCAAGTGCCAAAATTCCTGCTGCCCAGACGATTTGCTTTTTACTTACTTTGAACATTCATCTACCCCCTGTAGTTTTTGATTTCTGCTACATTATCCTTTGGAAAAATAATTACTGCCTTGATGTAGATCAAAAATTGTTACTTTTTTTCTAAATAAAAAGTTTCTTGACAAAAATCAACCGCCTTCTAGACGGTTGATGGACCCACATGTTGAAGTCAGTTTATTTTTCGGAAACTACTCTATAGCCTAGCTGCTCGATGGCCGCGGTAATCTCTTCCGATGTTACTGTGTTCTCGTCGAAACTGACTTTCACTCTGCCACTGTTATATAAGACTTCGGACTCTTCGATGCCTTTTGTTTTTTTCAGAAGCTTTTCGATTTTCATTACACAGGTGGGGCAAGTCATGCCTTCAAGTTGATATGTTCTTTTGCTCATTTTGCTACCTCCCAGAAATTATCAATTATTTTCATACCTACTATAACGGAGAAATACTGCCGAGTCTTTGATTGAAGTCAAAAATACAGAATGTTACAAAGAAATATTAATAAGTTCATCGATTTTAGGTGTAAGAATTTAATAACTTGGCAAAATTAACAAAATACTTTACATATTACTTGTTGTCTTATGCCTAATGTTGGGTTGTTATTGGTTAAGGTTATAGAGCTTACACCAATATATCTTAGTGCTAAGGAATTTATGTTCATCATGCATCATCCTTTGCAAAGCCACGACTATATTGGTGTCCGCCGATATCCGGACAGGAGACGCGGAATATCGGCAAAATTTTTGAAAACGGAGGTGTTCAATGGATAAGTTCTTCAAGCTTAAGGAGGCTTCTTCTGTTTGAACTGCTCTGACAGAGCAAGGACTCTGTCTACTGCATCTGAATCCGCGTCGCCTAGCGCGAGAACTTGTGCCAAGTTTAGCACGCTGAGCAATCTCTTCGAAGTCCCCTGCCGCTGCCGAGGATGCTATTTGATATGCAGCGACGACTAGATAATCTGAGGCCATAAACTTCTTTGTTTTGAGCAGCTCATAGACAACGGTGNNCCTTATGCACAAGCAGCCGGCATGGGCCTGAATGCTTACTTTACTTACACGGTAGTATTCGCTTTGGGCTTTACATGGCAGCAGGCGCTCTCGATAGTGTTCATCTGCGGTATGATTAACATCATCATCACGGTGACGCGAATTCGAAAGGCGATTATCAGGGCAATACCGGAAAGCCTGCAACACGCGATTTCCGGCGGTATCGGACTCTTTATCGCCTACATCGGTCTGAAGAACGCAGGCCTGTTTTCCTTCACCAGCAACCCCGGCGATTACATTCAGCTCGAATCAGGAACTGTTATTGCCAACTCGGCAATCATTCCTGCAATGGCTGATTTCAATTCGCCCGGTATCTTGCTGGCATTAATCGGTATTGTACTGACGATTGTTTTGCTAATTGCAAAGGTGAAAGGTGCTATTCTGATCAGCATCATTGCTACGGCGCTTATAGGTATTCCCATGGGCGTTACTCAAGTAGGCGGTGGCGGAGCATCCATTAGTGTCGGCGAAGCTTTCTCGCAATTGCGTGAGACTTTCGGCGTAATCTTTACATCTGAAGGTTTGCCAAGCCTCTTCTCCGACTCTGAAAAGGTTTTACCTGCCCTGATTGCCATCTTCTCTTTCAGCTTGGCTGATACCTTTGATACCATCGGCACCTTCATC
>DIRG01000044.1:5700-12740 GCA_002427475.1 Mageeibacillus sp. UBA5442
TACCATCGGCACCTTCATCGGTACCGGTCGTAGATCAGGCATCTTCACAGATGAAGACATGAAGGCAATGAATGAACCGGGCGTCAGCTCCAAGATGGATCGCGCTCTGATCTCTGACTCGGTAGCTACCTCAATCGGTGCTATCTTCGGTACTTCTAACGTAACTACTTATGTTGAGAGTGCTGCCGGAATCGGCGCCGGTGGTCGCACAGGTTTGACCTCTGTGGTCACAGCGATCATGTTTATCTTGACTGTGCCGCTATTGTCCTTGGCAAGCGCAGTTCCCGCTCAAGCGACAGCATCCGCTTTGATTATTGTCGGCGTCATGATGGCCGGATCCTTCAGGGATATTAACTGGCCTGAACTCAGTGAAGCAATTCCCTGTTTCTTTACGGCGATCTTCATGTGCGTGTTCTACAGTATCTCGACAGGTATAGCCTTCGGCTTCATTACTTACTTGCTCGTTCTCTTGATTCAAAAAGTGACGAAGCAGAAAACAGAGCACAAGGCCTCACCGATTCTAATCGGCGCCTCAATACTCTTTATCTTGGAATTAATCTTAAGAGCTGTCTTCTGATTAATATAAGGACGTATGATGAGAAAGCCGCCTTCCACTATTGGGAGGCGGCTTTATTGTTGGCTGTTTTTATTCGTCTTGCTTTGCTAGAGCTTGTTTTGTCTGTAGTAAATAAATACCATAGCCTGCCGCTCCTATACTAGCCAACACAAGAGCAATAACGGAATCTGTAGGGTATGTTTGCTGCGTTGAAAAAATGAAGGGGAAGCCGCTGAGATTGATGATGAAGTGGAAGAACGCAACTAGGACTAGGTTTGCAGTCAGTGTATAGATAGAACCAAAATAAATACCCAATCCGATTGACCAGAGAACTTTGCAGACTACCAATATGGGCGCTTCGCCAATCATTCCAAAAACGTGCCCGGCACCAAAGATGAATGCTGCGACCAATACTGACAGCAATTGACTGTTTTTATTCTTGTGGAATAAATTTGCGAGGGCGTTTTGTAGCAGACCGCGGCAAAAGAATTCTTCTATCAAAGCTACGGCTGCTATATAGACGATGCCTTCGAAGAGCAGCTTTACTATGGTTGGGCTCCTATCGAAGGGCTGTAGGCTAATGCTAAAGGCTATGAGCGGGATAAGAAGAATAACTAGACAAGACAGCAAGTATTTTTCTAAACCTGCTTTCAAGCTACTTTTGCCCAGACCTAATTCAAGATCCGGGATCAGCACCTTATGCAGAATCAATCCCAACAGCAAGGCCAATATGGTGTTGATAAACACGGCGATAAGCTCAGGCTGGACATCAAAAAGCTCTATCTCAATAAACAAAATTCCGGGTAGTCCCGAAACATATAGAAAGGCTATCAGCCCGGCCAAAATAAGCGCAATTACGCTGGTCTTAGTCGATCTTGCGCTTTGTTCAGTTTTCTTAGTCATAGGCGTCTCCCCCCTTATGTACTAAATATAAGCTAAATCCACAAATTTGTTTTAAAAAAATCCGGCAAGGGCTCTTGCCGGATTTTCGGTATCGACTTAATTAGCCTAAAAGTTCTACTCAAGAACCTCGCGCTGAATCGGTAAGAGCTCTTCAAAGCTCATATCCCAATCGTGCATCGAGTTTGTCAACTTGACCAGAACATTGAAGAACTCTTCAGTATCTATCAAACCTTCAGGTGCGAAAACGCCCTTGGGGAAATTATCCTTGTGCTTATACATTAAGTAAATGCCAATCGGATTACCACCATAAGCGTACACTCCGCGATCAAAGACAGATTGGAGCCATCTGCTGGTATAGCGAACACGTTTACCGTCTTCGGTACCCTCAGCGATTGCGGCTTGTCCTTGGAACGCGCCTAAATCCTTCCATGCGTCGGGCATCTCATAGAGCGGTGCATCCGGTTCGACAGGGGGGTGCACGGGATCTTCGTGTCCTCTAGCCGCTTTCCTGATTGCGGGGTCACTCTTGAGAGTACCTAAGCAGGCACTGTAGTCTTTTATATCAATGTATCTAGGCAAGGTAATCGGTTCAGGATGGCCGAACAAGTACACCGGAACGCGGCCTATATCGCCGGAAAAGTCAAAATATTCGCCTGAGTCGAAAGCCTCAACCATGGCACGTTTCCCATCTTTCCAGATCGGAATCTGACCTGTAGCTGAGTGAACCAAATGATCCCAGCAGGCCGGGCTAAACTCTATGAACTTCTCACCGGTCACGTCATCTTCGAAATCAAAGATGTATTGCATTGACTCTTCCAAATCAGTGCCACGAACCAAATCAACATTCGGCGGACCACTATGCCAGACCACTTTGAGAGTATCTACTTCATCCAGCTTATCTGCAATGTATTTCGCCTGCAGGTTAAGGATACCGGGAGCTTGTCCCATATTGATTAAAGCTGTAACACCGGCTTCTTTGGCCTCATCAAACAAATCAAGCAAATCCTCGGTCGTATCACCTTCGTCACAGACGTCAATATAATTAGTTCCGGAAGCGATTACTGCTTTAAGCGTGGGTACTCCGAAGCGAACAAAAGGACCGACGGCATTAAGTACCAGATCGAAATCCTTAGCGACTTCTGTCAAGTTATCCGTATCGGTGATGTCCAGCTGCATCGCGGTGACCTTTTTGTATCCGTCTAGCGAGTCTGCTAACTCCTGAGCTCTGTCTACGTTCAGGTCCGCAATAGTCAATTCAACTTCCTTAGGCAGACCTTCCAAGTCCAAATCTAATAGATGTTGCAACACCCTCATTCCTTCTCCGCCAATTACACCGGCGCCCAATAGTAACAATTTCATCAATAAAGCCTCCTTAGCTTTGGAGTCAAAATCACCTTCAATTTTGACTCAGTTTTCCTATGTAACATTTAATATTTTTGTCAATCGATTACTTAGCTTCCTACTAACAATCATGATCTTTTTCAATCACGACTCGAGAAGAAAATATTTCATTTGTTTGATATTTCATGGAATAATGTGTCATTACACATTATTGCGATCTTAGACATTTTCGCAGTAATTTGAGTGTCTGTCAAACAGTTTTTTGAACATATTGACAAACCTATTGAAAAACAATAATCTATGGCGTGGAGAAAAGAATATAATTAGAATTTCTAACAATAATAATAGTTTGAGCTAATATTTTAATTAAATAAGCATGTTTATTATTTACAAACGTCATTTTCTTAACTATATGATATATTGAGAAAACTAATCAATTCTCCTCAAGAGAGAAGTTTTATGAGCACATTACAAAAATAGAAGTCAGGAGACAAAATGAAGAAAATTAACAATAGTTTAATAATTGTGGCGATTCTATCAGTGTTCGCTATACCAATGAGTACTCAAATTCCTACTGCAGGTATGCAGAATATTGCCGATCACTTCCCGAATGCAGCTTACACAACAATAGCTATGGTTGTGACGCTTCCGGTCCTTGTCGCCGCCGCCTTTTCTTTAGTCGCCGGGAAAATTGCCGGAACAAAGGTCGAGACCAAGTCGCTGATTATTTTTGCTTTAATTCTCTTCACTGTCGGTGGGGTAGCGCCGTATTTTTCCCCTAACAACCTAACAATGATTCTTGTTTGGCGCGCGATCTACGGCATCGGCGTAGGTTTACTCTCGCCCTTGGGGGCAACCTTGGTCGTGCAAATGCTCTCGGGAGATCTGCAGACTAAAGCGATGGGCGCAGGTTCGATCGCCTTAAATGTCAGCGGCGTTATTTACCTTGCCTTAGCAGGATTTCTGGCCAATGCTGCGTGGCAGAATATGTTCTTAATCTATTTTGTCGGCCTATTGTTTCTCGTCGCTGTCATTCTCTGGCTACCAAGAGAACCCATTCAGACCGAAAAATCTGATGTTGTTAAAGATGCAAAGCCTGCCTTTATTACACCCGCTATGGTCGGGATCGCTGTCGTATGTTTTGTAATTGCGGTGCTGGAGTATCCGGTTTTAATTAACATGTCGCCGCTTATTATTAACGAGAATATAGGTACTGCTGCCACTGCCGGGATTATCTTGGCCTTGTACACAGTTGGTGGTATTCTCGGAAGTGCGATTTATGCCGCTTACAAACGTCAGCTGAAAACTCACACTATCCCTTCTTCCATGTTAATCGTAGCAGCCGGTTTAGTACTAATCAGTTTTGGAACTAATGCCCTAATGCTCGGAGCAGGAACCTTGCTGATAGGAGTGTCCTTTGGCATCTACTATCCGGAATTTTATATGTTGATGGGCAAAGCCGCTCCTGTTTCGCTAACTGCAATGGGCATGAGCTTGATCATGGTCGGTTATGATCTAGGCGGCTTCGTCTCCCCTTATTTCTATTCTCTCTTGGCACAAGTCACGGGGCAAGAAGGCATACGCTTCCCCTTTATCTTTAGCATGATCGCCTTTGTAGTCATAGCGGTCATTATGGGTTTGGGAGCGCGCAAACAGCCTGCGACAGAAAATGTAAAGCCCGACCTAGCTGCTGAGGAAAAATCTACGCCATAGAGCCGTTCTTAGGAATTAGAAGCAGCGGCCGAAGCTGAGGTGGCGATAACGATGGCAATCGCCGCCTGTTGGGCAACAATTATATTTGTAATTCCAGTTGAGAGTGTGGAAGACATCAGCTTGTCGTGACTTTGTTCCGCGTAGTGATATGCTGCCAAGGCCGTCGCGAAGAGCTGTAACTCTTGCACACCGGCCGACAACACTTTAAAGCCTTTTTGATTACGTAAAAACTCATAAACCTCAACAACATCCGCTACCAGAACTTCTGTTTCAACAGGAAGCAAAGCTAAGATCCCCAGTGATGGCAAGGTCAGCTGCCGATCAAGGCGCAGCTTCTTCTGTTTGAACTGCTCAGACAGAGCAAGGACTCTGTCTACTGCATCTGAATCCGCGTCGCCTAGCGCGAGAACTTGTGCCAAGTTAAGCACGCTGTCGCCTGAACGAAATTTAGCTTTCATAGCTTGAAAAAAGCTTTCAATTTGATTTACTCCGCTGTCAACTTCCTTCTCTGAAAGAGCGAGCAAAACTGCAAATATATAATCGTTGTGACCCGTTAGGAAACGATGCTCTGCTTTCATTCCTAAATAAAAATCTTCTGCACGCTGAGCAATCTCTTCGAAGTCCCCTGCCGCTGCCGAGGATGCTATTTGATATGCAGCGACGACCAGATAATCTGAGGCCATAAACTTCTTTGTTTTGAGCAGCTTATAGACAACGGTGGTATCTTCCAGCAGCCGTTGTCTGTTCGCTTGCATTGACAAGAGAGTCGCCAGACAGAGTTGAGTGTGGCCGCGAAAATAGGAGAAAGGTCCCATCTTTTCCTTGATCATCTCAGCATTTTCTTTGACTGCCCTTAGATTGAGACGTTGACCTCTGCCGGCATAGAGCAAGGCTGACACACGTTTCATTATGTTGTTTTGCCAGAAAAATTCGCCTTCAAAAGCTCGGTAATTTTCAACGAACAGGGTCATCTTTGATTTTAATAGTGGATTCATAATGCCTCCAACAGTGATGTCGCAGAATGTGTAAACTGCGAATATATTTTTCTCTTAAAGATTAAATTAAGTTTACTGCAACAATGTTTAGGCATTGTAAATCGCATCAAGTCGATAAACGGGTACCCATTTCCACTTTATCTGACACCTGCTTCTAGTATAGAGAAAGTCTGCTTAGCGCCTAACATTAATCTCTACCTCCGCGCTCCTTTACATCCTGCTGGATTTCAGCAAAGCTGTCCTCAGCGATCCTACCTTTTTCGCGATAGAGTCTGACGGAATTGCTCAGCACCTTAAAGTTCAACTCAATCCCCTTGCTGTCTGCCAAATAATCGACTGCCCGATCCGGACTAATACCGAATTCTCCTGCTGTTGCGATAGCGTCGATGTTGGCACCGAGGAAGATAAATTCCCAATCGTACTCGTTTTTCTGCCGCTCAATCAGTTCCCTAACCTTGTCGTGCGAATATTCACGACTGGAGTTTTCGTAGCCGTCTGTAATAATGACGAACATCACTTTACCGGCTTGATATTCACTGGCAGTTTGCCGCATTACGTTAATAATTTTGTTGACCGTGCGACCGATGGCATCTAGCAACGCGGTCGTGCCGCCCACCTGGTATTCCTTGTTCGTGAGCGGACTTACTGCTTCAATGCTGATGCGATCGTGCAGCAATTCATAATGATTGTCGAACAATACCGTGGTGATATTACACTCACCTTCAACATCTTTTTGTTTGGACAATAAAGCATTGAAACCGCCAATAGTATCTGTTTCCAGTCCACCCATTGACCCGCTTTTGTCTAGTATGAAAACCAATTCTGTTAGTTCTTGTTTCATCTTGTACCTCCTAAAGTTTTTTAACTCAGACTAGCAAGGGTCTAGATTCGGGAGGTCGCTTCTCAAGCGACATTTACTTGGAAAACAGCACTTAAACTCCCAACAAAGGCTGATCATAGGAGAACAAGACCTCATTAATTGTAAAGATATCGTATATGCCTTGGGCGATGAAGTACTGGATGATGACATCGAATTTGACAGCACCGGACAATGCATAGCCGGCTCGTGAAAGGAGATCCTTTGCTTCTTCCAAGGACAGCTCCATACCGATTGCTAAGGCCAGCACTGTTCTCTTGCTCGGCATATAGTTCTGTTGGCTCCTTATTTTGGAAAAAAGCTTACGGCTAACATTGGCTCGCTTATAGACAGTGACATCGCTCAGGCCTTTGGCATCGATCAGGCGTAATAACATTTGGGAAAACGGCTCATCCAAATCTCCCACCAGATCATCGAGCGGAGCACCAATTGGAGGGCTAAGGAAAGATCCAAAAACGGCTTCTTGCTCGACCTGGAGCAATTGCCTAGCACTTGTCAGGTACTCACCTATGGAATGCTCATCAATATAGCTTTCTACTTCAGCTAAGAGCTCACGGCTGGCCCTGAACGAGGACTTGTCGAAAACGACTAAGGTCACATCAAGTTCATGCGCTGATAAAAAGTCTTTTATGGCCGAAGTGGCTATGCGAAGCGC
>DIRG01000075.1:0-20475 GCA_002427475.1 Mageeibacillus sp. UBA5442
TGATTACACCGGCACACCCAACTGTGCCTCAGCAACAGGTCTCTTTGGTGGCCCGAACTCATGCACTTATGGTTGTTTAGGCTTTGGTGACTGCTATGACGTCTGTGAATTCGACGCTATTTGGATCGATGATGGACTGGCACACGTCAACGCTAACAACTGCACGGCATGCGGCAAATGTGTCATCGCTTGTCCGAAAGATCTGATCAGCTTGATCCCGAAACATGAGCTCGCCACAGTAAACAGCTGCCTCAATCACTGGCCGGCGGCGACGACTCGCAAAAACTGTAAGATCGGCTGCATTTCCTGCCGACTTTGCGTGAAAGCCTGCCCCGTTGATGCTATTTCCATGGACGACAACCTCGCAATCATTGATCAGGAGATTTGCATCCATTGCGGCGAATGCGTCGAGGTCTGTCCAACCAATTCCATCAGCGAAGGCTTGTTAGGCGGCATGGACGAAGTAAAAGCTAAGCGTGCTGCAGCTAAGGCTGAAAAGGAAGCAGAAGAAGCGGCAAAGAAAGCTGAGAAAGAAAAAGCAAGCTAAAGCAATATCTCTTAGTATTTAAGAACCATATTTATGAATTAAGGCACCCGAGCGGGTGCCTTTTTTGTTGGTCAATTCATATTCTGTGCCTGGCACAAATCTTGACTTGTCAATAGCTGCTAAATCTGTCACAAAATAAAAGACCAGCCTCTTTCAAAAAAGATTGGCTGGCCTGTATTACTTAGATCTTAGATTCTGTCTGAGCTATGCACGCTCTACTCTGCCACTCTTAAGGCAGTTAGTACAAACGTTCATTCTCTTGGGAGTGCCGTCAACCATTACACGCACTCTCTTAATGTTTGCGCGCTGACGATTCTTGGCACGGCGAGCAATCTGCGAACGTGTAATACTGAGCTTTCTACCAAAAAACATATCCTTCTGGCATACTTCACACTTGGCCATGCTTTTACCTCCTGTCACGCCCCAAGGAATAAACCCCGGAGAAGTATTCGCGCTAAACGCGCAACAAAGATAGTAGCACAATCGACTGTCGTTAGCAAGTAGAAAAGTCGAGAAAAGCTATTCGTTCCCCGGAGCCAATCTACGTACCTCCATGATCCGTTCCGATAGCTCAAGAGCCTCTCGCGAATCAAAATCAATCAGCTGCATGCTGGACTTATTGTGCAAGCTCAGCAGTAGCCTATCCTCATTCAGGCACAGAGCCATGCGATCCAGACTCCCCGCGTCAGATTTTTTATGGAAAAAAACCAAATCACCCGGCCTTAGGTACATAATCGCAGGCTGTGCGGAAGTCTGTGGCAGATTGACTGCAGTTCCTACATTCATCAGCTGCTCGACGGTACGAGGCAGCTCCAAGCCATTGAGAAACGCCGACAAACGTACGATACCTGAAGTGGAAACTCCACGACGCGTTAGGCCACCGGGAACGTGAGGGGAATTTTCAAAGGCGATTGCTGTCGAGATAAAACTCTGTGCAAAATCTTCGCTCAAAGGTAGATCCTGATCAACTTCAAGCAAGAACACACCCTGAGTATTCATCCATCCCTGCTCCCCTTCAGGCAATCTAACGCGGACTAAGCCGCTATTATGATAGTCAGCATACAGGACTGTACCCATGGGTGCTTCGATAAGCAAAGTGCCGCCCCTAGCATGCGACATGACTCTCTTGAAGGGATCTCTGATAATTACCTTCATGACGGCATTTTCCTCTTGCAAGGAGGATGTGTCAGCTGTCAGAGCATCTCTTTCAACATAGCCGGAGATACCGTCTGCAAGTTCAACACCCAACCAATCTCGGCGTGAAGTATCTCTAATTACAAGCTCTTCATTGAGTAATAGCTCGCAGATATGAGGCGAAGCCTTGTCTGGCTCTTCGAAAAGAAAAGCCGAAGTTCGCTTTAGTACTGCCCTGTCCCCTTGACCGGCATGCGGTATCTCAGGTTCCGTCACTGTCGGTGGTTCAGTTGCAATCGGCTCGTTCACATCCACATCCGACAACAACGCAGGCAAGAGTACAAAGACCGCCAACAAAAGCAGCACGATTATGCTCAGCGGAATCAACCACGGAGGCAACCTCTTCTTCTTGGGAGTGACATAAAGATTTTTAGGAACATGCGGATCCTGACCTTTGTCAACAAAGATATCTTCTCTGGCACCAGGTCTTTTCTTAAGCGAAATCTTATTCTTGGGATCGTGTGAATCAGCTTTTTTCATCTATATAATCTCGGCCTAAGCCTGTGAATTTCCTTCAATAATATTAAAAACACAAATAGCTACAGCGTAATCCTTCTCGTGAGAAATACTCAGAGCGATTCCTGTCGCTCCCATTTTCTGTACGCGCGTGTGGGCTGCTCCGTGCAAATGCAGTTCCGGCTCCCCTGACTCGCTGCTAAGAATCTCGATATCATGCAAGGAAATGCCTTCGCTCCAGAAACCGGTTCCAAGCGCCTTAGACACCGCTTCCTTGGCCGCAAAACGGCCTGCTAAGCGCTGCATTGAGTCCTTGCATACGTCAAGTTCTGAGGCCGTAAAAACGCGTTCTAAGAAGCGCTGACCGCTCCTCTCCACTGCCTGTTCAATACGTGCTATTTGGATAATATCAATTCCGCAACGCATACTGCTTATCCTTGGCTCTGCTGGCGTGCTTTGAGGCGGATATCTCCATCCGGGAAACGATAGAAAATGTAATTGCCCATGAGGCGACTGTAAGTACGCTTATCGTAGGTGGAACGCAAGTCGGCGTCGCTGAGGTTGGTCGCGATAATGCTATGCAGCGACTTGTGCAGCCGTGTATCCAACAAGGTCAGGAAATTTGATGTATTGTCTTGCACCGACCAGCTGGCGTTGAGCTCACTACCCAAGTCATCAAGCAAGAGCAAATCAACAGTCAGCAGTGCATCCGTCAGAAGTTCCATTTCATCGAATTTTGCTCGATCCGGATTGTAGGACTGGCGCAGCACAGTCATCGTTTTCATCCATTCGAAAGCGATAGGTGCGGTGACATAGAGAACAGTATAATCTTGCTCCAGTACTTCTCGGCCAATTGACTGCATAAGGAAGGTTTTGCCCGTTCCGGCTTCACCTGAAAAGAGCAGATTCTGGTCCTGAACTTGGGAAAAGTGACGTGCATAAAAGACAGTCACTTCGCGCAGTTCGCGCATGCGTTCTCGGGCTGTTAGCTCGCTTTTTCCGGCTGAATCTGCAAAGAGATTCAGATTGAAATTGGCAAAACGGGCATCATCCTGAAGCGGTATCGGCAGATAGCGAGAGATTTCTTTCTGGAATAGACGTCTGCGGCAAGGACACCACTCGCCCGTCTCTAGGTATCCGGAATCATCGCACAGTGAGCAGGAATAATCCGGACTATCATAATTGGCCTCGATGCCACGAGCAGTCAAGAAGTCCTCACGGTCACGAATTGTGCTCTTCAGACAGTGCTCATCGCAATCCATTCCTAAAACTCGATACAGCTCTGAGATCCCGGCCTGCTGAATTTTGCGATCCATCTCTTCCAGCTCGGGATATTGCTGATACAAATCCTCACGCTTCTCTTCACAACGTTTCTCCGCTACAACGCGGCGCTGTGAATAAATCGCTGCTAAGTCTCTATTGATGCGTTTTTCCAAGCGTGACATTAATCTAACCTTCTTTGCCTGAAGCATCATCAGACTTCTTTAAACGCGGCCGAGGAATGCGCTGGGCCAGTTCCTGACTGATCTCTTCCACTTCCGCTTTGCTGGCTTCACTCATCGTGAAGTCTCCGCTGGAAGCCTTTTTAGCATCTTTCTTGCTCGCACGTTTTTGCCGGTATTCTTTCTCGTATTCTTCTATCTCTTCCACAGTCTGCAAACCGGCTGCGTGCCACTCACTCAAGATTGAATCTAAATACTTGACGCTGGGCGAACTGGCACCGGTCAGCTTGGACAAAGCCACTTCGACAATCGGTACGGAATAGCCGTATTCGTCCATCCAACTGGCGATCAAAATATTATCCGGTTCAGATAAACGACGCCTAAGGTTCTTCGCCACCAGCGACTGCAATTGTTTTTTCTCTAAAAAGCGCTCGTAATAGACATTCAGCTGATCATAGGTCTTAATGCCGGCCTGCGACCAGTCTTCCGCTATCCTCCTGATGTAGGCGGTTGTACGTAGGGCATTGGCGTTGGCTGCTTCTTGGAACAATGAGTACATGACCGCCGGCTCAAAGCTGTGGTGGTCAAACCAATAATCAATCAACTCGTACCAAGTGTAGGTCATTGTTCCTTGGAAGAAAGTCATGTTGATGTCATTGGTAATCTGTTCGCGCTTCTCGTGCTCCTTCTCGCGCTCAATGATGTCACTCGGAGGGGCAGTTTCTTTGGGACGGAAGCGGCGTTCTAACTCTTTAGCTTTAATATCCAAAAGGCGAATATCATGCTGGCTGATGCTGAGCAAACCCTCGTCTTCCAGTTGTTGCAGGTGTTCATCAACTTTTTTCCTGCTAATACCGAGGCGGGCTGCCATATCATCAGCTGTCATCACGCGAGAACCATTCTCAGCCACACTCAAAAGCAGCAAATAGCACTTGACCGCATCCCCATCCAGCTTGACCATAAAGTCATGAATGAAAATATCGGCTACAGCAGTATCGCTGAAGGTTGAGTTACGGTTGTGAATGATGCGCAATGTACTTCTCCTTGCTTGTGAAACAGAGAGCCGGGTAATCCGGCTC
Source organism: Mageeibacillus sp. UBA5442 (assembly GCA_002427475.1). GTDB lineage: Bacteria > Bacillota > Clostridia > Saccharofermentanales > DTU023 > DTU032. The sequence continues at coordinate 4,719 of DIRG01000075.1, forward strand.
TCTGTAATCTTATCAAATCTAGCTGCTTAGACACAAGTTTATTCTTCAAGTGCCGCCAGTCGCTGATAGGTTCTGTAACGACGATCTGCTGAGGTCCGTGCTTTAGCAAAGATTTCCTCGACCTTTTCCGGACTGTATTTCTGAGCCAGCGAGGTATAACGTACCTCTCCTTTCAGGAATTCGGTATAGTCACGCTTAGGCTCCTTTGAATCAAGAACAAACGGATTATTGCCTTCCTGCTCTTGATCAGGGTTGAAGCGATAGAGATGCCAGTACCCGGTCTCTACAGCATCTTTTTCGCGCTGCTGAGACAAAACCATACCGCCACGGATGCCGTGGTTGATGCAGGGTGCGTAAGCGATTACCAGTGAGGGACCATCGTACGCTTCTGCTTCTCTTAAAGCTCTAAGAGTCTGATTCTGGTTGGCTCCCATTGCTACCTGAGCGACGTAGACATAGCCGTAAGACATTGCCATTAGGCCCAGATCCTTCTTATGGCGTTCCTTACCGCCGGCCGCAAACTGTGCGACTGCGCCTAAGGGAGTGGCCTTTGAGGCCTGTCCACCTGTATTGGAGTAAACTTCTGTATCCAGTACTAGTACGTTAACATTTTCGCCACTGGCCAACACGTGATCCAGACCGCCGTAGCCAATATCATAGGCCCAGCCGTCTCCACCAATAATCCACTGAGTGCGGAGCATCAGGTAATCGGAGAGATCAACCAAACGGATGCAGATTTCTTTAGCTTCGCCGCTGAGCTTGCTGGCTTTCAAAGCCTCGATCAGCTTGTCGGACACTTCGCGGCTACGCTCTTTATCCTGTGCGAACTCAACGAAATCTGTTAAGGCTTCGCTTAATTCTGTCGGCAGGTCGAACTTTCTGAGTTCGTCTACCATTTCCAGAGCGCGAGCACGGAGCTGCTTATAGCCCAGATACATACCTAGGCCGTACTCTGCGTTATCTTCGAACAAGGAGTTAGCCCAAGAAGGTCCGTGTCCGTCAACGTTCGGGCAATACGGCATGGATGGTGCTGAACCGCCCCAGATTGAGGTACAACCTGTAGCGTTTGCTATCATCATGCGATCGCCGAAGAGCTGAGTCACAAGTTTCACATACGGTGTCTCACCGCAACCGGCACAGGCGCCGGAGAACTCGAGTAAGGGCTCTTCAAACTGACTGCCTTTAACTGAATACTTCTGCAGAGGGTTCTCTTTCCGTGACAAAGTCATGGAGAAATCCCAGTTATCTGCCTGGTGCATCTGATCAGCCAATGGTTCCATAACCAAAGCTTTTTCTTTGGACGGGCAGACTTCAGCACAGTTGCCACAGCCGGTGCAGTCAAGAGCTGACGGCTGAATACGGAACTGATACTGATCATACTGTCTCATCCCTGTAAGAGTGTCATAGCCTTCCGGAGCTTGCGCCTTTTCTTCTTCATCTAAGAGGAAAGGACGGATGACTGCGTGCGGGCAGACATAGGAGCACTGGTTACACTGAATACAGTTTTCCGGAATCCAGCGCGGAATATTAAAGGCAACGCCACGCTTTTCATAGCGTGATGTTCCTTGCGGGAAAGTACCGTCGACATGATCGACAAAGGCCGAAACCGGCAATGAGTCACCTTCTTGACGGTTCATGATATCAGCTATATTTGTAATGAAATCCGGAGCCTCGCGCATGCTGTCTGTTGCGTCTTCAGCATTTATCCAGCTGGCGGGGACTTCCACTTTTCTCAGTTGAGAAATGCCGGCATCCACAGCATTGTAGTTCATCTTGACGATGTCTTCGCCGCGCTTGCCGTATGAAGAAACAATCGCTTCTTTCATGTAAGTGATAGCGTCATCAACCGGAATGACTTCGCTGATCTTGAAGAATGCAGCCTGGCAGATGGTGTTAATGCGTCCGCCCAGACCAAGCTCTTCAGCGATGGCTGCAGCGTCAATAACATAAAACCCGGCTTCTTTTTCCGCTAAGGCACGTTTAATGCTAGCAGGAAGTTTTTCTTCAATCTCTTCGTCACTCCAGCCGATATTGAGCAGGAAAGAACCGCCCTTCTTCAGAGGAGTCAACATATCGTAACCGTAAATGTACGCCGGAGTATGGCAAGCAACAAAGTCTGCCGTGTGCACTATATAAGGTGCGCGGATCGGGTTTTTGCCGAAACGCAGGTCAGAAATAGTTACGCCGCCCGACTTCTTGGAGTCATAAGAGAAATATGCTTGAGCGTACTGATCTGTATGGTCACCGATGATTCTAATCGAGTTCTGGTTGGCACCGACTGTTCCGTCGGAACCCAGGCCCCAGAAACGAGCTTGGAAGGTATCTTCATCTGTCACGTCGACTTCTTCGCCGGCTGGCAGTGAGAGGAAGCTGACATCGTCAACAATACCGATGGTAAAGTTAGTCTTCGGTTCGGGAAGTTTCAGGTTTTCAAAAACTGACACGATCTGTGAAGGTGTCGTGTTCTTCGAACCCAAACCATAACGACCGCCAACGATCTCGACTTCAGGACGCTTCTTGCTCAGAGCCTTGACTACGTCAAGATAGAGCGGCTCACCGGTGGAACCGGACTCTTTTGTGCGATCGAGCACAGCAATGTGCTTAACTGTTTCCGGAATAGCATCCAAAAGCAGAGCATCCACGAAGGGACGATAGAGGTGAACGTGCAGGACACCTGTCTTGCGTCCGTTCTTATTAAGAAAATCTACTGTCTCACAGGCTGTCTCGTAAACTGAACCCATGCAGATGATGATCTCTTCAGCATCAGGAGCGCCATGATAAACGAAAGGTTTATAGTAACGCCCGGTGATCTGGCCGAACTCATCCATGTACTGTTCAACGATAGCAGGAAGTGCCTCGTAGTATGCATTTGCTGCTTCTTTTTCTTGGAAGAAAATGTCAGGATTCTGAGCTGTTCCGCGCAGTGTGGGAGCATTCGGCGTCAGTCCGCGGTCGCGGAAAGCCTGAACTGCCTCCATGTCAACCAAGCCGGCAATATCTTCATAATCAAAGACTTCAATCTTCTGAATTTCGTGTGAAGTACGGAAGCCATCGAAGAAATGCATGAAAGGTACTCTGCCTTTTATCGCTGCTAAGTGAGCAATAGCTCCTAAATCCATAGCTTCCTGGACATTGGAAGATGCTAAGAGAGCAAATCCTGTCTGTCTGGCAGCCATGACGTCACTGTGATCACCGAAAATGGAAAGAGCATGGGCAGCAATGGAACGAGCTGAAACGTGGAAGACAGCCGGCAAAAGCTCACCGGCCAATTTGTACATGTTGGGTACCATAAGCAGTAGTCCCTGCGAAGCTGTGTAGGTTGTCGTCAACGCTCCGCTAGCCAGAGAACCGTGAACGACTCCCGCTGCTCCACCCTCTGATTGCATCTCTACTACGTTTACAGTCTGACCGAAAACGTTCTTACGGCCTTGCTGTGACCATTTATCAACCAAGTCTGCCATTGGCGATGATGGTGTAATGGGGTATATACCTGCAACCTCTGTAAACGCGTAAGACGAATATGCAGCTGCTTCGTTACCGTCCATTGTCATAAATTTCTTGTTTTTCTGCATCTATTACTCCTTATCCTTAATTGCAGGAAATCCTGCTTTTTATCCGCAAACATTATAACACTTATTACTTATCAGAATATTCAATCAGGGACTTACCGCTCATCGCTTCTGGTTGCTCCAAGCCGGCTAAATCCAATATGGTCGGGGCCAGATCAGCTAACCTGCCATCCTTCAGCTCGACATCGCTCATACCGGCCAAAATTAACGGAACCGGCGTTGAAGTATGAGCTGTGAAAGGCCCGGAATTTTCCCGATCAAACATTGACTCTGCGTTGCCATGATCGGAAGTGATTAGAGCTACTCCTCCCCGTTCCAAAATCAACGGTACTAGTCTCGCCATACTCCTGTCAACAGTCTCAACTGCTGCAACAGCCGCCGAGAAAATACCCGTGTGCCCGACCATGTCACAATTGGCGTAATTCATTACTATTAGATCGTATAGATCTTGCTCGACCAATTGAGCCACGGATTCGGTGAGTTCGGGTGCGCTCATCTCCGGCTGTAAATCGTAAGTCGCAACTTTTGGCGAGGGAATTAGCAGTCGATCTTCTCCGGGAAAATTATCTTCACGCCCGCCATTGAGGAAAAACGTTACGTGAGCATATTTCTCAGTTTCCGCTGCACGCAGCTGCTTCAGCCCTGCCCGCGAAAACACTTCTCCCAAGCTATCACTCACGTTCTCGGTCTCAAAAGCGATGTTTAAATTCTTGTAAGCATTGAAATCATCATCATATTCGGTCATGCTCACATAAGTGAGACTGCCCGGCTCAACCACCGTGGTGAATTCTGCAAATTCCTCATCCATTAAAGCACGAGTTAGTTCGCGTGCTCTGTCGGGACGGAAATTGAAGAAAATAAAGCTGTCTCCGCTTTCGACGAGGCTGATGGGCCTACCCAGCGCATCCACTATCTGAGCCGGATTCAAAAACTCATCCGTTACTCCATTGGCATAGGAATCTTTGATGTACTCCACCGCAGACTGATTACGTGGTCCGCCATAATCGATGTCCGTTAAAGCGCGATAAGCGAGGCGAACGCGTTCCCAGCGTTTGTCACGATCCATGGCGTAGTAGCGGCCGGAAACGGAAGCGATCTTTCCTATTTCATGTTTCTGCATGAAGGCTTCCAGAGCCTCCGTATAGCGCAGCCCGGATTGAGGTGGTGTGTCTCTGCCGTCATAGAAAGCATGGACATAGACATCTTCTAAACCTAATGACTTGGCCATTTCCAGCAAAGCAAAGAGATGATTGATATGACTATGAACTCCGCCGTCGGACAGCAATCCTGTCAAATGCAGAGCTTTGCCTCTGTCTCTAGCTGAAAGCATTGCTGTTTTTAGAGCATGGTTTTCATAAATGCTCTTGTCATCAATGGCCAGATTGATACGCATCAAATCCTGATAGACAATGCGTCCTGCGCCAATATTGGTATGGCCTACTTCCGAATTGCCCATCTGCCCTTCAGGAAGTCCTACATCAAGCCCACTAGTATAGATCATGCTTGACGGCCATTCGCTAAAGAGTTGATCTAAGTAGGGGGTATTTGCGGCTTTTACAGCATTTCCCTCGACTTCATCAGCTAAGCCCCAGCCGTCAAGAATTATAAGAGCCAACGGCCTGTTCTTGAGTTTTGTCATACAAATCCCTTTCTGCCCCTCAGGCGTTGGCGATCACTTTAAAAGCATCCGCTTTCAAGGAGGCACCTCCAACGAGACCACCATCAATTGATTCCGCAGCGAATAGTTCACCGGCGTTTTCATCGTTTACTGAGCCGCCATAGAGCACTTTTACTCGTTCGACCCAGTTCGCCGGATATTTCTTTTTCAAGAAGGAGCGAATGAAGGCACAGGCTTCTTCAGCTTGCTCGACAGTTGCCGTGCGGCCGGTGCCGATAGCCCAAATCGGTTCATAGGCGACTATAATTTGTACCAGTTTATCCGCGGTAACAAATTCAAAAGCGGATCCAATCTGACGCGTCAATACGTCTTCCGTCTCGCCCGCCTCTCTTTCTTTCAAGGACTCGCCACAACACAATATCGGACGCAGACCCCAACTAAGAGCTGACTTCAGCATGGCCTGAACACGTTCATCCGTTTCGTTATCCATGGCACGACGTTCAGAGTGACCTATCAGCACATAGGGAACATGCATTTTGGCCAAAGTAGCCATGGAGACATTCCCAGTGTAGGCCCCTGAATCGATCTCATGCCCCGTCTGTGCGGCTACATGAATATTGCTGTAGGCAGTGGCAGACAAAGCAGCGTCCAAAGCTGTGGAGGGTGTGGCGACAATAATCCGAGAAGGAGCGTCGGCCAGTTCACATTTCAACTCTTCTAAAAAGGAAACCGCGTCTGCAGGTGCTCCCAAGTTCATCTTCCAATTACCTGCAGCAACCTTGCGTCTCGGATCGAGATCTAAAAGACAATCAACTCCGGGCAGTACGCGTCCTTCCAGCAATTCCAGGGAAGCTCCGCCACCGGTGGAGATATGAGTCATGTCGTTTTCATAGCCGAACTGTTTGACAGCAGCAGCTGAATCACCGCCGCCGATAATTGTTACTGCATCAGTCTCAGCCATAACGGCTGCAATCGCGCGAGTTCCGTGTGCAAAAGCAGGGAACTCAAATACACCCACAGGTCCATTCCAGACAACCGTACCGGCTGCTCTGATAATGTCGGCGAATTTCTCTCGCGTCTTCGGGCCGATATCCATACCCATCCATCCGGCAGGAATATCATTACTGTCTACTGTGCGACTTTCTGCATCAGGCGCATACTCAGTGGTGGCGACAATATCCAGGGGCAGGCTGAGAGTAACGCCCTTCTCCTCGGCTTCGGCCATTAGTTCCCGAGCCAAATCTATCTTGTCTGCCTCAAGCAAGGAAGTGCCGACTTCCCAGCCTTTAGCGGCCAGGAAAGTATAAGCCATCCCGCCACCGAGGATCAGATGATCAACTTTGCTCAGCAAGTGTCTGATGACGCCGATTTTATCTGATACTTTGGCTCCGCCCATTACTGCGGTGAAAGGACGTACAGGTTCGTCAATCGCGCCGCCGATCATCTCCAACTCACGCTGGATCAAATAACCGGATACTCCGGGCAAAAAGCTAGCAACACCTGCAGTAGAGGCGTGTGCACGATGTGCGGTTCCGAAGGCGTCGTTAACATAGAGATCCGCTAAGCCTGCTAGAGCTCGTGCGAATTCGGGATCATTTTTGGTTTCTTCTTTGTGAAAACGCACGTTTTCCAATAACATGACTTGACCATCTTCCAGTGCCGCTGCTTTTTCTTTGGCATCGCTGCCAATCACATCCTCAGCTTGGATGACTTCTTGTTCCAGATATCCCGAGAGACGCTCGGCACAGCCCTTCAGTGACAGGCTTGTGTCAAATCCTTGGGGACGACCCAGATGCGAGACCAGAATCAATCTGGCGCCGCGCGACAGCAAGTTCTTGATCGTTGGCAAGGCCGCCACGATCCTCTGGTCATCTGTGATGGCGCCGGATTTTTTGTCCAGCGGGACATTAAAGTCAACGCGCATTAAAACGCATTTACCTTCTACTTCGATATCTTCATGTGTCATTTTTTTCGCTCTAAACATTGTTCTCTCTTTTCTATCAGAATGGCTGCAATATTTATTATTATTCGAAATTTTCTTTATTAATATCTTCTCACATTTTTGTAAATATTAATGTACAAATCTATTCCTCTGATCCTGCCCGTGACAACACAAAATCACGATAAAGATTGGTCTCGCGCGTAAACATATTCACGTGAGAACTGTCTGCCATGCCGTGATCGTCTGAACCTTGGGTAACGATCAGATTCAGCTCGCGTGCCAGGCGGTAAAAGAGGAAAGCATGATCCGCTCCGACCATACCGTGGAAAGCCTCAACGCCGTGCAGTCCTAACGCTTTTAAATCCTTAAAAACACTAGTCAATAGGTTGATACCGTCTTCATCTTCAAGTGACTCAGGACAAATTTTGTACTCATGGGGATGAGCCAATACTGCGACTCCATTGGCAGCATTGATGGTCTCTAGTGTTTCTTTTGCAGTAAAATGCTGACGCGGAACATACGCAGCTTGACCCGGGGACAAGAGCTTTTTGAAAGCTTCGTTGCTGCTTTTGAAATGACCATCACGCACTAATTGGCGTGCCAGATGCACTCTGCCCCAGACCTCCTCATCCTGCTCCGACTCGGGAGGGTCGCTGATAGAAAGGTCAAAGCCCAGCTCCTGCACCTTTCGCACCATCTTCTTATTGCGCAGCCTACGTTCCAACTGCATTTGCTTGATGAATTTATACATGGACTCGGGCGGCTTCTCTGAGAAAAAAGCTAAAATATGCATTTCGGTATCAGCAAAACGCGTGCTGACTTCAATTCCCGCCACAAAGACAGGTGTCTCTTTCAGCTCTGAGTTCTCCCTAGTCAAACTCTCCTGCATTTCCAGAGCTTCACTTATACCGCCTAAGGTATCATGATCAGTCAGCGCCATTGCCCTCAAGCCTAAGTGCCAGGCACGAGTGAGGACTTCGCTCGGACTTTCCAGGCCGTCCGAAAAATTAGAATGCAGATGAAAATCGGCTCCTCCTGCTAAAGTGCTCTGATCGAGAAACTTAGCTAGCTTTTGCTGTTTTTCACTCATTTTCATTGTAGCCTCTGCGTTCACTTATTAGATAACGGGGCCTTTGTTTCACTTCGATATAGATCCGATCAATATAAGTTCCGATTATTCCTAGACCGAGGAAGACACCACCGCCAATTAAAAGTTGCAAGAGAATTACCGTAGTAAAGCCTTCGACCGCTTGACCTTGGAAGTAATTTATTAGGGTCTGTACGCCTAAGATAAGGAAAAAGAAGATGAAAATAAAGCCAACGATGTTAAGTACCTGCAGGGGTTTGGAGGAGAATCCTGTCAAGGCATTTCCACTCAAACGCAGGAGTTTTAGAAGACTCCACTTGCTCTTGCCGCTTTTGCGCTCCTGAACTTCAAAGACGAAGCTTGTGCGACGGAAACCCAGCCAGGCCGATAAAGCCCGATAGAAGGTTTCCTTTTCCGGCAGATCATTCCAAGCATCAATAACTTTGCGATCAAGTAGTTTATAGTCTGAAGCATTCTTCAGGTCGTAGCCGGAAGCAAACTTGAATAGTTTATAAAAAGCGTTAGCCGAGAATCGGGAAAAAGCACTGTCGTTGCGTGAAGACTTGATCCCTTCCACGACGTCATAGCCTTCGCGCCAGAGATCAACCATCTGTGAAATATGTTTGGGGTCATGCTGCAGATCACCGTCCATCGTGATAACCGCATCTCCCCTCACCTCTGCCAAGCCGGCGGAGAGAGCGGCTTCCTTGCCAAAATTGCGCGATAGACGCAGGGCATATATTTGCGGATAGGCCTCTGCAAATCCGGACAAGAGTTTCCAGGTGCCGTCACGTGATCCGTCGTCAACGCAGACGATCTCATACAGCACATTAAGAGAATCCATAATTGGCAGAAGAGTCTCAATGGTGTTAACTATCAGTCGTTCTTCATTGAAAAAGGGAATTAATAAGGAAATCGTGGGCCGATCGTTTCCTCTATGTGTTGCTTCTGTCTCTTTATCACTTAACATATATCACCTTATCATCCGCAGAAATATTACAGTGCAAGAAAAAAATAATCAATTGCAGCATTTACATAATTTCCACTATACAGTATAAGCGAAAATTTGCGAGATTATAGTGATTTCTGAACAAAGATCTTGTAAAAAGAAACGCGCTTCGAAAAAATAGTATTTTATCTAACCGACAGGATCTGCTGAAGGCAAGGTAGTCGTCACGCTCTCAGTAGTCGTCGTTGTCGTCTCAGGCGGCAAAGTAGTCGTCGGAACCTCGGTCGGAGGCAGGCTAGGACCAAATTCAATTCTGCGTGCCACACTGGGATAACGACTGTAGGTTAGGTATTGCCTGTCGAATTCGACACCGTTCTTATAATAAACTTTATAAGTTTCCCAGGTAGAACCGACAATCGGAGAGAGCGTCTGTTTGGATTCACCCGGAGCTATCTCGGTATTTATGACTTCCTTCGTCGTTTCGATCGGTGCAAGGTCTCCGGTCTTTATAGAAGCTAACCCTATAGTTACTCCTTCAGGCAAGGGCTGGCCGTAAATCTTATATACAAGATAGTTACCACGAGCTTCTGCTACGATCGCCACCGGATACTCTGAGTTATTTCTGAATTTGAAATCTGCGCTACCACCATAGATCATCGCATCTTGTCCATATTCATAATACGAACTTCTCATGCCGTGGTTATGACGCTCAACAATCTCGAGGTCTGACTTAACGACAGCCTGAAATAAGGTTGTACTGGGTTGGCATAAGCCGCCGCCTACCACATCGATATAGGTACCACCAACAATGGCACTACCTGACATGAAACCTGCCTGAGTAGTAATCGGTCCCAAAGACACCAAATAAGAATAGGTTTCGCCGGGCTGAACAATGTCTCCGGTCATCTTTTCAGCAGCGACAATAAGATTATAATTGCGATCCTGTTGCCAAGAACCATAGATCGGAGTGCTGGCTTCGGCCACGAAGCCGGTGTTGTTATGGATCATAGCAGCTGTCATTTCCGGATGCTTTTCTACCAAGCGCAAGACTACCTCGCCTTGATAATCTTCTTGCTGCAAGAGACGGTTGATGTCTTTAATGGCCTCTGATACATCTGCTTCCAGACCAACAGTACCCTCTTCAACAATAAAGCGCAGGCTCGACGTGTCAAAGCCGGTAGCACGGGCTTCCGTGAAAACCGGCAGGACGTCAGCTAATTTCTGTTGTAGTGAATACTCCAGAACTGCTTCATCAAATATGCCTTCTAACTCTATACGAACAGGTTCTTCTTTGATCGCTGATATGACCTGATGACGAAGTACAAGGTCCAATTCATCATCGAAGTGTTCTTGGGTGCGGCCGATAGACCAAGCCTTTTCTAGAGCGGTAAAAGTATCGAAATCATAAGCAAGATCATCAGCCGTGAGGGTGAAGCTTTCGTTATTAGCTCGTACATTAATATTGATTTCAGCACGCAGCCGTTCGGCCTCTTGACTCAAAGCCTTACTCGCTTCTACTGCCGAAAGACCCGACATGTCAACGTCACCGATGAAAATACCCGGAAAAATCACTTCCTCTTCTAAAGCCAGTTTGGCTGCTAGATACTCAGCTTCACTCCAGGATTCTACTTCAATTGGATCAGTCGGATTCGGATTATTAATAATAGGGCCAGGTTGTGGCTGACCGCTTTGCCTGCTCAAAATGAAAACAACAGCCACCACAACAATAAGTGCAATAGCAGAAATAAGCAGGACGCGCTGACGCTTGTTTTCAGTGACCTTCTCTTCCTCTTCGTAAGACTGTGCGCCCGACAATTGCTGCGACAGCTGAGCCTGTGCTCTAGCCTTAGATATTGCTGCTTCTCTTTTGCCTGCTGCGGCTAGGTCTTCCCCCCTAGTATTCGACTGTGTGGGAGCTGCCGTAGCAGGTGCTGCCGTAGCAGGTTTTTCTGCAGCAGGTTTCTGTTGCTTTGAATATTCTTGGCTTGAATTATTATTAGGATTTACGGAAATTCTTCTAACTTCAAGATTAGCTTCAGGTTTTTCTAAATAATCAACACGTAAATTTTTGCCGGTGTATTGGAGCTTGTCCGGATACTGGGTCTGCTGAGAAGTAAGGATTTTTGCATGGCGAAGCTTAGGAGCTAAGTGTTCCTTACGAGTCTGCTGCTTGTCGTCTTTATTCTCAGGTGAGCGATCCTGTGTTGTCATTTTTTATTTACTCCGGAAAATATGGACGCGATCTCAATGAACGCGCCCATAATGTTTTGTGTTTCTTATATTCTAATTGAAAATCCGTTTTACAAGTGTAACAGGTGAGTAGCTATTGCGAGCATAAAGTGATTCGTATCTAACTACTTGTCCCGGCTGTGGCGCATGGATCATTTGACCATTACCCACATATATTCCTACGTGGCCGTAACCACCGGAGTTACTGAAGAAGACCAGGTCTCCGGGCAATAGCGTAGCCTCGTAGTTACTCGTTGAAAACGGTATTGACGGATATGCACTACGCGCTTGACTGTTAGAACCGTGGTACAAATACACACCTAACTTACCGTAAACATATTTTGTCAGTCCTGAGCAGTCCACTCCATTCGGAGATGAGCCACTGTAGACATAAGGTACACCCAATAGTTGCTTAGCGTACTCTACAGCCTGTAAACCTTTGCTGCTTGCTTGCGGCGGAGCAGTCTTAATCTCTTCATTTTGGAACAAAGAATTACTTAAGTAACCGCTTGCTCCTTCTTTGGTTTTGACCTTTGTCCAGCTATCATTAGTAGCTAAAGTCTGCACGGCTTCCCCATAATACAATGTATCAACAACTACAGATGAAGTACTAGGTTCTGAACGCAAATTGGCCGCATCAACTTTCACATAGACTGTGCCGCTGATATCCCTGAAAGGATTAGTCGGAGCCGGCGTAGTCGGAGCAGGCGTAGTTGGAGCAGGCGCCGTACTTCCATTTGTTGGAGGATTTGTAGTCGTAGGATTTGTAGGTGCAGTACTCGTCGGAGGCGCAGTCGGAGCGACGCCGGTTAAGAACTCATTGAGAACATAACCTTCGACTCCACCGTCAGTCTTGATCAGAGACCAAGTGCCATCAGTCTTAATCTGTAAAACTTTTTCTCCCTGACGTACTTGTCCACGCACTTCACTCTCTGTAGAAGCATCTGCTCTCACATTACTGACATCAACAGAAATATACTGATTACGGTTTGTGGTTGCAAATGGCGTTACAGGTGCGCTTTCACGCAATAGATCGTTGCGGACATAGCCCTGAATTCCATCAGATGTTTCCACCTTTGACCAGCTGCCGTCAGTAGATAACTGTACTACTCTCTCATCCATTGATAATGCAGCAATTTGCTCAGAATCAACGGTTGCTCTTTCGCGCATATAGACAACGTCATAATCAACATAACGTATAGCATTTGTTTCAATAGTTGTTCGTGTACGCTCAACCTTACGCGGTCCAAAAAGCTCATTCAACATATAGCCTTTGAGTCCAGTATCGGTTTGGATCAAGGACCATTCAGATCCTGCTTCAAGGACAGTCAAAGGAGTGCCTTTGAATCCAAAGCCAACTATATCGTGACCTGTTCCACCGCCGGAACGAATGTAAGCCTGTCCCACCTGGACATACATTTGCATGCCGGGAACAATAGCTTCAGACAGTTCTGAAGAAACTAAATCTTGATGGACATAACCTTCAATTCCATTCTCGGTTTTAATCTGATAAAAATCGCCTTTGCTGCCGAGCTTCTCCAACTTCTGATTAAACAAGACTTGACCTACAAGCTCGGAATCAGTGGAGGCATCCTCGCGCACATTAACCACGCTGGTGGCGACGTAAACGTATTCCTTGACTGCGATCGCTCCGCTAGTCTCAGGAGTCATGACCACGGCACTCGGTGCCTGCGGTGCAGGTTTTGTTTCTGTTGTAGTAGTCTCAGTTATAACTTCAGTTTCAGTGGGTTCGGTCTCATCCACTTCTTCAATTTCGGGCATGGAATCGATATCGCGCTGAATACGAGCGATATTCTCTTTAACTTCAAGTGGGTTTTCATTACGGAACTGTTCATCTGAAACTGAACGTGAATCTGTGACAATTTTAACTACGAAAACTGATACCAAGAGTACAAACGCGATAATAGGCAAAGCCACCGAAGCCCATTTCCCACCACTAAAAGATGATGAGAAAAAGCCGCGCAACTTGCGTTTCATATGGCGGGCAGGCTTCTTTTTCCTGCCTAAGTCGTATGTCTCAAAGGGATCTTCTTTATGTCTCTGATGTAAAGCCATCTCAACCTCGAATCCAGACCGGACAAGCATTTAAACACCGGTCCAGTTTTTAAAAGTATAGCAGCTCTTAACTTCGTCTGCAATAAAAAGGCCTCTCGATTTCATTACAAGCTAATGTCAAATACGTCGAATTTATGAACTCGACACTAAAAACGATAAACCTTTACAAAATAGAAGAATTTCAAAGCCGAATTCACGACCTCGAAATTCTCAAACGCTTTTCTTGCTGCCAAGTATATAAGTTTCCTAACGTTATGTTTTTGACTAAATTCGCCCTCTAGAGTTTGCTTTATTATCGTTTAGTGAAAACCTGCTTCTTTATTAGCTCAAAGAGCTACCACAGCAGCTTTACAGCTGTCGACCTAGAGTTTTGGAGCTGGTAATGAAATACCAAAGACCTTTTCCAGATTTGCCCTAGGGCCGACATCGTCCGGGAAAAACTGAGCTGCCTGATACATGTAGAGCGAAGGTTTTTCGTTGCCCTCAATAACTACAGGTCCCTTCTCAGTCAAAGCGATATCCCAGCCAACGTACCTTTGTTCAGGCACAAGTTGAGCTAGTTCGCGCACATATCCCTGCACCTGATCAAACATTGGCAGCTTGAAGCCCACAAATTCCGTACCCGTTATAGGGTGATGTGTGACATAGCGTCGGTAGGGTTTGAAAGTCACACAAGGATTCAGCAGCACACCATCATCCGAGATTTTAGAAAAGCCGCCGCCGCGCGATATATTGTCTACTACCGGATCCTTCATGGCTGTGCGCAGGCGCATATAAAGTATCTCGACACTGCCATCCTCTTGAAGGACAGTTCCGATACGCAAACTACACAGAGAGGTTGGTGAAACAGCTTTCATACCCTCGTGCATTATGATCTCTTCTTCTAGAACAGTTAGCCCCTGTTCCAAGAGTTCCTGATAGGTTTGTGTCAGGTCAGAACCTGCGTCAAGCGAAATGCGCCTGACTCCGTCACCACCGTGACCCGTCGGAATTTTAGCAAAAAAGACCTTATTCCTACTGACGAAATCTCTGAAATCCGCTTCCGTTGCCGTGCTCAGGTCCAGATATTCCCGACCCAAATACTCACGGAAAATTTTATTAAACTTAGATTTGTCAGTAAAAAGATCCTGCGATGCTGCAGTTGAACTGCTACGAACTATAAGCTTATTATCGTAATATTCCGATCCAAAAGTAGCCCGCAAGTGCGGATCGCGGATGCGATCAAATTCGTAGAGAGAGTATTCAGCCCAAGTATAACCACCCCGACTGAACATGCGGCTTTGGTCAAGAAGAAGGTCAAAAAACCCACGCCCCGAATCTTTGCGCAGCTGCCGGGTTGAGCGAAACAAGGTGCCCCAGTCAGCAGTAAAAATTTTCGATATTTTAGAAAACAAACCCATGTCACATCTCCCTAAGCTGATCCTTAATTCATATCTCCGTCAATCAGATATCAAGCAATAATTTTAGCACAAGAAGGGTGACAGCAAGAAGATCTGCAGCCCCGCCGCCACTATACCCCCGCTGCCGAAATAAGTCGGACCACAGTTCGATATAGGAAATGACGCTGTCTCGCTGCTCCGCGATCTGATCCAAACACAAAGGTGAGAGCGCCTTCTCTGCGACTTGATCTATGTACTTAAGTCCTCGCTCGTTTCCGCCCGAACGCCAAGCAAGCTCAGAAGGACAAACGGCTGCAGTCTGAGCCATAGTGGTAAAGAACTCCGCAATCTCCTCACGAATATTACAGGCTTCCTGCAGGCCGGCGCGCTTGATTAAGGTTGTATCCTCTACTGCAGCTAGCAAGAGCAGGAGGGTAATAGCTGCCGCGTCGTTTTTACTAATTGACCTCCGGCGCAAAGCACGATAAAAAGGCAAAGCTAAGTCAAATACACTTTTAAGACCGGAAGCGGCTTCCCCGCGAACTCCGCTAATACCATGTAAGCGGTTTAAGCTCTCCCCTGTCGTCTCCTCGGCTTCGGCGGAAACGTCCTGAATTTTTCGAGAGTCCGTACTAGCCTGATTTCCCGTTGCAGCCGGAGCTTGCGACACCAGCAAGGTCCAGCGACTTATCTCATCCTGCCAGCGTTTTATAATCAGAGCTTCATCAACTTCCTCAAAAGTCGCCAGCAAGTTCGGATCAAGCACTAGAGTAGCAGCCGCTGCCAGGGTAATGCCGCTGAGGTAGATGAAGCCTTTTTGCGTATTTACAGCCTCGGTAGCGGCAAACATGCGGCGCTCCGCTCTGAGCCCCAGTCTCTGCAATTCAGCTGCACGATCAGACGAGCCG
>DIRG01000075.1:20792-21171 GCA_002427475.1 Mageeibacillus sp. UBA5442
CCCGGCTTAGGCGTAACCAAAACCTCCATCACAGCAGCAGCAATGGCAGCACTCTGCATGCGCTCTGATACAAGCTGCAGCAGCCCTTCAATCTGAAAGCTGCGTACTTTTTCCTGAAGCTCAAGAACATCATGGCGACGCGAGCGGCTACAGGCATGAGCCGTCTCTGAGCAGATCAGACAGCGACGTTGCGGCCACTCCAGCGTAGCACGCGACATCTCCTCTTCAGCTGAAACGTATAAATCAAGATCGAGCACACGCGCCCACTCACATTCTTCTTCCATAAGAATAGCGAAACGCTTCAGCCGTTCCGGCTTTGTAGAGGGAGCAAAGGCAAAAAAATAGGCATCGCCGCCTGAATCAGCTAATGCTTCTTCAT
>DIRG01000075.1:21375-21796 GCA_002427475.1 Mageeibacillus sp. UBA5442
CAGCTGCTTGCGTAGATAAGAGCAGTACTCGCGCAGGAAAGCACGCGACAAATTATTCGTCTTTACTTCACCGGGCATCAGAAGAGTAACAGTCAAGACACAGCCGCCGCTTTCTGCCAGCAATGCGCGGCGTTTGGCATCGCGACGATCACGTGCTTTCAAAACAGCAGCCAAACCCTCCGGCATCACCAAGTCTTTTTCAGTAGTCTCCATCTGAGGAACACCCTCTGCTACTACCGCTTCTTCCGGCATGAATTATTCTTCTTCTTCCCTAAAAACCGCACTCACATCTGTGGACAGCAGTTTGTTCAGCTGCGACAGTTTATAGTCACTGTCAACGTTAACCAGTCCGATCATCTGGTATTCACCGGAAATAGGTTCAACAATGAATTCCGGGTAAATATGGAAATTCTTCACCCCT
>DIRG01000099.1 GCA_002427475.1 Mageeibacillus sp. UBA5442
TTCTCTTAGCGAGAGCAAGTGGCATCTCAGACGCGTCAACTCTTCATCGATAGCAGCTTTGTCTGCGAAAATAGCGGTCTCAGCGAAAAGGCGCTGGTCATCGTACCACTCCTGTCGCTCCTCAGCCAAAAGCTCCTCCGCTCGCGCGAGTAGCCTTTCACGATAATGATTAAGAACTAGCGGTGACAGCTCTTCAATTCTCTTCCATTCTTCTTCCAAATCGTCTGTCTTCTGCAGTAAATCGTGTGTCAGCCTGCTGCCTTCTAATTGACGAGCTTCTTCCAACTGTGTCAGTGCGGAGGTCATCGCCCGGCTCAAGATATCGCTGATGAGTTCTTCATCTAGGGGATCATCAACTTCGACAAAAATATCTCCAAATCTGCTCAGAACACTTAAGGCTTCATAATTGTCCGCCCCACTCAGGTCAGCCAATTCTGTCACGGCCTCGAAGTAAGATTTCGCCAAAGGACGATCCAATTTGACCTTGCGGCCACTGGACTCGAGCTGTTGCAAAGTAACAAACACATCAACCTTGCCGCGTTTGATACGCTCTTGCACTTGAGTACGCAAGCTATTTTCAAAGCGCAAAAAACTGCGCGGCATCCGCACAGAAACATCAAGAAAGCGGTGATTTACTGATTTTATTTCAATTGATACTGAGAGATCTTTGCTTTCGGCTGAACCGGAACCGTAGCCGGTCATACTATTTAACATAATTCGTCCTTCCCTAGCCCTTTAGTCGGTACTTATAGTGTTATCAAAATCTGAAATTATTCCATCTTCACCGAGTAAAACTGGCTTAAAGTTTACTTGGTCGGCAGACGTTAAAACGTAACGTACTTGGTCAAGCAACGGTGAAGTCAAATAATAAGGCAATTTATGATGTATATGGCCGAACACGCACAGTGGGATCTCCGCTTGGCTTAAGAGTTCGGACATGGCGCTGCCCTCTCCGTTCGGTGAAATAGGAGGATAATGCATCACGAATACAGGTGTCAGCCCACCATTACCTCTTTTTATTTGTGCTTTCATCTCATCGAGGGAAAGTTGCATGCGGATTAGTTCCCTGTCAAATATTTTCTGATCCTGACCTGTGAACTCATCATCGCTAGGTAAGAGCCAACCACGACTCCCGCCAATAAGAAAAGAACCGAAACGCAGAGCGTTGTTTCGCAAGAAATGAATTGTGTTCATGTCTTCCTGCTCACAGAGCTCGTACATCTTTTTCAAACTCGTCCACCAGTAATCGTGATTGCCACGCAGAAGAATTTTCTGTCCAGGAAGACGATCTATAAACTGAAGATCAGGTAAAGCCTCATCCAGGTTTTTAGCCCAAGAAATATCGCCACCGAGAATTACCACGTCATCATCTGACACCAGCTCGTGCCAGAACTCCTCGATCAAGAGAGTGTGGTTTTTCCACTTATCACCAAACACTGTCATCGGTTTGTCGACGACATGAGCTAAATGAAGATCAGATAAGGCAAATAATTTCACTTCAAATCTCCTCAGGATGATAATGCAAATAAACTGCTTCAGCTACTTCTTCGGGCAAGGATTTGACCGCCTTTAAATCTTCCAAGCTGGCCTCGGACAACCTCTTAAGAGAACCGAATTCTTTGAGCAAGAGTTTGCGGCGAGCGGGACCGATCCCGGGGATGCTTTCAAGCTTATATTGCATCCGGCGTTTATGTTCCTGCTTGTTGCGCAAACGGTTAGCAAAGCGGTGGGCTTCATCCTGTAATGCGGTCAATAGACGCAAAACGCCTAGACGAATGGCCCTTTCATCCGCATCTTCTCCTTCAGCGGCGCGCGACAACTCAATCGTATTGCCGTCACTAGTAACTAATGCTCGTGTGCGATGCCTCGTATCTTTGACGATGCCTGCTACCGTGATACCTGCGTCATCGAGCAAATCCTTAACCGCATTAACATGGCCCTGACCGCCATCAATAAGTACTATATCAGGTCTGCTGTCGACGTTCTCGTCCGATAGATGTCGCAACCTGCGTTCAATCAACTCACGCATGGCACGATAATCATCGATGCCTTCAAAGCTTTTGATAGTAAAGTGGCGATATGATTTCCGCTCCGGTCTGCCGTCGCGGAAAACGACCATGGCTCCGGTTCTTTCTTCCGCAGTAGAAGAGGAAATATCATAGGCCTCAATGCGCTGAGGATAACCTTTGCAGCCGGCATATTCAGACAAGGTCCGCAAGGTTATTTCTAAGTCTTGAGCAGACTTACCGCCCATTAAGGTATGGCGCATGAGGGACCACTTGGCATTTTTGGCTGCAAGGTCGATTGTTGCCTTCTTTGCTCCGCGCTTAGGTACATGCAAGCTGACTTTACCACCTCGTAAAGCTGAAAGATATTCAGCTAACAAATCAGCGTCACTTATTTCTGCGCTTGTCAGTATCAAAGGTGGAATCTCTCCGCCTTGTTCATAAACGGAGCGCAGGAAAACCTCCAGATAAGTGCCGTCATCTTCACCGGAGTCTTCAGCAAAGCGGTAAACGTTACCGGTCACGCGCCCTTCTCGGACTTCCAGCTTTTGCAAGGAGATATCACTACCGTTGCGCTCCAAAGCCAGAGCATCGTAGTCTCCACCCTGTGGATCGACAATATGCTGCTTTTCTTCCAAGCGGCGGAGAGCCTGCCATTTCTCTCGCAAAGATGCAGCACGCTCGAACTCAAGAGCTTCGCTAGCTGCGTCCATCTGAGCCTTCAGGTTCTGGGTCAGTTCGCCATATCGTCCTTCGAGGAAGCGGATAACATCTGCTACCATCTCTCCGTATTCCTCTTGCGACACCTTCCCGGCGCAAGGGCCTAAACATCTGCCAATATAATAATTGAGGCAGGGACGTTTCTTGCCAATGTCGCGTGGCAAGTCACGATTACAGGTTCTGAGTGGGTAAATACTCTGCAGAGCGTCGAGTGCGCGACTGATATCACCGCTTAACCAAGGGCCAAAGTAGCGCGCACCTTCTTTAACGTCGTCTTCGATGTGGAAAGACTTCTCTACTTTGGGGAAAGCGTCTTGTAAGGTGACACGGATGTAGGGATACTCTTTGTCATCACGCAAAAGAATATTGTAGCGCGGCTTATGTTCTTTGATTAAATTTGCTTCTAGGATGAGAGCTTCAAGCTCTGTCGAACAGACTATGATCTCGAAGTCTGCAATCCGATTGATCATAGCTTGAACTTTGGCATTACCGTCGGGTTTGGCTGTGAAATAAGATCTGAGCCGGCTGCGCAAGGAGAGGGCTTTTCCGACATAAATAATAGAACCCGTGTCGTCTTTCATCAAGTAAACGCCGGGTTCTTCAGGAACTAAATTCAGTCTAACTTCAAATGAGCGCTGCTGTTCTGAGCTGTGCTGCATCACTTGACTCCTCTGTCTATTTGCTTCGACCGGTGGGAAGAGGACTGCAGTATCGTGGCAGTCCTCTTAAGTCCGGATGGATAGTATATGTTTGTATAAGTGGTTTGTATGAATCTGAGAATGTACTGAGATTCATTACTAATAGATTTGTTAGAGTTCTTTCGTGGTGTCCAGCATGTAATCAACGATGACTTCTACTGCAGCTTCCTCATCTTCGCCTTCGGCGATGACTTTCAGCTGATCACCACTGTCAATACCTAATGACATCACTCCAAGCAAGCTCTTTGCGTTTGCGCGACGATCATTCTTTTCAATGTAAATGCTGGATTCAAAATTTGAGGCCTTTTGAATCAATAATGCAATTGACTTCATGTGCGTCTCTTCGTCACACGCAAAACACACTTCCCTTGATATCATAAAATTTCCTCCGTTAGCTTCTGGTGAAGCTCAACATTTCCTGTATCGTAACAGATTTTCGACCTATCATAAAGTATAGTCAGCAAGTCGAATTAATGTCAATGAATACATTTCACATGCTTTATCTTATTTTTTTAAATTTTATTGCTAATTTACTAAACTGACGAAATTAGCCCTGACATGAGCAGAGCATTTTCACCATTATCACTATAATAGCCCCTGCGCATGCCCACTGTTTCCAGACCGTGAGCTTTGTATAGCGCAATAGCCGGAACGTTCCCTTCTCTGACCTCTAAACGGACTGACTCGATACCTGCCGCAGCCGCCTCATGCAATGCGTATTCGAAAAGCCAAGAGCCTATGCCCTGCCCTTGAAAGTCGGGGGTCACAGCGAAGTTGAGAATCTCCAAAAAGTCGTCTGTGTGCATGCCGATTATAAAGGCTACGGGGCGGGATGCGTTGTCCACAGCAACAAAGAAATAAAGATCTTCGTCTCCCTGCATATCTGTAAACGCTCTTTTCTCCCAAGGAACCTTCTGCACCGCTGCCTCGATCTCAAAAACGCTCTCCACGTCAGCCTTATTTGCACGCCTGATTTCCAGAGGATACGGCATCTATTTGTCCCCCTTTTTTTTCAGGTTACGCTTAGCTGAAGATTCAATGCCATAGTTGGCTTCGAGCTCATGGGCTGCAGGAAAGCTCTCACCTCGCAAGTAAGCCGCCTGCGCCAAGAGAGCTATCTCTGCTGCACTGATATTATTCTTCTCGGGTTCTGCGAAAACAAAACGTTCTTCGGCAACATTGAGAGGATGCTCTTGCTCCTGTTCGTCAAGATATTCTTGGATCAAAGGACTGCCATCGCCCACGAAAACGATCTTTTCATCCTGTGGGAATTTGTCCACCAGCGTTTCGAGAAAGGCACTTATCTCACGAGGTCTTTCCTCAATCAAACTTTCTCCCTTGAGATAAAGGCCTGAATAGACGCGCCCACCACGCGCATCCACAACCGGAGCCACAAGCAAAGCAGCGTCAGCGATAGCGGCAGCCAAGGTCGCCAGCGAGGAAACGCCGTAGACTCTTTTGCCAGTGCCATAAGCCAACCCCATCACCGCACTAAGACCTATGCGAATCCCGGTAAAGGAGCCCGGTCCGGTAGTCGTCGCAAAAAGGTCAATATCCGCTATGCTCAAGTCATTATTTTGCAATATCTGATTTATAGCCGGCAGTAGGCTGCTGGCATGCTGCATTGTGTCTTGGCCTGAGATTTCTTCGACGACAGTCCCCTCTTTGCTTAAGGCGACGGAAATGGACTTTCCGGAGGTGTCACTTGCGAGAATTATCATCTTTAGCCTCATCTCTACTAGCTTCCGCAGATCTTGCTTGCGGAAATTTCAAGTCAATCTGCCGCTCGTTACCCTCTCCGGCAAAAGTCAGGTGCACTTCAATCACATCTTCAGGAAGAGCTT
>DIRG01000041.1 GCA_002427475.1 Mageeibacillus sp. UBA5442
CTCCGCTAGGAAATCTATAAAATCGCGGGCCGCTGCGCCCATAGTGCCGATGCCGTAGGGCGAGGGTAAGCTCGTTATATGTAAGAGCACTCCGGATTTGCGGTCGCTGCGGATCTCCTTGTAATTGAATCTATCATCTTCAGCAGGCATTAAAACTTTTTCGCTCATGATCTTTCTCCCTTGGTTAATTTTCGTGACTGGCACGAAAATCAACTTCTTTACTCGAACCTCGCTGCTCGAGCTTTCTTCTCTGATTCGTTGCGATAAGTAAGCATTGATTCCGCGAAAATTTCAGCTGCGGTCGGCGGAGTATACGTAATGGCGTTGGCCCCGGCTTGGATTGTATCAAGGATAGACTTCTCCGTCGGTCCTCCCGTAGCTATGATCGGATACTCAGGCCCTACAATCTCCCGAGCCATTTTCACCAGCTCGGGGGTGCCTCTAGCTCCGGAAATATTAAGGATCTTGGCTCCGGCTTCGACTTTTCCGGCAATATCATCATAGGGAGAAGCAACTGTCGCCACCACCGGAATGTCAACCGTGTTGCTCATATTTTTTATCACTGTATTGGGCGTGGGACTGTTGACGACCACGGCCGCCGCCCCCAAGAGCTCGGCTTGGAAAGCGATGCCGATGGAGCGCTTCCCTGTCGTAGTGCCGCCGCCGACACCGGCAAAGACCGGCACATTGGCCACCGAAATAGCTGCCTGCGTAATAACGAGTTCGGGCGTAAAGGGATACACCACCATCAATGCATTGGCATTATTGTTGCGCATAATAGAAATATCCGTCGTGAAAATGAGCGACTTGATTCTGCGCCTCATTAGCAACAAGCCCGAAGCTTTGTAGATAACATCCGGCACCGTAATGATCTTCTTGCGCAAAGAAGACTCAACTGTAGGCATAAATTTTTCTTCCTTTTGCCTCAGCTCTTCCAGATATATTCTGTTGTCTATACTACCCGACTGGAGCAGTTCGTCACGTTCACGCTTGTCCATAGTCGCCTCACTTTTAGTCTAGTTTCGTATCCGGAAGCGTCAGCCTCCGGATACCTAATTATTGATAACTTACTTAAATTGAAGATTCCACCTGCGGTCGTATCGGCCGGCAAATCCGCCCCCGGCACCCCTGCACCGCTTCCTACTCCGCCAGCCTCTTCTGCAGATCTTCCAATTCCTGCAAAAGCTCACGCGGCAATCTCTCGCCGTAGCTCGTAAGATGTTCTTCGATCTGCTCGCTTTCCTGTTTCCACGCCTCCGGATCAACCTTCAGAACTTCTTCCAAGTCCGCCTGATCTATCTCCAGCCCTTCCAGATTCAGATCTTCAGCCCGCGGCATATAACCGATGGCGGTCTCCTTGGCGTCCGCAGTACCTTCGCAGCGCCCCACTACCCAAGCCAAGACGCGACTGTTTTCGCCAAAGCCGGGCCAGAGGAACTTGCCGTCTTCATCGCGGCGGAACCAGTTGACGGAGAAAATCTTGGGCAGCTTTTCCGCATCAGCCTTAGCACCCAGATCAAGCCAGTGCTGCAGATAATCGCCTACGTGATAGCCGATAAAGGGCAGCATTGCAAAAGGATCGCGCCTCACCTGCCCGATTTTGTCGGAGATGATGGCTGCAGTGATTTCCGAACCCATGGTGGCTCCCAGGAAAACACCATGCTGCCAGTCAAAGCTTTGATGAATCAGAGGTACAGTGTGCGCTCTGCGGCCGCCCACCAAAATAGCATCGATCGGCACGCCCTGAGGTGCTTCCCAATCATCGGCGATGGTGGGAGCTTGCACGGCGGGAGTGGTAAAACGGGCGTTAGGGTGAGCCGCCTTTTTGTCCGAAGCGGGAGTCCAGTCATTGCCCTGCCAGTCAATTAGATGATCGGGGGCATCGTAGCCGATACCTTCCCAGTAGACATCGCCGTCATCGGTCAAGGCGACATTAGTGAAGATAGTGTTTTTTTCCACACTGGCCATAGCCGCCGGATTAGATTTCCAGCTGGTACCCGGCGCAACCCCGAAAAAGCCCGCTTCCGGATTGACCGCATACAGCCTGCCGTCTTCGCCGAAGCGCATCCAGGAGATGTCGTCACCGACCGTCTCTACTTTCCAGCCGGGGATCGTCGGCACTAGCATGGCGAGATTGGTCTTCCCGCTAGCCGAGGGGAAAGCTCCGCAAACGTGAAAAACCTTGCCCTCCGGCGAGGTTAATTTCAAAATGAGCATATGCTCGGCGAGCCAGCCTTCATCGCGCGCGATCGCGGAGGCGATGCGCAAAGCTAGGCATTTTTTGCCCAATAAGGCGTTGCCGCCGTAACCGGAACCGTAAGACCAGATCTCACGTGTCTCCGGGAAATGACTAATGTATTTATCTTCCATCGGTGCGCAGGGCCAAGAAACGTCCTCCTCGCCCTCTTCGAGCGGAGCGCCCACTGAATGCAAACACGGCACGAACTCCACATCCCCGTCCAAGCGTTCCAGCACTTCCGTACCCATGCGCGTCATAATCCGCATGTTTGTGACCACGTACGGGCTGTCCGTTATTTGCACGGCTAATTTAGAAAAAGGCGAATCCAGCGGCCCCATACAGAAAGGAATGACGTACATCACGCGCCCCTTCATGGACCCACGGAAAAGATCGAGCATTTTCGGCTTCAGCTCCCGCGGATCTACCCAGTTGTTAGTCGGTCCGGCATCCTCTTCCCTCTCCGAAGAAATGAAGGTGCGGTCCTCCACGCGCGCCACATCGCTGGGGTCACTACGAAAGAGATATGACTTGGGACGCTTTTCCGGATTAAGCTTCACGGCCGCGCCGCGCTCAACCTCCATCTCAAGTAGCCTCTGATTTTCTTCTTCACTGCCATCGCAGACATGAACTGAGTCCGGCGTGAGTAGTTCTTCCATCTCCTTGATAAAGCTATAAAAGCGATCGTTTTTCATGCTTCCCCTTTTCTTTTTTCTGCCTAAATCCTTACAAAAAACTAGACTTCCTGCGGCGTTTTTATAATTCTACCATCATTTTAAACGAAGATTTAGAACAAAGCCGACCTCCTCCTCAGCGAATACTGAGAATCGCCGCTATTCGGTCACTTCTGACCTAGCACAATACGTAATTTTGGCTATAATATGCTCATGGAAAAAAAAGAAACTAAGCAGAAAAATTTTATCTCATATTTGCCGCGCTTCATCAATTACTACAAATCTTATAAAGGACTTTTCGCAGCGGACATGTTCTTTGCGATGGTAATAGGTGCGACCGGCCTGGCCTTCCCTTGGATCATGCGCACCCTGATCAACGAAGTCTTCACGCTAAGCGATGGCGAGCGCATCATGTCGATTCTAATCCCGGCAGGCATAATCATGCTGGCTCTTTACGTAGTCGAGGCCTTAGCCACGAAATTCGTTACGTCTTGGGGGCACATACTAGGAGCTCGAATCGAACGAGATATGCGGCAAGATCTCTTCACGCATATGGAGAAACTATCCTTCTCCTTCTTTGATGAAACCAGTACGGGCCAGATGGTCTCGCGCATCATCACTGACCTGCAGGATATCACGGAACTGGCTCACCACGGCCCCGAAAACCTGCTGATCTCACTAATCAAGATCGTCGGCGCCTTCGTCATCCTGATGAACACCCACGTTGGGCTGACCCTAGTCCTCCTGATCTTCACCGTCTTCATGGGAGCGTTCACCTTTTTCTATAGGAAAAAAATGTTCCGTTCTTTCATGGACAACCGCGTCAAGATCGCCAACGTCAACGCCATTGTCAACGACAGTCTCTCCGGCATCCGCACGGTCCAGTCCTACTCGCAGGAAGAAGTAGAGCTGAACAAGTTCCACGAGGGAAATCAGGAGTTTTATCAATCCAAAAAGAACATGTACACGGTCATGGGCACCTACCACTCGACCAACGGTTTCCTTCAGGGTCTGCTCTACGTAGTCACGATCGTCGCCGGTGGTTTTTATGTGATCAGGGGCACGCTAAACCCGGGCGACCTCTACCTCTTCGTCCTCTACATCAATATGTTCCTGCAACCGGTGCGCACGCTGATTCAGTTCAACGAGCAGCTACAGCAAGGCATGACCGGTTTTATCCGTATGTGCCAGATTCTGGATACCGAGCCCGAGATCAAAGATCTGCCAGGTGCAATTGACGTCGGCCTCCTCCGCGGTAACATCAAGTTTGAAAACGTTACCTTCACCTATAAGGATGCCGATGAAAGTGTTCTGAAAGATTTTTCATTGGATATAAAAGCCAAACAATCAGTTGCTCTCGTCGGCCCTTCCGGCGTCGGCAAATCCACTATCTGCTCCCTGATTCCGCGCTTCTACGAAGTGGATGAAGGTTCCATCACGATCGACGGCGTTGATATCCGCGATATGACCTTGCGCTCCTTGCGCGACAACATCGCCATGGTGCAACAAGATGTCTATCTCTTCAACAGCACCGTGCGCGACAACATCGCCTATGGTCAGTACGACGCCACCGACGAGCAGATTGTCGCAGCTGCCAAGCAGGCCAATATTCATGATTTCATCATGAGCTTATCAAAAGGCTACGACACAGTAGTCGGCGAACGCGGCGTGCGTTTTTCCGGTGGTGAAAAACAACGCATTTCAATCGCCAGAGCTTTCCTGCGCAATCCACCGATCCTGATCCTCGACGAGGCCACTTCCTCGCTCGACAACGTCAGCGAACGCGCCGTCCAGGAATCACTTGACCGTCTATCGCAAGATCGTACCACAATCGTAATCGCTCACCGCCTTTCCACCGTGCGTAATGCCGACGAGATTCTGGTCTTAGCCGATGAAGGCATTAGTGAGCGCGGCACACACACTGAGCTGATTGCTAAAAACGGAGAATACGCCGGAATGTACCAAGTACAGTTCGATGATTTGAAAATAAAGGAAGCTGTCTAAATGGCAGCTTCTTTTTTGTCATAAAAAAGAGGAGTTCATATGCAAGTAGATAAAATTCTGATTATTGATTTGGGCGGCAGCAAAAACGCCGAGCTGGCACGCGAATTGCGACGCTACCTCGTTTACAGCGAAGTTCACCCTCACGACATGACAGAGGCCGAAGTGGAAGCACTAACAGATGTGCGCGGCGTGATCATCAATGGCGGCCCCAATCGCCTAGTTGATGGCGTTGAGATCGAACCGTCGGCAGCGATAATGGCGCTCGATCTGCCGGTTCTCCACACAGGTTATGACGATCATCCCAACCTACCCACCGATGCCCACGAACGAGCCAAGCTCTTGCGCGAATTCATCTTCGAACGCTGTAAGGCGACCCCGAACTGGACGATCGAAAACTTCCTGCAGTGGAAGATAGCTGAGATTAGAGAAGAAGTCGCCGACAAGAAGGTGCTGCTAGCCCTCTCCGGCGGTGTAGATTCCACTGTCCTAGCTGCACTCTTGGGCCGTGCCATCGGCGATCAGCTGACTATGATTCACGTGAATACCGGACTCATGCGCAAGAATGAATCCGAACAGATTCATGAACTTTTCGGCGAACAGTTTCCCGGCCAGCTAATTTATGTGGATGCTTCAGAACGCTTCTTGACGAAACTCGAAGGCGTTTCTGATCCCGAGGAAAAGCGCAAAATCATCGGCAACGAGTTTATCTACGTCTTCCAAGAAGAGACCAGCCACTTAGACAACATCGACTTCTTAGCTCAAGGCACCATTTATCCGGACATTATCGAATCTGGCACCAAAACAGCCAAAAAGGTTAAGAGCCATCACAACGTCGGCGCTTTACCTGAAGATATGCAGTTTAAGCTGCTGGAACCATTGAAGACTTTGTTCAAGGACGAAGTACGTAGTTGCGGTTTTGCTTTGGGAGTCCCGGCCGATCTGGTTAACCGCCAACCCTTCCCCGGTCCCGGCCTAGCCGTGCGCTGCATCGGAGCAATCACGCGCGATCGCCTCGAGGCGGTACGTGAATCCGATGCTATCTTGCGCGAGGAGTTTGCTAAAGCCGATCTGGACAAAAAGGTCTGGCAGTACTTCACCGTGGTTCCGGACATTCGCTCTACCGGCATGCGCAATAAAGAACGCAGCTACGAGTGGCCCTGCATAATCCGCGCAGTCAACAGCGTCGATGCCATGACCGCGACAGTGGAACCTCTCCCCTACGAATTACTGGAGCGTCTGACCCAGAGAATCACGAGTGAAGTTCCCGGGATCAACCGCGTCCTTTATGATGTCACCCCGAAACCACCGGGCACAATTGAGTGGGA
>DIRG01000034.1:0-204 GCA_002427475.1 Mageeibacillus sp. UBA5442
AAAGCCACGACGTAGATGCCCTTCTCTAGCATGAATTCGGCGACATCCAAGGCCTTTTTCGCGTCATAAACCATCACGGGAACAATGGGATGGCTCCCTTCAATAACGTCCAAGCCTAAAGCCACGATCTCCTTACGGAAATATTCTGTATTCGCATTGACACGATCAATGAGGAAGCTGTCGCGTTGAATCATTTCCAAGACT
>DIRG01000034.1:538-1442 GCA_002427475.1 Mageeibacillus sp. UBA5442
GACATCACAGAATTCAGGAGTACCTCTCCCCTTCTTGCCAATAAAGCCTGAGGCGTGCGAGTCATCCACCATCACCAAAGCATCGTACTTGTCCGCCAGGTCGCAGATCGATTTCAAGTCCGCGATGATGCCGTCCATTGAGAAAACGCCGTCCGTGGCAATCAACTTGATACGGGCCCCATCAGCTTCTGCCTCTTTCAAACACTCTTCCAAATGCTCCATATCGTTATTGTTATAGCGATAGCGTTTAGCCTTCGAGAGCCTAACGCCGTCAATAATACTGGCATGATTGAGCTCGTCAGAAATTATTGCATCTTCTTCGGTGAGCAAGGTGCCAAACAGGCCGCCATTAGCATCAAAACAAGATGAATAGAGAATGCTGTCTTCGAAACCGAAGAATTTCGCCAATTCCGCTTCCAGCTCCTTATGCTGTTCCTGAGTACCGCAGATAAAGCGTACTGACGACAAGCCGTAGCCCCAGCGATCATAACTCTCTTTAGCGGCTTGTATCAACTCGGGATCGTTGGACAAACCGAGATAGTTGTTGGCGCACATATTAATGACACCCTTAGTTTCAGTTGTGTCAATCACGCTGCCTTGCGGCACGGTCAAAATGCGCTCTTCACTGTAGAGGCCGGATGCCTTCAGTTCATTTAAATTATCTTGAATTATTTTTAATCCCTTTTTCATAAGAAATCCTTTCACATCATTCTGAATCTTATCTGGCGGCGGTCCAATCAAGTAAGACCTTGCCCGACTTACCACTGTTCATGGCGGCGAAGCCTTTTTCATAATCGCGAAAATCGAAGCGGTGTGTAATAAGTGGCGACAGATCGAGGCCGGCTTGAACTAAAGCCATCATCTTGTACCACGTTTCAAACATGTCACGCCCGTAAACTCCTCG
>DIRG01000034.1:1669-3652 GCA_002427475.1 Mageeibacillus sp. UBA5442
TTTTGAAAGCCCAGCATGGCAATTTTGCCGCCTGTTATCATGGTATCGATCATCTCGTTCAAAGCTATGGCGGATCCGGACATTTCAAGACCGATATCAAAACCTTCTGTCATCCTCAGTTCCGGCATGAGGCTTTTCAGGTCTTCCTTACTAGTATCTACGGTTCTAATGTCAGGCACGACTTCATGTGCTAATTCGAGTCGTTCCGGCATAATATCTGTCAATACAACGTTTCTGGCCCCGCAAAAACGCGCAACTGCCGCTGCCATAATCCCGATCGGTCCGGCACCCGTTACTAAGACATCTTCACCGACCAAGGGGAACATGAGAGCTGTGTAGACGGCATTGCCGAAGGGATCAAACATAGCGACTATGTCTTCGGGAACTCCCGAGAGAATCTTCACTACGTTTTGTTCCGGAATGACTATGTACTCCGCAAAGGCACCGTCGCGATTGACACCGACACCTTTGGTGTTAGGGCACAGCACCCGGCGTCCGGCACGACAATTGCGACATACTCCGCAGACTATATGTCCCTCACCTGAAACCAGGTCACCTACTTCTATTGTCGAGACCATAGAGCCGACCTCGACCACCTCTCCTACATATTCGTGGCCGATCACGAGCGGTGGCGCGATATTCCTCTGCGACCATTCATCCCAGTTATAAATATGGAGATCTGTACCACATATAGCTGTTTTTCTAATTTTAATTTTCACATCAATTGGGCTGCATTCAGGTATCGGAACCTCTCGCAGCTCAAGGCCGGGTTTGCGCTCCGGCTTGACCAGTGCATACATTGTTTGACTCATCCAAAAACCTCCTCCATATTTTGCATAGCATGTGTTTTTCTATTTTTTACAAAGCTTTCTTTGTACATTAACTAATTCAGGAACATGAAATTTCATGTATGGGAATCTGTCGTTCTGCAGCAGCATCAATTAAAAGATTATTAGATGTAAAAAGGACCGACTGTGCGGAAAGTCCCAACATGCGTTCTTCCAGCAGGTTTAAGAATTCACTTACTCTGCTGAAAGAACTGAGAAAAGGCAAATCGAAAATAAACAAGGGTGGCGCTTGATCCTTACTGCTGCTGTCGATTAATGCCATGCGGAAAGCGAGATAGACAATGTCAGAGGGCGAATTATCAATCAAGGCCAACTCCTTTTCCCGTGTCTTAGCTGATTTAAACCTATCCAGCTCCCCTCTCCGGATGCCACGTTGTTCTTCTACCATGTAGTCGTTGACTTCGGGATCAAGCATCTTTAGTCCTTGAAGACGCCTACTGTATTCGACAGTCAAGTTGCGCACGCGTTTCAGGGGAAGATCTCGCCAGAGTTCGTACAAATGCTCGAGCATGCTTATCGCCAGATCGAACAGTTCAATATCGTTGATCTCCTGCCATAAATTTTGCTCCAGGTAGTCTCGTCTCCGTTTGAGCGCTGGCACTTGTGTGAGAATTTCTTCTTTTCCCTCTAAGCTTGACTTAGCCTGCTGCAACTGCTGTTTAAGTCTGCTTAGACTCTGTCCCAAGTCCACTCTTTCGATTTCGATCCTTCGCGCGCGGTTTTCGTCAAACTTTAAAGCCTGAGAGCGGACATTCAGGTTTTGGCTATCGCTGACATCGTCTGCAGTCAGCAGGTCACCGTAAAGTTCTGCGCAGGCTTTCTCGTATTCACTCATCATGTCTTCATCGGTTCTGCCTTTGCGCACATCAGCGATCTGGCGTAAGAATTCTGAAACCGCTTCATCATAAGAAGTGACAGTCTGTCTTTGATTGCGAAGTGCAGTCAACACGTGGTCGGCATCGCTTAAATCATCAATTTCTGCATAACGAGACAGTTGACGTAGAAGTTCATGACCGGTTTTTTGCTGACTATCTTCCAGTGAATGGAGAGCAATTTGACTGCGGTTTACATGGGAAGCTACTCGTTCAGCTTCAGATTTAGCCGTTTGCCAAAGTTCTTTTTGCTCGGAAAATTG
>DIRG01000030.1 GCA_002427475.1 Mageeibacillus sp. UBA5442
CTTATTGCTTAACTTCCAATAAAAGTTTGATTGTAAAAGTAGATCCTTGCCCCCACTTGCTCTGCAAATCAATTTCGCCGTCATAGAGGCGCACGATATGCTTGACAATGGAAAGACCGAGTCCTGTCCCGCCGCCGGAGCGTCCTTTGTCCGCCCGGTAGAAGCGCTCAAAGATTCTGATTTGGTCGTCAGCTTTCAAGCCGATGCCGTCATCCGCCACTTGCAAGAGCAAGGCTTGTCGCGTGCTACCTTTTTTCTTGCCGGCAACAGTCATATCAGGCTCTACCCTATAAGAAACGTTTACATGTCCATCTTCGCGGTTATACGCGATCGCGTTGTCAATGAGATTAAGCAATATCTGCTTAATGCGATCCCGGTCAGCTTTGATCTGGTAGCTGCCGCCGCTTTGAACGTTGAGGCTGATCTGCTTTTCAGCAGCAACCTGCGCCATCTGTTCCTTGACCTCCAGCAAGAGCTGATCCAAGTCGAAATAAAAATAGGAATCAGTGGTATCTGATTCTTCAATGTCAGAGAGAGAGAGAAGATCCCGAATCAATCTCTCCAGGCGCAAGGCCTCTACATCCATCAACTCGAAAAATCTGACTTGCTGCTCTCTGCTGATATCAGGATTGTTTTTGATGGTATCAATAAAACCTCGGATGGAAGTCAGCGGAGTACGCAGCTCATGGGTGACATTAGAAACGAATTCTGAGCGGAACTGCTCAGCTTGCACTTCAGTCGTGCGATCGTGGAAGACAATAGCCACCTGATCTCCTTGGAAGGGTGAAATAATCAGTGAGAAATCGCGCACGCCATCAGCGGTCTGTAGCTTGGTGTCGATCTTTTCATTCAAACCACTGTCTAGAACTGCCAAAACCTGATCCGAGATTTCCTCACTGTGAATCAGGAAATACAGCGGATAGCTTCTTTCAGTAGGGTCGATAAAGCGTTGGAAAACTTCCATGGCCCTGCTATTGATAAAGGTAACATCGCCATGCCTGTTGCAGACAACTAAAGGTTCGCTCAAGCTGTCGATGAGGACATTGAGGAATTTCTTGCTATCAAGCAGGCTATCCTGCTTTGTCTTCAAAGCCGAAGCTGTCTCATTGTAGGCACTGCAAAGTTTATTAATTTGCTCAAAGGAAGTATCTGTGTCTGCCTGGATGGAAAACTCGCCTCTTTGCAAGCTTTCAACTCTTTCGGTTAACTGAACCAAGGGCTTGCGTAAGCCTTTTAAAAAACTAGAAACAGCTAAAGCGAACAGCACAAGCACAATCAGCGATATGATAACGACGGTCCAGGTCACCGTGAGAAGGCTGTTGCTGCCCGCGTCGACCGGCAGTCCGACACGAAGATAGTAGCCTTCCTCTGCAAAGCTGCTTGCAAAATAAAGGAGATCGCGCTCGAAATAGTTCGAACGCCGGATTTCAATATTATCTTCACCTTCTTGAATGAGTTTTTGAAATTCAGGATCTAAGTATCTGTACGCTTGGGTTCCGCTATCGACGCCGTTCTCATAAACTACTGTGCCCTCTGTCGTCAGAATACTGATACTGAGAGGGATGCCCAGTTTCTCGTAAGCTGCGGTCACGTTGGCTGCGGCTTCAGGCCAGTCCGTCCTTGCGCTGTATTCGTCTTTCAGCCAAGCGGTTGTAGACTCCGCATAGTCGAGGGTGGAACTGAGACTGAGTTCTCTTGCCTCACGCAGTGCAATCCAGCTACCCAGACCTAAGGCAAGGATCAGCAAGCCAAAGGTGATTAAAATAAAGTAACGTCTCTTCATCTGTTTAAGCCTTTAGACGGTAGCCAACGCCGCGTACGGTTTCAATCAATTCGTCTTTGAGTCCGGCTTCTTCTAGCTTGCGGCGCAGATTGCGAACGTGGACATCGACTGTCCTCGTCTCCCCCACATAGTCAAAACCCCATACATGTTCGAGCAGCTTATCGCGCGTCATGACGTGTTCCGGATGTTGAAGCAGGAAATGTAGCAAATCAAACTCTAACTTGGTCAAGAAAACTTCATTGTCGCCGACAAAAACTCGCCTTATATCAGCATCAATACTTAGTGGACCGTGAGTGAGTTTTACGCTTGTCTGCGCCGTTTCCTCTGCTTCGCGCTTTCCCAGTAAGACAAGCCGTTGCTCACTGCGAGCGATGAGAGCATTCACACGTGCTAAAAATTCGCGCATGCTGAATGGCTTAGTCAAATAATCATCGGCCCCTTCGGCAAATCCCTTGAGTTTATCCTTCTCAGCAGACAAGGCAGTCAGCATTAAGAAGGCGCTGAGCTCAAAGCGCTGATCTTGTCGCAAGCGCAGTAAAATATCGTAGCCATCCATATCCGGAAGCAAAATATCCAAAATAAACAGGCTGACAAAAGCCTCAGCTTCCAACATATGCAGATTTGAAAACATCATTTTCCCGGAAGCAAAGGCGCGCACATCATAGCCTTCATTGCGTAAATTAAAAACCAATAATTCTCGAATCGAATTATCATCTTCAACCAAATAGACTATATGTGGATCGTTATTATTCATTTTCAATCTTTCTTGTTGTCTACATCTCGCCTAGCACCACTAGGTCCGGCCTCTAAATCGTAAGCGTATTTCCCTTCGATGTAGTAGACAATCCATTCGGCCACATTCTGAGCATGATCGGCTGCTCTTTCAAAGTGGCTGGTGATAAGAATAAGGTCAATATAGACGGGTAAAAGCGACTCATGCACGCCGCGCATTTCCTTACTCAAGTCTGACATTAACTTCTCTGCCAGATCGTCGGATTTATCGTCCAAGCGAATAATTTTGTAAGCAAGATCAAGGTCACGGCTAACATAAGCGTCCAGCGCGCCATTCAACATGCTTTTGACGAGATCGCTCATAATGACAATGTCTGTAGGAATACTCAGATCACCACGCTTATCATGCATGTGGATGACATGATCCGAAATATCCTCAGCGTGATCGGCAATGCGCTCCAGATCAGTCACCAGTTTCATGATAGCGGCTATGTCGCGCAGGTCACTGGCTACCGGTTTTTGCCTGGCTATTGTGCGGATACAGGCTTGCGTAATGTCGCGTTCCAGCTGATCGATCTCGTCGTCTGCAGCCTTGATTTCTTCCGCTAGCGCGATGTCATCATTGATTAGGGCATTGACGCTCTTTTGAAAGGCATCTTCAACCAAATAACCCATCCGGATTATTTCGCGATGTAACCTGTCCATTTCTTCTCTAAATTCTTTGCGGTAGATCATATGTCAGACCTTTCTAAGCAATAAATTGTGATATCAACCAAATTTCCCACTGATGTAATCTTCTGTACGGGAATCGCCGGGATTCTGAAAGATTACGTCATTTGTATCAAATTCTATCAGGTCTCCTAGTAGGAAAAAAGCAGTTTCGTCGCTGACTCGTGCGGCCTGACTCATAGAGTGAGTGACGATGATAATTGTGTATTCGTTTTTTAATTCTGTTATTAAATCTTCAATGCGCGAAGTGGCTATGGGGTCCAAGGCCGAAGTCGGCTCATCCATCAGAATAATCTGCGGCGAAAGGGCTATGGCCCGTGCTATACACAGCCTTTGCTGCTGACCACCGGACAAACTGCCGGCATCGCGCTTCAGATGGTCTTTTACTTCATCCCAGAGAGCTGCTTTCTTGAGCGACTCCTCTACTACTTGACGCAGAACGGACTTGTTTTTCACACCTTGGCAAACGAGGCCATAGGCTACGTTGTCAAAGATGCTCTTCGGGAACGGGTTAGGCTGCTGGAAGACCATGCCTACTTCAGTCCTTAGTTTGACAACATCAGTATCCGGGCTGTTTATATCCTGGCCGTTCCAAATGATCTGTCCTTCAACCCTGCTGCTCTCAATCAAGTCATTCATGCGGTTAAAGCAGCGCAATAAAGTCGACTTGCCACAACCAGAAGGACCGATAAAAGCAGTTATGCTGCGTTGTTTAATGTCAATATTTATATTCCGCAAAGCCTGAAAGTCACCATAATAAAGACTCAAATCTCTTACGCTGA
>DIRG01000003.1 GCA_002427475.1 Mageeibacillus sp. UBA5442
AAGGTGTCGCGTTTTCAGTCATAAAACGTTATAATAGTTACGGAAATTCGCATAAACGGATTGACATTTAATAAAGGAGTAAGAAATGCTAAAAGGAAATCTTGTCTTTGGACAATCAGGAGGACCGACTGCTGTCATTAATTCAAGCGCTGCCGGCTTGCTGAGCTCGGCTTTGGCCAGCCCGGCCATTGGAGAAGTCTATGCCGCTGAACACGGAATTGTCGGAATTTTGAATGATCGGCTTTTCGACATTCGACAGGAAGATCCTGAGGAGCTGAAACTGCTTACTCAGACACCTTCTTCCATCTTCGGATCCTGCCGACATAAACTTGCTGATTTCGATGAAGATGATAGCGATTATTATCGCATCCTCGAAATATTTAAGAAACATAATATCCGCTACTTTTTCTATAACGGTGGCAATGACACCATGGATACTTGTCACAAAATAAGTCAGTTCATGCAAAGAGAGGACTATGAGTGCCGAGTGGTCGGCATTCCCAAAACAATCGACAATGACCTCTGCGGAACCGACCATTGCCCCGGCTTCGGCTCGGCGGCAAAATATGTGGCTACCAGTTTCATGGAAGTCAAATTGGACTCACAAGTCTACAATTACCCGCAAATTATCATTGTCGAAGTAATGGGGCGTCATGCCGGCTGGCTGGCAGCTGCTTCTGTTTTAGCTGCGCATAAAGGCGCCGGTCCGGATCTGATTTATCTGCCGGAAAGAGCCTTCACGTTGGAACAGTTTGAACGCGACGTGCGCGCTGTCTATGAGGAAAAAGGCGACGTAATGGTTTGCGTTTCCGAAGGCTGCCATGACGAAAACGGCAGATTTATACCGGAAATGTTTGCCGACAACAACTTGCAGACGGATGCCTTCGGGCACAAGCAACTCGGCGGAGCTGCCGATATGCTGGCCTCTTTTGTCAAGGATAAGTTCGGCGTCAAAGTCCGCGCCATTGAGTTCTCCTTGCTGCAACGCTGCGCCGCCCATATCGCTTCACCGATCGACGTCAAGGAAGCTTATGCGGCTGGAGAAACCGCTCTGGAATACGCTCTGGAAGGCCACAGCGATTTCATGATCGGATTTGAGCGCGTATCCGACGATCCCTACGAGATCAAGATGATCCGTGTGCCTCTTGAAGCCTGTGCAAATCTGGAAAAGACACTTCCGGACGAGTGGATTAACGAGGCCGGAAATTTCGTGCTTCAGCCATTTATCGACTACAGTTTGCCTCTGATACAGGGAGCAACCGAACGCAGTGAAGAGGATGGGCTACCACATTTCGCCGAGCTTAAGAAAGTATTAGTCGATTAACGTACATTCAGCTCTCAGAGGGCTTTTCTATACAAAGAAGGGAAAAATCATACATGAGCCAACAAAACGTAAGCATTGAAGAAAAACTGGATCTTAGTCTTCTTGATCCGGTTCTGGAGAAAAACAGCGGTCTCAGAGGCAGTGCTATAGCTATATTGCAGGAAGCTCAGGAAATATACGGTTACCTGCCTTTAGAAGTGCTGGAGAAAATCTCTGAAGTAAGCAACGAACCTCTAGCCAAACTCTATGGCGTTGCCACCTTCTATACGCAATTTCGTATGAATCCGGTCGGCAAACACCTCATCATGTTCTGTCAAGGCACAGCCTGCCATGTCATGGGAGCTGATCGTGTTCAACAAGCGATAGAGGATGAGTTGCAGATTGAAAACGGTGAAACTACGGAAGACGGTGTCTTCACCTTACTGACAGTGGCCTGCTTGGGTTGCTGTTCACTTGCCCCCGTAATGATGATTGACGGAGAGACCTACGCAAGTCTGACCTCCGATTCAGTGCGTAAGATTTTGCGCAAACTGCGAAAGGAAGCAGATGCTTAGTCTTAACGTTTATTCGATAAATTCGCACACCACCTCCGATCCTTCGCGATCATGGTCTCAACATATAAGGAGTAATTAATGAGAGTAGTTGTTGGCGCCGGCAGCTGTGGACTTGCTGCTGGAGCAGATAGTCTAGTAAAAGAACTAAAATCCAGAGACCTCGGCTCCGACACCGTGCTGGAAATCACCGGCTGTGTCGGAATGTGTTATCTCGAGCCGATTGTCGATATTTATGACGACTGCGGACAGTTGCATCGCTTTACCCAAGTCAAGCTAAAGGACCTGGATACTATCCTGGAACACTTTGATGAGGATGCTTGTGATCAATTCAGAATCGCCGAGGACGATGAGCGCATTCTGGGCAAACAGGTACGCATCGTATTACGCAACTGCGGCGTGATCAATCCTGAATGCATTGATGATTACATAGCCAGCGGCGGTTATACCGCTTTGGAGCGTTGCGTGAAAGAAATGACGCCGGAAGAAGTAATTGGAGTAATTAAAGAATCCGGTTTACGCGGCCGTGGTGGCGCAGGTTTCCCCGCTTGGTTTAAATGGAACGCTGCCAGAAACGCTGCCGGAAATGAAAAATATATGATCTGTAATGCTGACGAGGGCGACCCCGGAGCATTCATGGACCGCAGCATTCTTGAAGGCGACCCTCATGCACTCTTGGAAGGCATGCTGATTGGAGCTTATGCGATAGGTGCAGAAACTTGCATGATCTACGTGCGAGCAGAATACCCTCTCGCAATCAAGCGCTTAAAAATTGCCATTGAACAAGCCAGAGAGCGCGGCTACATCGGTAAGAACGTCCTCGGAGTCAAAGGTCTTAATTTTGAAATGATCATCCGTGCAGGTGCCGGAGCTTTTGTCTGTGGTGAAGAAACAGCCTTGATCGCCTCGCTGGAAGGCGAACGCGGCATGCCCAGACTCAAGCCACCCTTCCCTGCCGAACGCGGATATTTCAAAAGCCCTACCAATATCAATAACGTTGAGACCTTAGCCAACGTACCTTATATAATCGCCAAGGGTCCTGAGGCCTTCACCAAATACGGTACTGAAAGAAGTCCGGGCACTAAGGTTTTTGCCCTGACAGGTAAAATCAAAAAAGGCGGCTTAGTGGAAATCCCCATGGGAACACCACTGAAAGAAATTATCTACGATATCGGTGGCGGCATCATCGATGACCGTCAACTGAAGGGCGTCCAGATGGGCGGTCCTTCCGGCGGCTGTATCCCGGCCTCTATGATGGACACACCGGTTGATTATGAAAACATCGTCAAAACCGGCGCCATTGTCGGTTCAGGCGGAATGGTTGTCATGGACGACAGCACCTGTATGGTTGAGATGGCCCGCTTTTTCTTAGACTTCACCTGTGAAGAATCTTGCGGAAAATGCACATATTGCAGACTGGGAACCAAGCGTATTCTAGAGATACTGGAACGCATAACCTCCGGTGACGGGCGTGCAGACGATCTCGAACTACTCGAGGAAATTTGCCCTAAGGTCATGGAAGGTTCACTCTGTGGTCTCGGCCAGACAGCACCTAACCCGGTCTTGACGACTATGAAATATTTCCGTGATGAGTACGAAGCGCATTTGGATGGTAGATGCCCGGCCAAAGTGTGTCAGCCTTTGATTCATTATCATATAAATGAAAAGTGTACCGGCTGTACAATCTGTGCCCGCAACTGCCCTGTCGGCGCTATCTCAGGCGCATTGAAAGAGGATCACATTATCGATCAGGATATGTGTACAAAATGTGGTATTTGCTTTGAGAAGTGTAATTTCGATGCGATTGATCTCTTGGAAGGAGCCTATCTATGGCAAGAATAAATGTTACGATAAATGGCCGCAGCTTCGAGGCAGAACAAGGCCTCACCATTTTCCAAATAGCTCGCGATAATGACATCTATATTCCGACGCTTTGTCAGGATGACAAGCTGGAAAGCTATGGTTCCTGCGGCATGTGTGTCGTGGAAGTTGAAGGCAATAACAAACTTGTACGTGCCTGTTCCACACCTGCTAGCGATAAGATGGTCATACACACACGCACTGAGCGAGTCACCGAATCTCGCAAAACTGCCTTGGAACTTTTCATTACTAACCATACTGGTGACTGTAAAGCACCCTGTTCCCTCACCTGTCCTGATAATTTAGATATCCAAGGCTATGTCGGTCTCTGTGGCAACGAAGAGTACGATGCTGCATTGCGCCTGATCAAAGAGGATCTACCTCTTCCGGCGTCTATTGGTCGCATCTGCCCGCATCCGTGCCAAACAGCCTGTCGTCGCGCCTTGATTGACGATGACATTGAAATTAACTATCTCAAGCGTTTCGTGGCGGACCGTGATCTCAATTCCGGATCTCCTTACCGACCGGAGCAAAAGCCTTGGACAGGAAAACACGTAGCCATTGTCGGCGGCGGTCCTTCAGGACTTTCAGCCGCATACTTCCTCCTGCGTGAGGGACACGATGTTACTGTCTATGACGAAAATCCTGAATTCGGCGGCATGATGCGCTACGGCATTCCTATGTATAGGCTACCTAATGACATTATTTATCAGGAAGCGCAGCTGATCGCCGATATGGGAGCTACACTCGTGCCTAACACAAGAATTGGCCGAGACCTTTCTTTGGACTACCTGCGTGAAAACTTTGATGCCGTTTATGTCGCAGTCGGCATGTGGCAGAGCATCCCTCTGGGTATTGAGGGAGAAGACCTTGCGGGCGTGTACGGTGGCATTGATTTCCTCTATGATTTCTGTGTCGGACGACCACTACACCTAGGCAAGAAAGTAGCAGTCATCGGCGGCGGCAACACAGCTATGGACGCTGCTCGTACAGCCATCCGTATGGGCGCAGAAGAAGTCACCGTCCTGTATCGCCGAACCAAAGCCGACATGCCAGCTGAAGAGATTGAAATTATCGAAGCCGAAGAAGAAGGCATTCAGTTTAAGTTCTTAGTGACTCCTGTCTCCTTGAAGGGCCAAGATGGACAGCTTCAGGGCATTACGCTGCAGAATATGCGCGCCATCCCACCAGCAAATCCGGGAGAGCGCAGCAAGATTGAAGCGATCGAAGGCGAGCTTACTGAATTAAACTTGGACAGCTTAATTGTAGCCACCGGACAGAGAACAAACTTGGCCGGTTTGGAAGACATCGCCACTGACCGTTGGGGCCTGATTGATATCGATAAGGCCACTTACCGGACATCCCTGCCGGGAGTCTTTGCCGGCGGTGACGTAATTGACAACGGCTACAAAATTGCTATTCAAGCGATAGCTGATGCCAAGCATGCTTCTTACGTGATCTCGAATTACCTTAACGGTAAAGAAGTTAATTATGTTCCTGACTATCATGTCGTGCGTACAGATGTCACACGAGAAGAGCTGCTCGAAACCTTCACTGAAGCCGAGAGCGCAAAAATGGAGCACATGTCCCCTGCCGATCGTCACGATAATTTCCATGAGATCGCAGCAGGATATACGGAAGTACAAGCGCAGTACGAAGGCGACCGCTGTCTCGAATGCGGCTGCATGGACTACTTCGAGTGCGACCTCTTTGATCAGTTCAACCGTTACGATGTTGAGCCGGAGCGTTTCGCCGGTGAGATGAGTGATTTCGATCATGACAATGATCATCCTTATATTTTGATAGATCCTAACAAGTGTGTTCTCTGCGGAATGTGTGTGCGCGTCTGTGATGAAGTCATGGGTGTCTACGCTTTGGGCCTGGCTGATCGCGGTTTTGAATCCCGCATGCTACCGGCCGCTCATCGTCGTTTGCAGGATACCAACTGCATCTCTTGCGGGCAGTGTGTCGAGCTGTGCCCGGTAGGAGCCTTGCAGGAACGTCGTCCCGTACACAAACAAGTACCTCTCGACAGTGTCCACACGTTTACTACCTGTGCCGGCTGCTCCTTTGGCTGTTCACAAATCCTGGAAAGCACCGGCGACATGTTGCTGAGGGCTTTGCCGGTTGAAAACTGTGCTGTCTCCGGCGGTCTACTCTGCGAAAAGGGTCGCTTCGAGCTGGATAGATTCCTACCCGCGAACGAAAACCGCGTCAGACGTCACATGGTGCGCCATGACGGAGTATTGGAAGAAGCGAGCTTCGATGAAGCCAGCCTTTCCTTCACACGTGGTGCCCAGGCTCTCTTGACAGTAGAAGGAGCAGACAAACTAGCGGTTTCAATTTCTGACGAATACACACTGGAAGAAATCGCCCTGATCCGCTCTTTTACTGAGTCTTATCTCGGAGATACCAAACTCTACAGTTTGGACTATAAAAAGAGTGCTTTAGAAGAACTACTTGGCAGCGACAGCTCACCTAATACCTTTAACGAAGTCTACTCCACTGATCTTCTTATCGTCGTAGGCGGAGATCTCTTGCAGTCCCATCCCATGATGGCGACAAAGATCCGCCATGCGATGAAAGAAGGCCTACAGCTGGGCATCATTAATACACAGGATACCCTGATGGATAAGTGGACCACAGAGCTGCTCAAAGGTGACGATCTTCTCGCCTTATTAACTGAGTTCAGCGGGCCCACTTCCGAACTGGGTCAGCACTATCGCAAAGCTAAACGTGCACTCCTCGTCTACGATAAGGACGCTGTCAGTTATGAAGAAGAAAGCAAACTGCTCGCAATTGCTCAGGAGAGCGGACACTTCGGCTCCACGGGTCAAGGGCTGATCCAGCTCAAGGCCAATGCAAACTCCCAGGGTCTTTATGATATGGGTGTGAGAGGCAGCCGCGAAGAACTGCTAAAAGACATTGAAAGCGGACAGATTAAGGGCCTATTGCTCTTTGGCGATAGTGATTTGCCGGAAGAATATGCTGCACAGCTGAATTTCCTTGCTGTACAAGCTACGAAGCAATCCCCTACTCTGATGCATGCGGATGTAATCTTAGCAGGCGCGGCAATTGCTGAAAAAGAAGGCCTTATCACCAGTAGCGAAGGTAGGGTGCAGGCCATTGAAAGAGTGTTGGATACGGATTTAGACAGCTTTGATCAGCTCCGATATTTCTGGCATCATTTCGATCGCTCCGACTCAGAGATAAACCTCGAGAACACCCGCGAGACTGTGGTTTTTTACAATGAAGACTACCAAGGAATCCTTGCTCCGGATCAATACGCAGTCTGGACCAAATCCTAGATATGTAAAACAATGAAGTCTAATGCCTCCGTTCCTCTGAGCGGAGGCTTTTTTTACCCAAATTTAATTTTCGTCGACGACTTAGTGATTTCTATTTTGATATTTCTCCCTTATACTAGGTACTAACAACAGTAGTTTCGATTGAATCATCGAAAATCAGTATAGGATTTTGTTTA
Source organism: Mageeibacillus sp. UBA5442 (assembly GCA_002427475.1). Taxonomy (GTDB): domain Bacteria; phylum Bacillota; class Clostridia; order Saccharofermentanales; family DTU023; genus DTU032. Next base: position 7,220 of record DIRG01000003.1, read on the forward strand.
TGAAGAAGGATGCACTCATTTATATTTTTGGACACAAGAATCCCGATACAGACTCAATTTGTTCGGCCATCGCTTATGCTGAGTTAAAAAAAGCACAGGGACATAGAGCCAAAGCGATCCGACTAGGCAAGATTAATAAGGAAACGGAATTTGTACTCGATTACTTCAATGTCGATGCTCCCGATTACCTCCCAACTATCAGAACTCAGATTTCCGACTTGAATATTGATAAAGTCGAGCACCTGAGTCCCCAATTATCCTTGCGGACAGCCTGGGACAAAACTAAAAGCACTAATATCAAGGTAGCTGCTGTAGTGGATGAGGAGAATAAACTCTTAGGCATCGTGACGCTCTCCGACATCACCAGCCGCTTCATGGATATCCAAGGCAATGTCGAAGCACTTAAAGCCACTCCCTTGAAAAATATCTTAAAAACTCTGAGTGCCTATCTTTTAGTGGGTTCTGAGGAACAGTTCAACCCCAGTGGTAACGCTCTTATCGCCGCCATGACTCCTGACGGAATGGCCCCTTTCGTAGCGAAGAATGATATCGTGCTGGTTGGAAACCGCAGGGATAGCCAACTTAAGTCCATTGCGGAAGGAGCAAACTGCCTGATTGTCACCTGCGACGGACATGTTTATGAAGATGTAATTAAAAAGGCGGAAAAGCATGGCTGCATCATTATGAGAACGATGCATGACACCTATACGGCCGCCCTCTTGCTTAATCAGAGCATACCGGTCGAATTTGTTATGGCCAAGGATAGCTTAGCCGCATTCCAAATTAACGACTATATAGACGAGATCAAGGATGAAATGCTTCAGTCGCGGCACAGAGCTTATCCGGTTGTAGATAGCGACAATGTCGTCCAGGGCTTCATTACCCGTTATCATCTCATCAGTCAAAGCAACAAAAGAGTCATTCTCGTCGACCACAACGAAATCTCTCAATCCATCGACGGCTTGGAGCAAGCGCAGATATTGGAAATAATCGATCATCACCGCATCGGCGGTCTCATGACAGGCTCGCCCATCTACTTTAAGAATGAAGCTGTGGGCAGCACCGCCACCATCATTTCGGGATTGTATCGGGACTTCAAGATAAGACCCTCAGCTAATATAGCAGGTATTTTATGCGCAGCCATTATTTCTGACACGATGTATTTCAAGTCACCGACCAGCACCGGCAAAGACAAATATATGGCTGAGAAGATGGCAGAAGTGGCCGGCTTGGATCTTGAGGATTTCTCTAAAAAAATGCTTGACAGCTCGTCAACTATAATCAGCATGAGCCCCAAAGAAATCCTTAATTATGATTTCAAAGAATTCTTCCTCAATCGACATAAGGTCGGCATTGGACAAATTACCTCCAGCAATATGGAGGAGCTGGATCTAATCAGGGAAGATCTTCTCGCCTATCTCGAGGAAACTCTAGAGGCCAAAGAGTATCAAGTCTTGATGATCATCGTGTCCGACCCGGCGCGTGAAGGTTCAGAGATCTTATTTGCAGAGAAAGAAAGCGGCACTGTCAACAAAGCATTTAACACCGGCACTACTAATAACAGCATGTTCCTAAAAGGCGTCGTCTCAAGAAAGAAACAGATTGTTCCTTTCTTGAATTCGGTTCTAAAATAAGATCAGCTGCCAAATTCTACTTCCACACTTGCCGGCAGCAAGTTAGGACCGCCCAATTCCAACCACTCGGCCTCTGAACCTGCGAAGCGGACAATCTCCAACTTGTCGCTGGAGCGGAAAGCATTTGTGTCAATCTCGACCACGGATGCAGGAATATCGATAGAAACTAAAGAGGTGCAACGCGCGAAAGCAGAGCTGCCAATTTTGCTGACCTGTTCCGGAATTGTGACGCTTTTCAAAGAAATACAATCGGCAAAAGCTGAATCTCCAATTATTTCTAAAGAATCAGGCAAATCGATATACTCCAGCTTATGGCTTTTTCTGAAAGCGCTACTGCCGATTTCAATTAAGGAATCGGGCAAATCAACAGTCTCTAGAGCAAAGCAGTCCGCAAACATCCAGTCTTCGATTTTTTGAATAGAATTTGAAAAGCTGACACTCTTCAGATTTGAACAGCCGGAGAACGCTCTTCTGCCGATTTTGCTCACAGAATCAGCCATCTTTACGTTTTCAAGATTGGCAGAATTTGCGAAGGCATACAGACCAATCTCGCTAATCGAGCTTGGAATTTCTATCGAAATCAGAGAGTGGCAATTCGAATAGGTCCAGTCTTCAATGACACTGACATTCACCGAATGAGAAATATCGCTTAAGGAGAAACAGCCGTAAAAGGCGCCCTTTCCTATGGAAGTAACTGAATCAGGAATGTCGATGGTACTCAGCGCATAGCTGTACCTGAAAGCATACTCCCCGATGGTCGTAAGAGAATTGGGCAGCTCAATTGTCTCCAGTAACGGCAAGCCTGAGAAGGCATAGTTACCGATTTCTGTGACAGAATCAGAAATTTCCACACTTTCCAAGAGTGGGAGATCCGCGAAAGCATAGCGATCTATAATCGTTACCGATTCCGGGACAATGACGCGCTCCAGATACCTAAAGAAAAAATCTTCCACTCTGTCTCTGTCGCTCATCAGCCTGACTCTACAAATATCTCGCAGTGCAACCACATTGTAGCCGTCAACAGTATCCGGAATGGTCCAGCTCGCATCCCAATTATCATAATCAAAATCATCCGGAGGATTGTACTCCGTCAGCATAATATTATTGTTGCCCAATTTATCGTAGACATAGCCGAGTGGCTGTTCAGAGGAAACATTTTCGATTCCCGGATCAGCTCTTCTTTCCAGCCATGGTTCTATAACAAAAGGTTTCAGCACGATTCCGACAGCTACTAAAATAGGTATAGCTGCGAGTATAATGCCAATTTTGAGCCAGTTTTTGCGTCTTACCGGCCTTCTTCTCTTGCCTTTACTCATTATTCCCCCCTGATTAAATGCAAGTTGTTCTCGAGATGGAAAGAAAGGACGAAGCCATTATTCAACAGCGTCGTCCTCCGTTTTGGCTGCCGATCCAGGATTTGAACCCGGACATACTGAGTCAGAGTCAGGTGTGCTACCGTTACACTAATCGGCAATATTGACTTACCTTGAGAATGTTAGCATATAGCGCTTTTTACTGCAAGCTAATTGCGCTCCAAAAGGCTGCTAGCTACATTTTTTCCGGCGACATAAGCAGATGAAAAAGCCCAGCGCAGATTATAGCCTCCGGTGTCACCGTTGACATCTAAGATTTCGCCAACAAGGTACAGAGAAGGACATATTTTTGATTCTAAACTTTCGGGGTCAATCTCAGCAGTCTTGATACCTCCGGCAGTCACTTGTGCAAAGTCGAAGCCACGTGTGCCCCGAACCGGGCGTTTAACTTCCTTCAAGACTCCGGCCAT
>DIRG01000042.1 GCA_002427475.1 Mageeibacillus sp. UBA5442
CAAGATGGCAGAAGCATTCAATGATGCCATGATGGTCGACGACCCAGTACGTATGTATCTGAAAGAAATAGGACAGGTAGAACTGCTCACCGCCGATGAAGAAAAAGACCTTGGTGCCAGAATGGAAGCAGGTGACTGGGAAGCCAAGCAGCACCTTACTGAAGCTAACCTGAGGCTGGTAGTAAGTATTGCCAAACGTTACACAGGACGTGGCATGCACTTCCTTGACCTAATTCAGGAAGGAAACCTCGGCCTGATTAAAGCAGTCGACAAATTTGATTATAAAAAAGGTTTCAAATTCAGCACTTACGCCACTTGGTGGATTCGCCAGGCCATCACACGTGCCATCGCGGATCAGGCCAGAACCATTCGCATTCCTGTACATATGATTGAGACCATCAACAAGCTGGTCCGGATCCAACGTCAGTTGGTGCAGGAGCTCGGCCGTGAACCTGAGGTAGACGAGTTGGCTGCTGAGATGGAACTGACACCGGAGAAAATTCGCGAAATCATGAAGATATCACAGTCACCTGTTTCTCTGGAAAAGCCCATTGGCGAAGAAGAAGACAGCCAGCTGGGAGACTTTATACCTGATGAAGACGCACCCTCGCCCGATGAGCAGGCAGCTAACACCCTCTTGAAAGAGGAGTTGTTAAATGTATTATCCGAGCTGTCGCCGCGCGAAGAAGAAGTGCTCAAGCTGCGCTTCGGTCTAAAAGACGGGCGCACGAGAACCTTGGAAGAAGTGGGTAAGGTCTTCGATGTCACCCGCGAGCGCATCCGCCAAATAGAGGCGAAAGCTCTGCGTAAGATTCGTCACCCATCTCGGAGCAAGCGTTTGAAGGATTATGTCGACTAAGCTTAAGTCGCAAGAAAATAGTCGAGCCTTTTCGCTCAAAGTCAGTCAGCGCCTTCAAGCGTTAGCTGACTTTGTGCCTTCAGGGACTAAGCGTCTACTTGATGTAGGCTGCGACCATGCCAGCGTGCCGTTGGAATTGCTGGCACAAGCTAGCGTCAATGAAGTCTTACTACTTGATATAAACGCCGGGCCATTAGAGCGCGCCCGAGAACGCAGTCAGACTCTGTTTCCGGAAGGCTCAGAAAGAATTAATTTTCTGCAAACCGATGGTTTAGAAGGTGTTGAATGTCGCCCCGACGACATCGTGCTTATCAGCGGTATGGGTGGAGAAACCATAGCCCGGATATTAGAAAATGCTTATGGTGAATCAACTTGCCGCCCGGCTAGAATGATTTTGCAGCCGCAAACAAAACAGTATGAACTGCGTTCGAGCCTGCAAAAACTCTCATTAAATCTTAGTCATGAATGTTTGGTGTGGGATTCCGAACGCTTTTACACCATAATCGTATGTGATAATACTAATGATGAACCTCCTCGTTACAGTCAGCTCGAACTTTATGTCGGTCCTCAGTTGATTCTCGCGGTGCAAGAGAGCTTGCATCGACCAGAGTACAGCGAAGAGGATGAGCTAATTCTTGACTGGGCAGCTCGGCTGAAACAACGCCTTGAACTTGAGGGAAGGGGAGACGCCAGGCGGGCTCGACTGGCGGCGGAATGGACCGCCTTTTTAGAAAGAGGGTATGATGACTAGCACTTTGGATGTAATAAAAGTAATTGAAGCCTATGCACCGCTAGATTTGGCGGAAGAATGGGATCATCCCGGCTTGGCCTTTGGCTCCTACGAGGCTGAGATCAAACGGGTCTTTTTAGCCTTAGATTTGAGACCGGAAATAGTAGAAGAAGCAATAAAAACCCAGGCCGATTTGCTGCTTTTACATCATCCCCCGCTTTTTAATGCTATTCATGAAATGACTGATGCGACGCCGGAAGGTAAGATGCAGCTGGATTTGATTCGCAATAACATTTCAGTTTATAGCGCTCATACAAATTTGGATCGCTGTCTTGATGGAACTGCTGCTGCGTTAACGCTGAGCTTAGATCTTGATGTAGATGAAGTAGGGTATCAGGTTTTGCAGCCACTTGAGGGGCGGCCTGATTATGGATACGGTTTATATGCTAATTTGAAAGAGCCGCAATCCTTCTTAGAATTTGCGGAATTGATTGCACAGCGCTTGGAGATCCCTGCTTGCCAACGCTTCACCTCGACCAATAGGCAGGTGCGTCGAATTTCACTGTTTCCGGGCAGCTTCGATGAGAGCTGCATTGAGCGACTCGAAGAGATCAAGTCAGATGTGTTGATTACGGGAGAAATCAAGCACCATGTGGCTTTGATGTTGGAAGCACGTGGAGTTAATGTCTTGGCAGTAGGGCATGACGTGTCGGAGCGAGACGTTATGCTCCTTTTGTCTGCGCATCTGCATACTGTGTTTCCTGACTTGAGGATTGAAGTTGATGCAGGAATAGACTATAATTGACTATTCGATGAGTAAGTTGAGCGACCGCGGCGACTAGTCGAAAGACTGTCGGTGAGGAAAGTCCGGGCTCCATAGGGCAAGGATGCCGGGTAACGCCCGGTGAAGGCGACTTTAAGGAAAGTGCAACAGAAAAATACCGCCGAATTATTCGGTAAGGGTGGAATGGTGAGGTAAGAGCTCACCGGCAGGTTGGAGACAGCCTGGCCCTGCAAACCCCATCCGGAGCAACACCGTGGAGGAATAACTGTAGCCCGCAGGTTCCGAGGAGGTGGCTTGAATTGATCGGCAACGATCAGTCTAGACAGATGGTTGTTCACGACAGAATCCGGCTTACAGACTTACTCATCATTTTTTATTTCTCTGCCATTTAACTGCGTATGTTACCGAATATAGCTGAATACTATTACAGGCATGACAAGCTAAAATTTTGCTTGTATACTATAAACTCAAAAGATAATAAACGAAATTACCTAGATTCGTTTGAAAGGAGCACTTAAAATGGTAGAAAACATATTAGACTTTTTAGGAGTCGAAAGTAAGTCAAAGGCTCGCAACAAATCTTTCTTTTGCTTTTTGGGCGGTATCGCCTTAGGAGCTACTGCAGGTTTACTCTTTGCACCGCAATCCGGTCATGAGACTCGCGAGCAGATTAAGGAAACAGCAGTTGTTGGCGCTGATAAGACCAAGGAACTCTCGAAGAAAGCTGCTAAAGAAGTAAAAGACAAATACGAAGAGATTAAGCACAAAATCAAGAAGGCAGAAGACATCATCGAAGAGAACGTTGAGGATACAGTAGAGGAACTAGAAGAAGTTTAATAAATAAGCGAATTCGAAAGTCCTCCAAGTGGTAGAAAGGATTAATCAATGCAATTTCTACTTGTTGAATACGTAATGACTCCGAACGATATCATGGGTATTGTTCTAGGCGTTCTCGGTGCAATCGCAATCATTTTACTGGCCGTTTTCTTAATCTATCTGATTAAGACGATGAAGAAAATCAGTAAAATCGTTGATGATGTGAGTGAACCTGTTACTGAAGTAGTGGACGCTTTGCCCGGTTTGATTGACCCTGTTCAGACTTTGGTCGATGGCATGTCTGAATCTGTGCCGGCCATACTAGATGACGTCAGCCACCTTACCGGTGAGGTAAGCGGGGCGGTTGATTCGGTAAAGGGATTTATTCAGAACAGAGGTCGTCGCAGCTCTGCTCGTCAATCAGATAACATGAGTACACAGGCTGCAAAAGTAGCCGGGTTTGTAGCAGGCATAATTGCCGCCATCAGACAAAGCAAGGCCAAGAAGAAAAAGAAAAAAAAGTAACATAGTTTTAATCTTAGATGCAGGCAGGCGGCACTTTTTCGTGAAAAGTCCGCCTGCTTTATGTTTATAATGTTTTTGAGCATATTTATTTGATATTATCTATTATCAAAGTATGGAGGAGATGTGATGAGCACCAGTCCGGATGCCAAAAACCTAGAAGAAGGTTTGTTAATACACGCTGCGGAAGAGGAGGAGGCGAATACGCCACCTCATAGACAACGATCATTGCGCTGGCAGAATAATTTTCTGGCTTTTCTGATACCACTTTTAATTCTGGCGCTTGCTTATGCT
>DIRG01000070.1 GCA_002427475.1 Mageeibacillus sp. UBA5442
CCGGAGGAAGCGAAGATTGTACGCTATATCTACCAATTGTACATGAAAGGCATGACACCGTATGGCATCGCAAAAAGGCTCGAAGAAGAAAATATCCTCTCGCCGACGGGCAAAGAAAAATGGTATGGCGGCACCGTCGCCAGCATTTTAAGAAATGAAAAATATCGGGGTTCCGCCCTCTTACAAAAGAAATATACAGTGGATTTTCTCACGAAGAAACAAAAGGTAAATGAAGGCGAAGTCCGGCAATATTATGTGGAGGACAGCCATCCGGCAATCATTGATCCTGACGAATTTGACCTCGTGCAGGCGGAATACGCAAGAAGAGAAAGCTTAGAAACTTATTACAGCAACAGCACGCCTTATTCAAGCAAACTCATCTGTGGTGATTGCGGAGCCTTCTACGGCTCGAAGGTCTGGCATTCAAACACAAAGTACAAGCGAATCGTCTGGCAGTGTAATGACAAGTTTAAGCATGAAGAAAAATGCAGCACGCCGCACCTCTGCGAAGCGGAGATTCAAGAATCCTTTGTCAAGGCTCTGAGCCTGCTTTTAGCCGATAAAGAAAAACTGCTGATTCACTGCCGGGAACTAAAAGATGAACTGACGGATTGTTCTACAGAGGAAGCAAGGCTTCAGGAGCTTTCACAGGAGATGGAAGTGGTGGCGGAGATGATCTCGCGGATTGTAAACGAGAACGCCACTCGGGCACTTGATCAGGAAGATTACCAAAAGCGCTACGACATGCAGGTTTCCCGTTACGAGGCTTTGCAGGCTGAATTTGAGGAAACACAGTTCGCCATAGAGGATAAAAATCATCAAAGCTCGATCCTGAGCGGCTTTATGTTCGCCATCTTTGATTCGGATATCCTTCCCATAAAGTTCAGCAACACGCTCTGGATGGGTACTGTGGACACGGTGACGGTTGAGAGCGACAGCACTTTGCTTTACAGATTCAAGGACGGCAGCGAGATTTCGCTTACCATTCCCGGCAGAAACTGAATTCTTTTTCGCTCATTTCTTCCGCCTAAAAGCTCCACTATCCTAATAGAAAAAACTTCAAAGTAAAAGAAAGCAGTTACCAATACAAGTAATTGTATCAATAACTGCGTTCTAGGTTGGCAGGGGAGACAGGATTCGAACCCGCAACCTACGGTTTTGGAGACCGTTGCTCTACCGTTGAGCCACTCCCCTGTGTAGTAAAATCAAAATGCCAACGCGAAGATCATATCATGTATAATAGCGACATGGCAAGTAAAGAGCAAATTAAATCAAAGAACGAATTATCAATTGTAGAGATATATACAGACGGCGCCTGCTCCGGTAATCCAGGGCCAGGTGGTTGGGCGGCGATACTCCGTTTCCGAGGCGTAGAGAAGGAAATCTCAGGCTTTGAGGAACAGACGACTAATAACCGGATGGAGCTTAGTGCAGCTCTTATGGCCTTACGCGAATTAAAGCGTCCGTGCCGAGTTAATCTTTATAGCGACAGCGCATATCTGGTTTCGGCCTTTAATGAGAAATGGCTGGATAACTGGCAACGTAATGGTTGGAAAAACGCTGCAGGCACTGCAGTGAGTAATATTGACCTTTGGAAGGAATTACTGAAAGAAAACGAGAGGCATCAAGTCTGCTGGATTAAAGTAAAGGGACATTCAAACCATGAGATGAATGACCGAGTAGACCAGATGGCCGTAAATGAAATAAAAAGGAATACATAAGTTTGAAGAGGAAACGTATGGATCAAGATCAGATTAAAGATAAACCGCAGATAAGAAAGCCTGAAGTATTTGCGCAGGTGCCGGAGGAAGCTATTGCTCCTTTTGAGCACTCTGAGCCCTTGAAGTTACAGAGGAAACATCCAATTTTGCACGAAGAAACTCTGTCTTCTGACTTACGCTTCATCGGTAGAGTCTTCACGGTTGAAACCTTTGATGTGCAGCTGCCGGACGGACGGAAATCTAAGCGCGAAATTGTGCACCATCCCGGAGGTGCTTGCGTTCTTGCTCTCGATGAGAATCAGGATCTCTACTTGGTTAAACAATATCGAGTCGGTGCTCAGGCTCCTTTGCGGGAAATTCCAGCCGGTAAGCTGGAAGGGGAGGAGAATCCTCTTCTGTGTGCACGGCGCGAACTCTTAGAAGAAGTTGGGCTTATTGCAGATTCTTGGCAACTCCTAACACAGTTCTATCCTTCTCCCGGATATACCGATGAACTAATTTCTGTCTATTTGGCTACCAACCTCACAAAAGGCAAGCAGCAACTGGATGACGGAGAGTTTCTCACGGTCGAGAAAATAGCTCTGGATACCGCCATTGCAGAAGTGGAGTCTGGACAAATTAGTGACGGAAAGACTATTATTGCTATCTTGAAGACGGCCTATTTGCGAGCGAAAGGTGAACTGTAAAGATATTTATGGCAGAAAAAACTAACGACATTAGTGAATCTCCGCGTCTGGTTCGCGACATCTTGGGAATATTCCATCTCTCCTTGGCTGTGCTGCTCGGACTTGCCTTTTATGGACCGCAGAATAGCCTCGGAAGTCTAGGAGACCTGCTGCGCTTATTAGGACAAGGTTTCTTCGGTAGTTTTTCTTACGGGCTTCCTGTCGCTTTCTTAATCTGGGCTCTCTTGTATCTGCTCGAGCGTCGCAAAGAAATTTCTCGTGTACGTGTTATAACTTTGTTTGTTTGCGTTCTACTTATTGCCGCGCTTTTTTCCATATTCACTCTCAGTGTAGGTGATCTGAAACTGCTAGTTGCAGAGCGGGAAGCTCCTTCTTTGGCTGGATTTAGAGCCATTGCAGTGTTGTGGTCACATGGTGTGGATCCTTCGATACAAGTTAATGGTAGTGGCTTAAGCGGCGGACTTTTGGGCGGTTTGATTGGACAATCGTTGAGCTACATCGCCTCGGTGCCCGGAGCTGCTGTCATTATTTTCGGTTTAATCATCTCCAGTCTGATTTACGGTTTTTCCTTATCACCCTCACGCTATCTCGCCAGTCTTTCTGAACGGCGCCAACTGCGTTTGGAAGAAAGAGGGGCTGCGGAAGCTGAAGCTGGCGTGAATGCAGATTATGATCTTGAAGTAAGTCCTGATGACGACCTTCCGAAGAAGGGGACGCTTCTTCCCAGTTGGATGGATGATGATACTGCAGCTTTGGAAGCTGCCACGGCCAGTGATGAGAGAACAAATATTGATATTTGGGATAATTCTCCTTTTGGGAAACCTGTTTTTAATAGTGATAACAATGGCGAAAACGGTAAGGGTCTTGATTTTGCTCGACCTCCTGCGGATTATCCTGCTAGCCAAAATATAGATGTGTCGACAGAGAACGGTCAGCCTTTCTTGTTTCCGGATGAAGAGAATGTTGCTGCAGAAAGTGCAGCTGCAAGTTCGATCCGTCCTGCTGTTTTGGAAAGCAAGGGCAATTTACAAGAAGATCTCACCTCTGAACGTGAAAAGTGGGAAGACAGAACTGATGCCGCAGTCGCTCAGTTAGCGGCTGAAGGCAAGCAAGCCGCCAAGATCCAGCCTAAGAAGAGGCAGCAGGTTAATCTTTTCTCTGAGTACAAGGCGCCGCCTCTCAAGCTTTTGCGAGAGGACAGAGCCCTAATCAAGAGCTCTGCGGAAATACAGGACATAAGCAGTCAGGGACGCAAACTGGAAGAGACCTTAGAAAGTTTCGGTATTGAAGCAAAAATCGTCAATTACACAACCGGACCCACAATTACGCGCTACGAATTGTCTCCGGGACCAGGTGTGAAGGTCAGCAGGATCGTAAACCTGACTGATGATATCGCCTTGAATCTCGCTGCTACTTCAGTCAGGATTGAAGCGCCGATTCCGGGTAAAGCGGCTATCGGTGTAGAGATACCGAATCGTAAGACCAACCCGGTACTGCTACGTGGTCTTTTGGAGGATCCTGTCTACAAAAACACCGACGGTCACTTAGTTACGCCCTTAGGCCGTGATGCAGGTGGAGAAGTCATTCTCTGTGACATAACTAAGATGCCTCACATGCTAATAGCCGGTGCAACCGGTTCAGGTAAATCTGTTTGTATTAACAACATCTTGATCAGTCTGCTCTATCGCTATTCGCCTAAGGAAATGCGTTTACTGATGATTGATCCCAAGATAGTTGAACTGAATATTTATAACGGCATCCCTCATTTATTACAACCCGTGGTGACTGATCCCGAAAAGGCTTACGGTGTCTTGAACTGGGCTGTTATAGAAATGGAAAAACGTTATAAGCTCTTCGCAGAACACACTGTCAGAGATATCAGAGCGTACAATCTCATGATTGAAAAGCAGTTGGCTAATGGGGCTAAACCAAGTCCGGAAGAAGATGACAATTTTGAAAAGCCAACTAAGATGCCTTATCTCATGATCGTTATCGACGAGTTAGCCGATCTGATGGCAACCACATCGCGGCAGGTTGAAAGTGCCATTTCTCGTTTGATGGCTAAGGCTAGAGCTGCAGGCATTCACGTTTTGATCGCCACCCAGCGTCCTTCGGTTGATGTTATTACCGGAGTAATCAAGGCTAACATTCCTTCGCGTATTGCCTTCGCAGTGACCTCGCACGTTGACTCCCGCACCATTTTGGACTCAGGAGGAGCTGAGAGGCTGCTCGGCAAAGGCGATATGCTCTACTATCCCCAGAGTGCTGCCAAGCCCCTGAGAGGGCAAGGAGCCTTCGTATCCGACCTTGAAGTGGAGCGCGTCCTTAAGTTCATCAAAGATTATTACCCGAGTGATTATGACGAATCGGTAGCAGATGCACTGGAGAATCCTGACGGAACAGATGTTTCCGCTGTGACCGGTGAAGAAGAAGATGAGCTCTTGATGCCAGCATTGCGTGTCTTGGTTGAAAACGGTTACGCCTCGGTTTCTCTCTTGCAGCGGAAGTTGACTGTAGGTTATCCGCGGGCGGCACGCATGATCGATCGTTTGCATGAATTAGGTTATGTGGGACCTTTTGAAGGTAGCAAACCACGTGAACTCCTGATTAGCCCCGATCAATTTGAAAAACTTGCTGAGACGGACGAGGTCGGCGAAGATGAATAAGGATTTTACGTCTGAGAAGATAGACTCTGCTGAAATAATCACTATCGGCACTGAGCTTTTATTGGGCCAAACTCTGGACTCTAATTCTTATTACTTGTCCGGAAAGTTGTCAGATCTTGGTATAAATACATATAGGCGCCAAGTGGTGGGAGATCATCGCCAGAGAATTCACGATGCGATTTCGTCTGCTCTTGAATACAACGATCTGGTCGTTACTACAGGCGGGCTAGGGGCCAGCGACGATGACATTACCATGCAGGTCGTATCAGAGATAGCTGAGCGCGAACTGGTCAAGGACAGCTCCGTTATTGCGGCCATTAGAAAACTATACCCTACGGCCGACCGCCCGGACTTTGTTATTCCTCTGGTTCCTGTAGGGGCAAAAGTTTTTCCTAACCGAAACGGTACTGCGCCTGCATCTTTTACATCTTTTCCATATAAAGGTCAAACTCGACATATTCTGGTCTTACCGGGTCCTCCGGCTGAGAATGTACCTTTGTTTGAAGAGCAGGTGATGCCGTATCTGGCGCAATTTTGTCCGGCAGTTTTCAGACATCGCTATGTACGGATGATCGGCATCAGCGAATATAAGATGGAACAAGCTCTGAAAGATCTCATTGAAACCCAGACTAATCCAACGATTGCTCCCTATACATCCGAGGGGGAAGTCTTGCTGCGGATAACGCAAAGACTTGCAGAAGGCGACGAAGATAAGACGCAAGATATCATTGATATTGTCGTCGATCGTTTAGCTGAATATATTTACGAAATCGGCCCGCGCTCGTTGGAGCAAGTTGTCGCCGACCAACTAAGAAGTAGAAATTTGACTTGCGCTTTTGCTGAGTCTTGCACCGGTGGTGCTTTGGCGGCTAGGCTTGTGACGCTGTCTGAGACATCAAACGTATTCAAGGGGAGTATCGTAGCGTACACAAGCACTGTTAAAAAGGAAGTTCTTGGAGTAGATCCCGAGATAATCGAGACGTATGGTGTTGTCAGCGCTGAATGCGCACAGGCCATGGTTGAAAACTGTCGCAGCTTACTTAAAGCTGATCTTAACGTATCTGTAACCGGTTTTGCAGGCCCCGATGGCGGGAATTCCGATAATCCGGTAGGTACTGTATACTTTGGTGTGGCCGTGGGAGATAAAGTGTCCGTTCATAAGAAATATTTTCCCGGCAATCGCAAAAGAGTTATTAATTACGCCGTGAATACGGCTTTAGATCTCCTGAGGAGGAGCTGCGCAGAGTGAGAAGCCGGGAACCAAACAGACAACAATTTAATCAGAGAAAACCCGATCGGGTTTTGACCGTCGCTCAATCTACCTTTATTGTCGCAGCCGCACTGACCCTGTCGAAGATCACAGGCTTTGTACGCGAAATATTAATAGCGCCGGTATTAGGCTATGGCATAAATACGGACGCATATTTTATCGGTTTCCAAATCCCGGATCTAGTCTATCAGCTGATGATAGGCGGAGCCATCGGAGCTGCACTGACGCCATTTATGTCTTCAGCGTTAGAAAAAGGGCAGGAACGCAGAGTTTGGCGCAGTGTCTCAATTTTTATCAATGTATTTTTGCTGGCGACGGCGATCGCGATCTTAATCGGAATAGTTTTTGCTCCGGGGATAATATCGTCTTATAACGCAGATAAGGATCCTGAAGTCGTGGCGCGAGCGATAAAGGTTTCTCGCTCCTTATTTCCACAGATATTTTTCCTGATGGCTGCGGGCTTTTTATCCGGAATTTTACACGCTTATCGTTTATTTCAACGCAGTGCCTTCGGACCGACAATTTACAATCTTGCCTGCATAGTCCTAATAGTACTCTGGGGCAACACCTCCGCAGACGGACCAGCGCTGGCAGCAGCAGGCATTGTTGTTGCAGCAATAATCAATTTTGTCTTCATGATCTTTATGACACGGGACAAACTGGTGTTCTATCGCCCGACTATTTCAATGAAAGACAAGGGTTTCCGCCGTCTGTGGCATCTGGCCTTACCCACTTTAATTTCCGGCTCTGTAGTTCAGCTGAACTACATTATTCAAACTTCTTTCGCCAATCAATTTACAGGTGCGGTAACCGCTTTACAGCATGGAACAACGACTTGGACGGCTCCTTATGGAATTTTCGGAGTAGCAGTCAGCAACGTCATGACTCCAACTTTGTCGCGAGCTTTTGCCCGCAAAGATTACAAATCTATGCGCGGTATTTTCACGCAGTCTTTGCGGCGAGCTACTTTTCTGGTGACGCCATTTGCTGTAGCTTTTGCTGCTATGGCTGAAGAGACCATTGAAGCAATCTATCAGTGGAATAATGCGATACCTTATGATCGCTTGTTAATCGAAGCTGATGTCTTGCGCATATACTGCCTGGCGATGATTGTGCAGACGGTGGTTCTTATGTACAACAATGCTTTCTATTCTCGTCAGACAACGAGGATAGCCTTGTTGACCAGTATTCTTTCGTTAGTCTTCACGCCGTTACTTTCTACTTTATTCACCAAGGTACTCGAATTCGGCATTTACGGATTGCCTCTGGCCTACGTTGTCAATTCAATCGGTCTGATGTTAATACTGCATTTCCTGTATCGCCACCATATTCCACAGGCCAGACCCTACCGGCTCTTCCCGTATTTCTTCCGACTTCTGCTGTTAGCACTTCCAACAGCCTTAGTGTATCTCGGCTTGAATACGCTTCCGATAAACATCAGCAGTAAACCGTTACAGTTGGTTTATTACGCAATCAAGTTAGTCATTGGCCTTCTGGTTTACTACCTAGCGGGACTGGCAATCAACCTCCACGAAGCAAAGGATATGCAGCGTGTTATCAGGCGGGTTCTGCGTCTCAAAGCGGTTAAGTAAAAGTCAACATTTTGACTTCTGTCGACAGATAAATAACGAAAATAAGATTGCTTTTTTGTTGTAAAAGCTTTACTATAGTAGAACATAAGTTCGTTGAGAGCTAAACAGGAGGAATGTGAGCATGGCGAGAAAGAGAAAATCATCAAAATCCAATCAGGATATTAGCCCTAAATTAGCTGAAGATCGCGATCGCGCGTTAAAGGCGGCTCTGAGCAAGATCGAGAAAGAATACGGTAAGGGAGCTGTTCAAAGACTGGGGGATTCTGAAGTAATCGATATCGGTGCTATTCCGACAGGATCCTTAAGTCTAGATCTGGCTTTAGGTATCGGGGGAGTCCCTCGCGGGCGTATTGTCGAAATCTACGGACCCGAATCGTCGGGAAAGACTACTGTTGCCTTACATATGATCGCTGAAGCTCAGAGGCTCGACGGTGTGGCCGCATTTATCGACGCAGAACATGCTCTCGACCCCAATTATGCGGAGAATCTCGGTGTTGATATCGACAACTTGATCGTTTCTCAACCGGACTACGGTGAACAGGCTCTTGAAATTTGTGAAGATTTGGCTCGGAGCGGTGCTATTGACATCATCGTCATCGACTCTGTGGCAGCCCTTGTTCCGCGCGCAGAAATTGACGGGGAGATGGGCGATGCTTCAGTTGGTCTGCATGCTCGCTTAATGTCACAGGCTATGAGAAAGTTGGCCGGTATTCTCAATAAGAGCAATACGACAGTGGTCTTCATTAACCAATTGCGCGAAAAGATTGGAATAATGTTCGGCAATCCGGAAACAACTACCGGTGGACGAGCTTTGAAGTTCTATTCTTCTGTGCGTTTGGATGTACGCCGCATAGAGCGCCTCACTAAGGGAGATGAAAATGTCGGCTCCCGTACTCGTGTGCGTGTAGTCAAGAATAAAGTAGCACCACCCTTCAAAGAAGCAGAATTTGATTTAATTTTCGGTAAAGGTATTTCACGCGCATCAGATGTCATGGATCTGGCAGTAGAGAGTGAAATCATGTCCAAGAGTGGTTCTTGGTACTCTTATGGCGACACTCGTCTTGGCAACGGGCGCGATAACGTCAGAGAAATATTGGAAGAAGATGAAGATCTCTTGGATGAAATCGAAGAGAAGGTACGCGATTTCTACTTCAACAGCGATGATGACGCAGATGACAGTGACGAAAAAGAGAAGACGAGTGCTGCAGACGAGGACGTAGTCGATGATGTTGACGATATTCTCGGACTTGATTTATGAGTTTAAACCAAGAATTTGAAGAGTGTCGCGAACGAGCTGTTCTTTTTCTGGGCCTGAACTACAACAAAGCTAGTGGCAGGGTCAGAAATAAACTGCTGCAAGAAAATTATGATCCGGACATTGTGGAAGCAGTCATTGATTATTTAAAAGAGATCGATTATATAAATGACGAACGTGCAGCTCAAAGTGTCGCTCGCCGCTATACCGGCAAGCGCCTGCGTTCCCAAAAAGCTATGCTGTACGTTTTTAGAGAAGCCGGGGTAGAAGACGGAGTTGCTAAAAGGGTGGCTGCAGACTTACTTGCAGATGAAGACAGCAGCCTTGACTTATTACAGGCATACTATCGCAAAGCTCCGCCAAGCTACGAGAAAGCGATGCGACTCTTGGCCCGACGTGGCTATTCCGCCTATATAGCTGCTCGCGCAGTTAAACAATATTTATCCGAGCAGGAGGGTCTTAGTTAATTTGTCTACGTATTATCTTTTAAGTTTGGGATGTCCGAAGAATGAGGTTGATGCTGAGTCGATGGCTGCCATATTGCAAGAAGCCGGCTATAGCGGGACCAATCAAGCTGCAGAAGCGGAAATCCTGATTGTTAATACTTGCGGCTTCCTAGAAGCAGCTGTAGCAGAAGCTATTCAAGCGATCCTAGATCTGGCCGAGTACAAGGAGAATCCAGAAGCCAAGGCTCGTTTTCTAATCGTCTGCGGTTGCATGTCGCAACGCTATAAAGCAGAAGTTCTGACTTCTATGCCGGAGATTGATGCAGTGCTGGGAACAGCACAATACGGCGACATCGCCGATGTTGTCAAACGTTTGGAAAGAGGAGAAGACCTTAGGGGTGTTCTGCCGGGCAAGCCCGGCAGTCTCAGCCACCTGCGTGAAGACAGGGTTCCGGCCAACGGCAAGCAATCTTATGCTTATCTGAAAATCGCAGAAGGCTGCAGTAATTCCTGTAGCTATTGCAAAATCCCTTCTTTACGCGGAGCTTTACACTCTCGTCCTATAGCTTCAATAATCAGGGAAGCCAAACAACTTCTGGCTCAAGGCAAGAAAGAACTAATTTTGATTGCTCAAGATACTACTCGCTATGGCAGTGATCTTGATGAGGGAATCAACCTCGCTATCTTGATTCAAAAGCTCTGTGATGAAGTAGAAGGCATCGAGCAGATCAGAATTATGTATGCCTACGCTGATGCCATCACGGATGAGCTGATAGATACGATGGCAAGAAACGAACAGGTCTGCAAATATCTGGATATTCCTATCCAACACGCCTCTAATAAGATACTGAAAAGTATGCGCCGGCATGAATCAGCCGAATTAATTGCTGAACGTATTACTAAATTGCGTAAAGCAATGCCCGATATTGTTCTGCGCAGCACAGTGATGCTGGGCTTTCCGGGCGAAACCGAGGAAGACTTTCAACTTCTCCTTGATTTCATCGAAGAAATCCAGTTTGATCGACTCGGCAGTTTCGTGTTTTCACCTGAGGACGGAACGCCGGCAGCTCGCATGTCGGATCCGGTTGATCCGGACATTGCAGCTGAACGTTATCAGCGTTTAATGGAAGCTCAGGAAAAGATTTCTTTGGCCAAAAACAAGGAACGTATCGGTAACAAGCTCATGGTTCGTTTGGATGATATAGACGATGGTGGTATACTTTTTAAAGCAAGAAGTTTCGGAGAAGCTCCGGACATCGATCCAATAATTCATATAGCTTCAACTATGCCTGACTTGACTGTCGGCAGTTGGTCTCCAGCTAGAATCGTTGATGCCGAGGCTTTTGATCTATGGGGGGTTACGCTAGATGAATGTTCCAAATAGACTGACTTTACTTAGGATTTTTCTGGTTCCGGTTTTTCTGCTTTTTATGGTACCTATTTTCGGGGACGGAACTTTCACACAGTTTGTTCTCTCTAATGGCGGCAGAGTAATAGCCACTTTTATCTTTATCATTGCTTCGCTGACGGATCTTCTCGATGGCTTATTGGCGAGACGTATGCAACTCGTGAGCAATTTTGGCAAATTCCTTGACCCTATCGCAGACAAACTTTTGGTGATTGCCGGCTTTGCTGCCTTTGTTGAATTAGGGCGCATTTCTTCTTTTGTCTTGATCATAATTGTGGCTCGTGAATTTTTGGTCACAGGTATCCGGCTTTTAGCAGTTGAAAGAGGCGTTGTTATTGCGGCCAGCTGGTTTGGTAAGATTAAGGCAGTAGTCCAGATGCTGACTTTGATTTTCCTTTTGATTGAACCCTTTATTATCGACGCAAGCTATAGCACTGCTACCTTTAGTGCAGGCTATGAAATCTTTGTTAATATTATGATAGTGCTTACATTGGTACTTACGATCTTGTCGGGTTTGGATTACTGGTATAAGAACCGCATTTTATTGCGTGATCTGACAGATCAAATTTGATGGTGTAATTAAGACGTAAATTGTCTAAGCTGACAATCAATAAATGGAGGATGGTTATGGACAAGAAAGAAATCTTTGAACGCGTGCAAGGGCTCCTGGCTGAGCAGTTGAGTATTGAAGAAGAGACTGTTGAGATGTCTTCGAACTTTGTGGACGACCTTAATGCCGACTCTCTGGATATCGTTGAATTGATCATGACATTAGAGCAAGAATTCAATCTTACTATCCCGGATGAAGAAGCCGAACGAATCCGTACAGTTGGAGATGCTGTCGATTTCATTGCGAGATCTTTCTAAAGTACAGACTCTCGCTTGTGGAAATCAGACCCTGTTGATGCAGGGTCTTTTTTCAGAATTTTGTTTTTTAAGATGATATACAAAATATTGCAGGAAAAACTTAATTATTTTTTTCAAGACGAGAAGCTGCTCTTGGAAGCTTTGACGCACTCATCCTATGCTTATGAGCATCAGGAAGTGAAAGCTCATAACGAACGCCTGGAGTTTCTCGGTGATGCTGTCTTGCAGCTGCTGATCAGCGCAGCTCTTTTTGAGCGCGAAGATCTTAGCGAAGGGTCTATGACCAAGCTGCGCGCAAGAGTTGTTTGCGAACCGACTTTAGCACAGCTGGCTCGTCAGCTCGATCTACAGTCGACTCTGCGACTCGGGCACGGTGAAAGTCTGACCGGGGGCGCAGAGAATGACTCTAATCTGGCTAATGCTATGGAGGCTGTTTTAGGCGCGATCTTCGTTGATGGCGGCTATGCTGCCGGCCTCAGAGTTACGACACCACTTTTTCAGCCATATATTAATCTGGCGATTGAGGGCAAATTGATATATGATCACAAGAGTCATCTTCTGGAGACTGCGCATAAAGAAGGTTTCACTGTGCATTTCGAAATAGTCGATCAAAGCGGCCCTGATCACGACAGGCGCTTTACCGCTGCCCTATATATTGATGGGGAACAGGTGGCAAGAGCAACAGCTAGAACCAAGAAGGAAGCTGAACAAGGCGCAGCTGCCGCTTATTTGGGGCAGAACAATAGTGACAAATCAAGTAAGGAATAGGATAAAGTGCTCTTATCGTTAGAAATACTTGGATTTAAATCTTTTCCCGAAGCAACACGGATCGAATTTGATACCGGCATCACAGCTATTGTAGGGCCGAACGGCAGCGGTAAATCCAATGTTACTGATGCTATTCGCTGGGGTCTAAGCGAGCAAAGTGCAAAGATTCTTCGCGGGCAGCGTATGACTGATATGATTTTTAGCGGTACTGCTCAAAGACGTCCTATGAGCTACGCTGAAGTCATTCTGACCTTCGATAATAGCTCGAAAATATTTGACATTGATCTTGATACAGTTTGTATATCTAGGCGCTATCATCGCTCCGGTGAAAGCGAGTATTTTATCAACAAAAGTCCTTGCAGACTCAAGGATGTTAATCACTTGTTAGTTGATACCGGTATCGGCTTGGATGGCTATTCGCTTATTGGCCAAGGAAAAATCGATGAGATTCTGAATGAAAGATCTGATGACAGGCGGCTTATTTTTGATGAAGCGTCGGGTATCGTGCAATATAAATCTCGCAAGGCTGAGTCTGAGAGACGTTTAGAACGAGCCAATCAGAATTTGCTGCGAGTGGACGACATTCTTGAAGAACTGCGTCGCCAAGCAAGTCCTTTGAAGCAGCAAGCCGATGACGCTAAGCGCTACAGTGATTTGCATGATAGATTCTGCCAATTAGATATAAGCCTTTCTTGGCAACAGATTCAAGATTACGAAAAGCAAGCTCAAGCAGCTGAAGAAAATCAAAGTATAGCTGCTCTGGACTTGATTGATGCCAAGGCTTCGCTTGCAGCTATAAATAAGCAGAACGACAGACTCGATGAAGAAATCTCTGACTTGGAGCTTAGTGTCGAAACGCAAAGGAAAGCGCATAATCAACTTTCCGTCAATCTGGCTGATATTACAGGCTCCATAGCGCTTTCGCGCGAAAAGGAATCTTCAGCTGTGGAACGTCTGCAGCAACTCGAGGCCGAGAAGATTCGCTTAGAGGAGCAGATTTCAATTCTCGTCAACACGGTCTCTGACCGCTCAGAGCGCCATGATCAACTGCAGCGTCAAGCTCGGATCTATGAAGAACGTCTCCTTGAAGCGAAGGAAGCTCTGGCAGAAGCCACAAGCGGTCTCAGCAAAAGCGAAAATGAAACTGATAATCTGCGTCAAAGCAGAGAAGAACTTAAGGACAAGCTCTTTCAGCTGAACAGCGATGTGCAAAGCGCCAAAGCGGAACATAGCCTGTTGAAGAACCAATTGACCGCGAATAGCGGAGAGCTGGCAGCTGATCAGTCGGATCTCAACCGTGCCACTTTCGCCTTAGAAGAAGCTTCACATAAATTGGAAGAAGTGCAAGCTGAATTATCTCAGGCTGAGCAAGCGGCAGCTGCTGCCAAACAACATAGGATCGCAGCTGAAGCAAAATTGGAGCAGATAGAGCAAGAGATCAATAATATAAAAAATGCTGAGCGCCAGTGCAGCTACGAGATAGATACACTGAGTCGTCTGGAACAGAGTTTTGAAGGTTATCAAAAACCGGTCAAAGACCTCATGCAAGCAATCTCCGGCAATGAAGAGCTGCAAAAAAACGTCGTCGGCCCACTAGGCTCACTACTTTCTATCCCTGACGATCTGGCTGTAGCCATAGATGTTGCGTTAGGAGCAATGGTGCACAATATCGTCTGTAAAGACGAGGAAACAGCCAAGACTCTGATCGAGTTTTTGCGAGAGCATAAGTTGGGGCGGGTAACCTTTTTACCGCAAACTGCACTCAAGCAAAACAGAATTGACCAGCGCAGCTTAATTTCCCTGGCTCAGGAAAAGGGCTTTGTCGGTCTCGCCTCCGATTTGATTGCGATTCAAACGGGTCTGGAAAGCGTTCTGGATTATGCACTGGGCCGCGTTTTGATCGCTGATACCCTAGATGATGCCATCAGGATTGCACGCAAGACCAATCGCAAATTCCGCATCGTCAGCCGCAGTGGCGATATTATGTATCCCGGCGGTTCTATGAGCGGTGGTTCCATCAACAAGAAGCAGAGCGGCTTGGTCGGCCGGCCTGCTCGAATCAAAGCCTTAAGGCAAGAAGGCCTAGAGCTCGCCAAGCAAAGCGAACACTTGCAATCAGATTACAATAAAGCTCTGGATCAGCTTCATCTGGCAGCTGCCGGTGAAGAGGCTAGCTTAAATACTTTAAGCCAGCTGCGATCTGCTCAGGCTACGAGTGAACTTGACTATAAGAGTACTGAGCTCAATTTGAATAACCTGAAGTCTTCGGTGCAGAAGAAGAAATCGGCTATCGAGAGAAGCAGGGAGCAAATTGAAGGCTGTCAGGTGGTTTACGAAGATGCTGAGCAAAAGGCTGTTGCGTTGAGGGAAGAGATAGCAGAATTAGATGAAAGAATTTCTCTAGCTGACACAGAAAATCGCAGTGCGACAGAGAAACGCGAACTTTTGCGCGATGATGTCACACATTTGGAAATATCACTTCAGTCTATGCAAGAGACCTTGCAGGAAGTAAGCAGCAGTATGCAGCGCTCGGACGAAGAGGAAGAAAAGCATAAGCAAAGATTGCTGGAAATTGATGCGGATCTAAAGTCTTATCGCCTGAGAATTGAAACCGAGCAAGAAAACGTTCTGCAGAATCGAGCCAAACGTGAGAGCGTCGAGCTAGAACTGAAAGAGCTGGAACAATCACTGCAGCTTTCTTCGCAGAGTCAGCTTTCCTTGCAGCAAGAGAAGCGTGAACTATATCAGAAACTACAAAACAAGAGCGAACAGCTAGGAGTTTTGCGAAGCGAAAGTGATAAGCAGGAAGCTGCGAAGTTACGCATCAGCGAACAGCGAGATGACCTCTTGAACCGCATTTGGGAGACTTATAATCTGACTCTGCATGAGATCGAGGAGCGAACCGTTCAAATTGACTCGCCAACTCAAGCCAAACGAGAGCGCAACAAGATCAAGAATGAACTTGACCAGATGGGTGCTATTAATCATAACGCCTTGAGAGATTATGAGGCACTCAGGCAAAGACTTGAAAGCAGCGAAACACAGCGAGAAGATATCGAACAGGCACGCGGCGAATTAAAGGATGTCATTTCAAGCTTGGAACATGCTATGCGAGAACGTTTTATGGAAACCTTCCATCGCATCAATCAGAATTTCTCTCAGGTTTTCTCGGATCTTTTCAATGGTGGTATTGCTCAGCTTAGCCTTTCGGAAACAGAAGACATTCTTGATGCCGACATCGAAATCCGAGCACAGCCTCCGGGCAAAAAGCTCTCGCGTCTTTCATTATTATCCGGCGGCGAGCGCTGCCTGACTGCGATAGCGTTGATTTTTGCGATACTACAGCTGAAGCCGACTCCCTTCGTTGTATTCGATGAGATTGAGTCATCTTTGGATGATGTAAACGGTCAGCGTTTTGCAAATTATATTAAGAATTATGCGGATGAAATGCAGTTTATTGTGGTTACTCACCGCAAGCCCACTATGGAAGCTGCGGATCGCCTCTACGGCGTCACCATGCAAGAGAGAGGTATCTCTCGCATTTTGTCCATGAAACTATCTAGTGTTAATCAGGAGTAATTAATGGCAATTTTCGATAAATTTAAAAAAGGGCTTTCAAAAACCAGAGATTTCCTCACTAATCAGATTAATCGTGTAGCAGCCGAATTCGGAAGTTTTGACGAAGACATGCTGGACGAGTTGGAAATGACTCTGGTGGCGGCCGACTGTGGGCTGCCGGCGGCTATGGAGGCTGTAGAAAACATACGAGAGCATATTCGTAAAACCGGCGATGCAAGTCGCGAAACAGTCATCAGGGTGTTGCGTGAAAATCTTCTGTCCATTTTGGATGAGAAAAAACTCGAAGTCAGGGCAGGGGAGCTGAATATCTTTCTGATGGTTGGCGTTAACGGCACCGGCAAAACAACAACAGCAGCCAAATTAGCCCATCGCTATAAAGATGAGGGGCATAGGGTGATGATGGCCGCTGCCGACACTTTCCGCGCAGCAGCTATTGAGCAGCTCAAAGAGTGGGGCAGTCGCACCGACACGCCGGTCATCTCACATGAGACAGGTTCCGATCCAGCTGCTGTTGTTTACGACGCTATACAGTCGGCCAAGGCACGTAAGGCCGATCTTTTAATAGTAGATACTGCCGGACGCCTGCACACCAAAAAGAATTTGATGGATGAGCTGGCCAAGATCAAACGCGTTATACAGCGCGAAGCTCCTGATGCCTTAGTCGAGACTTTGCTGGTACTGGATGCGACGACGGGACAAAATGCAATTGTTCAGGCGCGTTCGTTCAACGAAGCCATCGAAGTCAGCGGTCTGGTTATCACTAAATTGGACGGTAACGCAAAGGGCGGAGTAGCAGTCGCCGTTGTCCGGGAAACGGGCTTGCCCTTGGCTCTGGCGGGTCTGGGCGAACAGCTGGACGATCTGCAGGACTTCGACAAACAGCTCTTTGTCGATGCTCTCTTACCTCCGGCTTAGTCTGTCAACTATTTTGCTTGACAGATAAATAATTCATGTTAAAATTTAGCTTGTGGAGATTAAGACACAAGAAAATTACTCACATACCGATGTCTGTTTACTGCTGGATTTTTATAGTGGGATTTTGACCGAGCGCCAAAGGGAGCTCCTGAAACTTTACTATAATGACGATTGGTCTCTCTCGGAAATCGCCGAGACGGACGGCGCTTCCAGACAGGCAGTCCATTCAGTGATACGCCGCGGCGTTGATCGTTTGAAGGAAATTGAGGACAGCCTGGCCTTAGTGGAACAGCATCGGGAATTAAATCATCTTTTAACAGAGATTAAACAAGTAGTTAAAGACGACGAGCACGCTGATTTGAATGCATTGCTTGAGCGTTTCGATCGTTGCTTAAACCGAGCACAAGAAGGAGATTCATAAGATGGCCGTCCTTGAAGGATTGACCCAGCGGCTAGCCGCTATAACTGATAAGATGCGCGGCAAAAGCCGTGTTAGCGAAAAAGACATTAAAGAAATGATGCGTGAAATCCGCCTGGCTCTGCTGGAGGCAGACGTCCACTATGGTGTGGTTAAGGAGCTCACGGATTATATAAATGAAAAAGCCAAGGGCGCTGAGGTTATGAAGTCACTCACACCCGGGCAACAAGTTGTCAAAATCGTGCATGAAGCCTTGCTGGAGGTTTTGGGCGAAGAAGAAAAGCTCGCCGTTTCTCCTAGCGGTTTCACTGTCTTCATGCTTTACGGCCTGCAAGGTGCCGGTAAAACGACCACAGCGGCCAAATTAGCCCTTCATTTACGTCAAAAGGGAAAGAAGCCTATGCTCGTCTCTGTCGACGTTCATCGTCCTGCAGCGCAGGATCAGCTGGCGGTTTTAGCCAAGAGCATTGACATTCCTTACTACATTGACCCTGCAGAAAAATCCGCTGCAAAAATTGCGAAAGACGGACTGGAGCGGGCCAAGTATTTGCTCTGTGACACGCTCATCGTAGATACAGCCGGCCGCATGACCATTGACGATGAGATGATGCAAGAACTGCGTGATATCGACAATATTGTTCAGGCAGATGATCGATTGCTCATTGTCGACGCCATGATTGGTCAAGAAGCAGTAGAAATCGCACGCCAGTTTGAGGAACAGATCGGATTGGACGGCTTCATCATGACGAAGCTGGACGGTGACGCCCGTGGCGGTGCCGCACTCTCCATCCGCAAAATGACCGGCAAACCGATCAAGATGGTCGGTACAGGTGAACAGCTGGCAGATCTTGAGGCTTTTTTCCCGGATCGACTTGCATCCCGTATCCTCGGCATGGGCGACGTACTCTCATTGATCGAGAAAGCGGAACAAAGTCTGGACGAGGATAAGGCACAAGAAGCGCTGGATCGTTTGCGGCAAAACCGCTTCACCATGCAGGACATGCTTGAACAACTGGAGCAGATTCAGAATATGGGTTCGATCAAGGACCTTCTTTCAATGATGCCCGGCGTAGGTTCTAAGGCTGCAAATCTCGATGTCGACGAGGAACAGCTGGTCGGTGTCCGGGCGATCATTCAGTCCATGACCATGGCTGAGCGGGAGAATCCCACCAAAGTTTTGAATGCAAGCCGTCGCAAGCGCATCGCAAGCGGTTCCGGCACCAGCGTTCAAGCTGTGAATCAGGTGGTTCGCCAATACAACGATTCACTCAAAATGATGAAACAGATGGGCGTCATGGGCGGCGGCAGACGCGGCAAGCGTAAACGTCCGAAGTTTGATCCCAGCAATATTCAATGGTAAAAGATTCGGCTTAGCCGTTTCAATATATTAAAAATTTGTCTAGGAGGACAAAATGGCAGTAAAAATTAGATTAAAAAGAGTCGGCAAGAAAAAGCAACCTTACTATCGCGTAGTTGTCGCCGACGTTCGCTCTCCTCGTGACGGTCGCTTTATTGAAGAGATCGGCACCTATAACCCTCATACCCAGCCTTCAACCTTTAAAGTTGATGTCGAGAGAGTAAAGTATTGGCTCGATACCGGCGCACAGCCGACAGAGACCGTACGCAAGCTCTTGCATTACAATAATGTGTTGGAAACCGGCGAGACTAGTACTGAAGATTCAGCATCAGCAACTTCAGTCGCTATGGAAGCTCCTGTCGCAGAAAAAAATGCAGTTGAAGAAGAAGCGTAAGTCCTAGCTGATGAAAAGGAGTAAATAATGAAAGAACTCTTAAGTACAGTTGTCAGTCCTTTGTTACGTCATCCGGAAGAATTGCAGATCAGCGAAAGCAAAGAAGGAAGAAAAATCAAACTCGAGGTCAAGGTTGATCCCGAGGACATGGGACGAATCATCGGCAAAGGCGGTAAAAGAGCCAATGCGATTCGTGCTGTCATGAAAGCGAAAGGTACAATTGATGGCGTTCGCGTCATCGTTGATATTGTGGAATGATCCGGAAGCTGCTTTTAGTTGGAAAGATCCTTGGCGCCCATGGCGTAAAAGGGGAACTGGCGGTTGAGGTTTTTAGTGATGATAAACAGCGCTTTAAGCCCGGTCTGACTTTAATCTGCATCTCGAGTTCAGGTGAAAGCGAGCGCGAAGTAGAAAGCGTTCGCTTCACAAACAAGAATGCTATCCTACGACTCTCAGGTATTGAGAGCAGGGAAGAGGCTCAAAAGCAACGCGATTCGCAACTGTATGTCAGGCGTGAAGACGCTCTGCCTCTCGCCGAAAACGAATACTATACAGCGGATTTAATCGGTCTTAAAGTCTTCGATCAGGACTATGGCGAACTGGGAGAAATTGCAGAGATGTTCGATACCGGCGCTCATTACGTATTAGTAGTGAAACAAGCAGCTCAAAATGATCTCTTGATTCCTTTCACCAAGCAGGTCATTAAAGAGATTGATCAGCAGAATGATCGGGTTGAGGTCAAGTTGACAGAAGGCTTGTTTGAGCTGTATCGCAAACTTGGCGACTGAGAGCTGAAGTGGGAGAACGACAATGAAATTTTCAGTTCTGACACTTTTCCCGGAACTCGTCGAGACATACGTTCAAAGCAGTATCCTCGGTCGTGCTCTGGAGAGGGAAGTCTTTCAGTTTGAAACAATTCAGATTCGTAACTTCGCCATAAATGATTATGGCCAGGTTGATGACAGCCTTTACGGTGGCGGAGTCGGCATGTTGATGATGTGCGAACCTGTCTACCAAGCTTGGCAGCGGGCTGCAGGTGAAGGCAAAAAGAGCAGAACCTTAGTCATGCAAGCCGGCGGACGCACGTTCGATCAGGCCATGGCAGAGGAGCTAGCTGAGGAAGATCATCTGATACTGCTCTCCGGCCATTACGAGGGTATTGACGCCCGTGTACTGGATGAGATCGAAGCAGAGCCTGTTTCCGTAGGTGATTTCGTGCTTACAGGCGGTGAATTGCCGGCTTGTTTAATTATTGACGCCACGGCCAGACTACTGGAGGGAGTGCTCCTCAAGGAAGAAGCTTGGCAGGAGGAATCTTTCAGTAGTGGACTCTTGTCAGAGCGACAATACACCCGACCGGAACATTGGCGTGACCGTCAAGTGCCACCAGTTCTTTTGTCAGGACATGATGCCCGTATTAAACGACACCGCAAGCATGACAGTTTATGGCAGACAATACAGATGAGGCCGGATCTGCTCGACGAAGCGGATCTGAGCTATGAAGAAGTCTATGATTTTCTTCAGTGGCTGGAAGATGAAAAGAATAAGTAGAAATTACTAGTAGATTTACTTGAAGAGCTTGATTTAATCTGCTAGAATGCTAAAGGTTTATGGGATGGTCCGCTGCAATTGCGTGCATGAACATCTCGAAAGTAGAAAAAGGAGGTACGCAATATGGACTTAATTAAAGCGGTAGAACAATCCCATCTAAAAGGCGATTTTGACTATATTGAAATCGGAGACCGTGTAAATGTTCATCTCAGAATTACTGAAGGCGCTCGCGAGCGCATCCAGATCTTTGAGGGAACAGTTATCGCCCGTAAGGGTTCAAGACTGAGCGAGACCATTACGGTGCGTCGTGTGTCGTACGGTGTCGGCGTGGAAAGAGTCTTTCCACTACATTCACCCAAGATCGCTGAAATAGAAGTGCTGCGCAAGGGTAAAGTGCGCCGTGCTAAGCTGTATTACTTACGCGGACGTGTCGGTAAACGCACACGCGTCAAGGAGCGTCTTGTCAGCAAGAAAAATGATTAAAGCAACGCTTGAGCAGATTTAACTGAGCTAGTTTGCCTTTATGAAGCTGTAGATAAGGACGGTCACGACCGTCCTTTTTCTTCTTAAGGAGAAAAAATGGCTGAAAACAATGACAGGCATATTCAATGGTATCCGGGCCATATGGCTCGCTCCACTAGGGAAATTAAAGAACAGCTGGGTCGTGTCGACTTGCTGGTCGAGGTCGCTGATGCGCGTATTCCTCTAAGTAGCAGGAATCCTCTGCTCACAGATTTATCTCAGAAGAAAGAACATTTATTAATACTATCCCACGCTGATCTGGCTGATCCCGCCATTAGCAACAGCTGGCTGGACCACTTTAATAATAAAGAGGGCATCAGGACTATGGCACTTTGCCTAGCCTCAGCCTCTGATCTTGGAAGATTGCGCAAAGAGCTGAAAAAAATTCAGCAGCCTTACCTAGAACAAGCCCGCAGCAGAGGTCTCCAAGCGCGTGCCTTGCGCATTTTGGTCGGTGGAGTACCCAATACGGGCAAATCTACATTGATTAATGCGATGACAGGAAAACGCAGCGCACCTGTTGAATCTCGGCCCGGCGTCACAAGATCTATTCGCTGGCTGCGTGTCGGCACCGATTTCGAGCTGCTGGATTCACCCGGTTTGTTAGAGCCCAAAATATCCTCACAGGATGCAGCCTTCGCTCTAGCTGCCACCGGAGCCATTAAGGATGAAATATTACCCCTGGAAGACCTGGCTTTCCGTCTTTTCAAGCAATTACATCAAGAATATTCTGTAGAGCTGTCTCAACGATACGATTTAGATCTAGATCTTGAGGCCGATACTTTTGATGTAGAATATTTTTACGATAAATATATAGAGGCGGCACGCCATAAGGGCTGCGTATTGAGTGGAGGGCGCATCGATACCGAGCGCTTCGCCCGTATGCTCTTAAGTGATTTTCGCAGCGGAAAAATAGGCAGGATCAGTTTGGAGAGGCCGGAATAGCGATGAGAATCAGTGAGCGAGATCGCAAACGCTACGAGCAAATGTCACAAGTGGAGACATATTACCGTGAACAAGGCTATCTCTTGATCGCAGGTGTAGATGAAGTTGGTAGGGGACCGCTGGCAGGACCTGTCTTCGCAGCAGCTTGCATTCTGCCTACAGACCAAAAGTTTTTCGGGCTCAATGATTCCAAGAAAATGACTGAAAGACGGCGCGAAATCATATATGAGCAGATTGTTGAAAAAGCCGTCTCTTGGCATGTAGCTTCTGTATCAGCTAGAGTGATTGACGAAATTAATATCTTAGAAGCAAGCCGTCTTGCTATGATCAAGGCTCTGCGGGGCTTATCCGTCCAACCGGATATGGCATTGGTCGATGCCGTCAGCTTATCTTCTTTCCCTTATCCGGTACTGGCCCGGATAGGAGGGGATGCGGAATGTAACGTCATCGCCGCCGCCTCAGTCCTAGCCAAGGTCAGTCGCGATCGACTCATGTGTAAATACGCTGAACTTTATCCTGAATATACCTTTGAAAATAACAAAGGTTATGGAACGGCGGAACATATCCAAGCGATCAAAGAACACGGGAGCTGCCCCTTGCACCGGCATAGTTTCTTGAAGAACTATTCGATCAAAAAGCATCGTGCCTGGCGCCTTGGAGAAGAGACAGAAGCTCACGTCGCTTCCTATTTAGTCGAGGAAGGATATCATTTGCTGGCTCGCAGGGTGAAGATAGGCAATTTGGGTGAACTGGATCTCGTAGCTCAGAAAGACAACGTTCTTTATATCATTGAAGTTAAGGGCAGAAGTAATTCTGCTGCCTATGGCGGCGCTCTTAACGCACTGTCGTCTAGACAAGTAGCGCGAATCAAAAACTGTGCACTCGCTTTCGCTAGTAAACACAGCTTAGAAAAGATGCCGATTGAGTTGCTCTACGCAGCCTGTGAACTGGGCCGAGACGGTAGAGTAGAGGAAATGCAGCTGCTGCCCATTTTTTAACAATTTTCATCAAAAATGGTTTGTTTCAAGAGACCTTCATGGGTTATCATGTTATTACAGCATATCGAATATTTTAATTATTTGAATTATATCGTGTTATGATATGATGTAAGGACAAGCTTGAGGAGGCGAACCCATGAAACTAGATAAGCATAGT
Organism: Mageeibacillus sp. UBA5442; assembly: GCA_002427475.1. Taxonomy (GTDB): domain Bacteria; phylum Bacillota; class Clostridia; order Saccharofermentanales; family DTU023; genus DTU032. Next base: position 23,516 of record DIRG01000070.1, read on the forward strand.
AGTGTTCCACTATACGCTCAGTTGCGTGAACTAATCGTTGAACGCATCCAAGACAACACCTATAAACAAGGCGAACGCATTCCTTCCGAAATGCAATTTTGTGAGGAACTCGATTTGTCACGTCCCACTGTGCGACAAGCTATTTCTGAACTGGTTTCAGATGGTATTCTGGAAATTCAAAAAGGTCGGGGAACTTTTGTGGCCAAGCAGCCGGAGCGCTTACGGATTCCTCATTTCAATTCGTTGACCTTTAGCTTCTTGAACCTTACATCTTACGAAGACATCGGTTTACAACCCATTAATTTAATCGAAGCTAACCCGGAACTGGATGAAATTTTCGGTTTTACCGAGAAGAGGCATCCGGGATATTGGCTAACTCAATGGCCGATTGTTTATGACGGCGTCGTTCATGGTTGGTGCACTTCCACTATTCCGGTACAACTGTTTCCGGACTTAGGCCAAGCGATTTCATCCGGGAAACGTATGCTCGACATCAAGTCGAATAAGTATGCTCATTTGCCCGCCAAAGGGAGTGTTAGTTTGTTAGCACGTCCTGCGCGCAATATTGAGGCTCAAATGCTGGAAATTCCGCGTCGAAATATTGTTTTGGCGGTTGAGGGACCCCTCTTCGGAAGAAATGGCAATACTTGTGAGTTTTTACGTACAGCATTACGAACAGATATGCTAAGCTTAGAGATCAATTGATTTTTTTAGAATAAGTTTTTTATAAGAGGTGAACGTGACTAAGTATTTTGACTACACGGCAAGCGCGCCGATCAAGCAACATGTCCTTGACAATTACATTCTGAATGAACGCAGATTCTTTGCTAACCCCGCCTCATCGCATTTCTTGGGCCGGGAAAGTGCTAACTTAATTGAGCAAGCACGTAAGAAGATTGCCGCCACTCTGGACTGTGAAGAGTCAGAAATAGTTTTCACTTCCGGTGGAACTGAATCTATTAATACTGCTCTGAAGGGCAGCGCCTATCATTTGTCAGCCAGCGCTCCCAGGACATTAATCACGAGTCTTGGAGAACACGATGCCACCAAAGAAACGGCCTTATTCTTGGATAGCTGCTGTAACTTTGAAACGACGTGGATCGGTTTGGAGAAGACAGGTGAAGTGAAACTTGACGACTGGAAAGTAGCTGTTGAAAAGAATGACTACAGTCTGGCCAGCTTCATCTATGTCAGCAATGAGACGGGTGCCATCAACGATATGACCAAGATTGTGGACATTACTCGCAGGGCTAACCCGCGAACTTTGATTCATGGTGACGTGGTTCAAGCCATAGGAAAGATTCCTTTTTCTTTTAGAAAATCGGATCTGGATTTTGCATCAATCTCCGGTCACAAACTAGGAGCTCCTAAATCTTGTGGTTTGCTATTGGTAAAAGATAAGAAACTTATTGAACCTTTGATTCACGGTGGTAGACAACAGCAAAATAGACGTTCAGGCACTGAGGATGCTCCTCTTGTTTATGCACTCGCAGAGGCTATTGAACTTTCTCATGATAAGATTGCCGCCAGTTATGAAAGAGTGGCCGAACTCCGGGAACGTTTTCTTAATTTGTTAATACAGTTTGAAATTCCGCATCAGGTTATTTCCCCCAAAGACGGTTTGGCCTTGGTGCTGAAAGTATCCTTCTCCGGTATACGCGGTGAGACGATGCAAAACGCCTTATCCGAGCGTGGAATGGCCATTTCTATCGGCTCTGCCTGTCATGCAGATAAGGTCGGGAAGAATGACGTGCTCGAGGCCATGGGTTATGACAAAGAAACCATAGCTAATAGCGTACGCTTCGGCTTCAATGTTGCCCATACCAGCAAAGATATCGATCTTTTGGCGCAAGCAATTGACTGTGTGCACAGAGATTACGCTAGGCCCTAATAGCAATGTCAGTTTCAGATAAGACAAATCTACTTTTAGTAAGAATAGGCGAAATTGCCCTCAAAGGCTTGAATCGGCGCAGTTTCGTGCGTCAATTAATACGCAATATCCGCTATCGAATCAATGAATTGGGGAGTTTTGAAGTCCACGAACACTCTTCACGCATCTGGGTTCGCGCTCAGTCGGATGACATCGATATGAGAAAAGTTATCGAGCGCATAACGGATGTTTTCGGCGTTGTCTCAGTTTCACCAGTACAAGAGCTGCCTCTGGAATATTCCGCTTTGGAATTTGCCGCTCTTGCCTACGTAGACAATCTCTTAGCCGAAGACACTGCGTCCTATACTTTCAAGGTCGAGACACGGCGTGTAAACAAAAGCTTCCCCATGGGCAGTTATGAGATAAGCTCAGACTTGGGCGCGCTTCTTCTGGAGCGCTTTCCGGAGAGATTAACAGTTGATGTCCATCAGCCTGATTTTATTGTTCAGGTGGAAATACGCGACAGCATCTACCTCTACCATAAAACCATTCCCGG
>DIRG01000027.1:0-373 GCA_002427475.1 Mageeibacillus sp. UBA5442
CGACTTGGACGATCGTGTTCACGAACTGGAGATCGTTCCCGGAGATGAAATCGTCCTCGAAATGAACAACAGACCTGAACGCGGCGACCTTTTGATCAAGAAATTTGACCAGGATACAGGCGCACCCATCGCAGGCGTTACTTTTGAAATCGCCAGAGATGCAGAGTTCACGGTCGGAGTGCAGGAAGCCAGCACGGACGAGAATGGCGAGTTGTTCTTCCCCGATCTCAAACTGCTGGAAGATGAGACCATCTACGCCAGAGAGATCGCCGTACCGCCGGACTACATTCTGGATCCAAGCGTGCAGACTGTCCAGCTGAAAGCCGATCAGACAGTGGAACTAATCTTTCAAAATGAAATGAAGACCGCCTCT
>DIRG01000027.1:648-12226 GCA_002427475.1 Mageeibacillus sp. UBA5442
CGAGATCATCTTTCCTGATATCGATTGCCACCTAGGAAGGACTGTATATATAAGGGAGATAGAAGCACCTCAACATTATGAGCTGGACGAACAAATTCATGAGCTGGAGATCGCACCCGGAGATGAAATCATCCTCGAAATGTACAACGCTCCGGAATGCGGCGATCTCCTGATCAAGAAATTTGACCAGGATTCCAACAATGCGCCGATCGAGGGCGTTCGCTTCGAAATCGCCAGAGATGAAGAGTTCACGCTCGGAGTGCAGGAAGCTGGCACGAACGCTAAGGGTGAGCTCCTCTTCCACGATCTCAAATTATTGGAAGGCGAGACTGTCTATGTCAGAGAAAAAGAAGCAGCTGCAGGTTACATCATCGATCAGAGCGTGCAGAGCGTACGTTTGCTCGCAGGGGAAACTGTAGACCTCGAGTTTTCCAACCAAGGCAGTGAATTTAACTTAATAAAAACCGATGCAAAAGGAGAACTTCTGGCCGATGTCGCTTTTAAGTTTTTTGATGAGGATGGCGAAAAAATAAGGTTCAGCCTAGAAAACGGAATCTATCGGCCAGATTGTGAAGGCGAGTTTTCCGAACTACGCACAGATGCGGCAGGCAAAATCGTGATCCGTTATCTTCCTTTAGGCAGCTACAGCTTTCAAGAAAGTGAAACCTTAGATGGTTTTACATTGGACCTGACACGCTACGACTTTGAGCTGGACGAAAGCACTTCGAGCAGCGCTCCCTTAGAAATAATCGTCAAAAATTACAAATTACCACAGAGCGGAGAGTACATCTCCCCGCTACCTCTAATCCTAATTATCACTTCACTTATCTCTATTTCTATATTGATTCTACTCCGCAGAAAGCTTGACGCCGGGCGTAGCTCTTGAAAGAATAATCTCGAAGAACTATAATTAGTCTGCGTCTTCAGGGAGTGCTTATCGCGCACTCCCTGAAGATTGTATCAATTTTCTTCGGGAAATTGTCTGCAGTCATTATACTAATGTCATGTGTTCGTATCGAACGTGATTATCAAATGTCGACAGCCGATTACTATGTTAGTACTTACAAGATCAAAGTTTAGACGAATCAACTTAAAGCAATCGTTTTTTTATTATCTGGGGAGGTCATCATGAAAACTACTATTATTGGGGCAGGTAACACAGGACTAGCTATGGCCGCGCATTTAGCTTTCGCCGGCAATGAAGTCTTTATTTATGATAACGACCGGGAAACAATCAATTTGCTTCAAGAGACTAAATCCATTCGTTGTTCGGGAGCATTGCAGGGCAACGCCACGATCAAGAATGCCTCTACGGACATCACTCCCGCAGTGGAAGATACCGATTTAGTCATAATTATGACGCCGGCCTTTGCCCATAAGGAGCTGGCCATTCTGCTCGGTCAAACCCTGAAGAAAGAAGTTCCCATCATACTCAGCCCCGGCCGCACCTGTGGCGCCTTGGAGTTCGAGCATTATTTCGCTTTACATAATAATTCAATTAAACCTCTCATAGCAGAGACTCAAACCGTAATCCACACAGCCCGTCGCTACACAGCCAACAGTGTCTATGTCATCGCAATCAAAGACTCCGTTTATCTGGCCAGTCTCGAAGCCGGCCACAGCCAAGACATCTTGTCACAGCTACCCGACGTCATCAGCAGTCATTTTAGTCCGGCCAAATCCATCGTTCAGACGTCTATCGGTAACACAGGCATGGTTCTGCACTGTGCTCCGCTCTTGCTGAACAGCGGCTGGACTGAGAACCCGGAAATCGGCTTCCGGCATTATTACGATGGCATATCGCCGCGGATTGCCAAGTTTATAGAGAAAATCGACCACGAACGCATCCAGGTTTCCAAAGCCATGGATTGCGAAGTAATCAGCACTTATGACTGGCTTAATCGCAGCTATCATTCCGAAGGCGAGAACCTCTACGAACGCATCCAAGATACCCCGGCCTATGAAGCGATCGATGCTCCTAACACCTTGGATCATCGCTATATTTACGAGGATGTCCCCTATGGCCTAGTTCCACTTGAAGCTTTAGGCAAGCTCCACGGGATTGATATGAAATATACAACTCTGATAATTGATCTGGCTTCGGCTTTGATGGACTTGAACTTCCGTGAGCAAGGCCGCAATTTGTGCACTTTTGACTTACAGAAACTTAGTCCAAACTCTTAGGAAGGAGCAGTAATGAAACCGGGAAACTCTGCAGCGGTATACACTTTTATCAAAACAGCACACGATGCTCATACCATAGGTATTCAATCAGCAGCTGCCCTCATGGAAGAGTGCGGCTATACAGTTGTCCGTCCGGATGAGCAAGTAGAGCTAGCCTTCTCCCACATCACAGATGACCGTGCGAGAGAGGAGATCATTGACTGGATCAGCCATAACAATATCAACAGAATCGGCATCACTTATCGTCTGGATAAGACTGATGCTTTACGAATACTCGGTTATTTCGTTGAAGAGTTGAAAAAAAACCAACTTCTCTCCTCACAGGGTGGCTCTGTCGACGCACTCTTCTTCGGTGGCTTACCTGAATCCTGCGCAGCAATTTCAAAAGAGTTCGGTGACTTAGTCCGCTGCTTCCAAGGCGGTGAATCCGCACGCGACACCCTCCTCACACTAGGAGTTCCTAGCGAAAAAATCCCGGCCGAAATGATGGAGGTCAGCCAATACGACAGTGATCGTGAAAGCTTTGCCAAGGAAATCATCGACAAAGGCGAATATCATTATCTCAAAGGTCATTCTGATGATGATTACCGCGACTTTGGCAGCAGGCAAGACACCGTCCTGAAACGGCTTGCCGCAGTCAAAGAAGGTCCATACGGTAAGCGCCCACTCATCCGAGCGCATGTGGGACCTTATTCAGCTGATCAGAAAAGATCCGAGGCGATACGCGAATGCGCCGACTGGGCCAAACAACTTGCGAAGAGCGGCTTGCTCGACATTTTGTCCCTAGGGACATCCCAGTTGTCTCAATCAAACTTCGGCGAAAACTGGCACGGCAAAATCAATGGTGGCGGTGTCCCCATCAATTCTCCCGACGAATTCGTCCAGATCTACGAAGCCGCCCGCCCACTTCTCTTGCGCACCTACGCCGGCACCAAGAACATCAGCAGCTTAGCGGCCATGTACGAGGAAACCATCAACATCTCCTGGCATGCCATGTCCCTTTGGTGGTTCAACCTGCTCGACGGCAGAGGACCTTACGACCTCTACACCAGTCTGCAAGAGCAAATACTCGCCATCCGCTATATTGCCGGAAGCGGTAAACCCTTTGAAGCGAATGTCTCGCATCACTTTTCTTTCCGAGGAGCCGACGATGTCACCTACATTGTCTCAGCCTACTTGGCGGCAAAACTGGTCAAGCAGCTAGGTATCAAAACCTTTGTCTTGCAAAACATGCTCAACACTCCCAGCAGCACTTGGGGCGTCCAAGACTTGGCAAAATCCAGAGCCATGCTGAGCTTAGTCCGTTCACTCGAAGACGATAATTTCAAAGTTCTGCTACAACCGCGCGCCGGCTTGGAATATTTCGTCGCCGACCCCTATCAGGCAAAAATCCAACTGGCCGCAGTCAGCTGCCTCATGGATGATATCGAGCCCCATGACACCTCCAGTCCCGAACTCCTCCACGTGGTCAGTTATTCCGAAGCCAGCCATCTGGCGACTCCAGCAGTCATCGACGAGAGCATTAAAATCACGTTACATACTCTGAATGAATACCGCCGAGCAAAACAGCGCGGTATAGTTGATGATATGAGCAAAAACGAAGAAGCCAAACAGCGCGAGATCAAGCTCTATCGAGATTCCAAACAGCTGATTGATTACTTGGAAGATAATTATCCCGATCTTTATTCCGCAGAAGGCTTCTACAAATTATTTGCCGCAGGCTTCCTACCCACTCCCTATCTGTGGAAGGAGACGGATGAATTTGCACATGCGGTCAATTGGCGCACAAAATCTCTACACGGCAGTCAGGTAGTGATCAATGATTCTGATGCAGAAATGTCTATGGATGAAAGGCTGGCCTTGGCAGGTGACAAGCGGAAATACGCCGAATCGCTGCTAGCAATGCGCCAGAGGTAAAAAAGCAAAGCGCCACCTTCACACAGGAATGGCCTACTCTATTAAATTAAAATTTTTAGATAATGCTGCTGCTGTTAGCCAATTGTTCCTGTAGCTTTAGATAAAATTCTCTGTAAAAGTTGAGTCTCTCATGCCAGATGGCTTGCGCTGTCTTTGTTCCCAGCTTCATCTCTTGGAGTTCAGTCAAGCGACTCAAAGTGGTATTCACCAAAGTCTCTTTGTCGCTCAAGCTCATTTCGCTAAATTCTTTCATCTGGAGAATCTCATAAATCCTGTAGGCGTCAAAACGATCGATGTTATCTGCATCACCAACGGATTCGGCAAAAGGTGTCCTCTCGCCGGGAAAGTCCGCCTCGTCATCGACATGAATGGCTATGCCGTAGCAAATGGCTGCGATTCGCTCAGCGGCTAGATCTTCTGACTCGAGAAAGGTACGGGCCAGCTCTGCAGCACGTCGACCGTGGTTGAGCCAATCTTCTTTGCCGTCGAACTCTTCGGAATACGACACGTCGTGTAAGAGGCAGGCTACTACCATGTCTGTCTCTGAAAAGCCCTCTCCCTGCGCAATCGTCCTGCCGATATTAGCTACTCGATATGAATGTTCTAAACGGTAATCTAGCGCGGCCGGATGTTCTTCAAAGTAAGGAGATTTTTGCAGCATCTCCTGCAAAAAGGCTTCGGTCTTCTTAATCAGTTCTGTATCTAACATACGCACTCGCATCCTCAACAATAGATTCTTCTATCGAGTTTACTACAGAGTGAGTGGCACGTCTTTAGTTGAAAAATAATCTTAGTACAGGTACGCCTCTAGGGCATCCATGTCTTTAATATAAATTAGGCGATTACCTTCCATGTCTATGTAACCCAACTCCTTGAACTCTCCGAGCTTGCGCGTCAAGGTCTCGCGGGTCAAACCTGAGAAATTACCCAGCTCTTCCCTATTTAAGGCCAGCTCCAATTGGACGCCACGCTCAGTCACCGTTCCACTTTCCTTCATCAGGTGCAGCAGGAGACCGGCCGTCTTCATGCTCGCATTAGCAGTACTGAGTCGGTTGATCAAGTCCTCCGCCCAACGAATGCGCTCAAAACTCATGCGCAGAATTTCCTTTAAGACGTCGTTATTAACTGCTAGGTATTCAAAAAAAATATACGCCGGCACGGCGAGAACAATGCTGTCAGCGATGGCATGACCGGTATAAAGATAGCCTTCTTGCGAGAGCAAATTATGACCGCCGACGAAGTCGAATTTACGGTAGATATAGTAAATTTGTTCCTTGCCACTCGAAAGAATGTTGGTAATCTTAGCCGCTCCCGAGTAGACCAGGAACATCCTGTTCGCCTTGTCGCCGGTGCGGAAGAAAATCTCACCGTCTTCCAACTCGAGTATCTGCAGGGATTGACTAACTATTTCATAGTCTTCGTCTGAAAGGTGCTTGAAGAGCGAAGACGAGTGCGAGTTATTTAGAATCGTCGCGCGCTCATCCGGTGCGATGGGATGATTGTAGTTTTCTATAGTCACAGTAAAACCTCCTACTAAGAGCGGCCGTTGCGGCTGGCGCTAAGTTGCTGAGCGTGCAGGCGATTCGCATAGCGCTCCCACTCTTTGGCTTGCTCCTGCTCCATCGGTGCAAGATCACTCAAAGCATATTCTAGCCCAAGCTGTTCGTATTTAGCTGTGCCATGCGTATGATAAGGAATGATCTCCAAGCGCTCCACCATGAACTGAATTGGCTTGATCGTTTCAACGAGCTGTTCCATCGCTTCAGCATTGTCCGTGTAGCCGGGCAGCATGACGTGACGCAGCCAAATCTGCCCGGCAAAACCGTTGTCTTCCAGCGAAGTCATAAAGTTTAAAAAACCCTGCATGGAAGCACCACAGATTTCACGGAAACTCTTTTCGTCAAAGGCCTTTACATCCAAAAGCAGAGTGTCAACGTAAGGCAGGATTTCGGGATAATACTGTGGCTGCCCGTAGCCAGAAGTGTCAACACAGGTATTGAAACCCTCTTTTTTCAAAAGCTGTAAAGTCTGCGCAAGGAAGGCACCCTGCAGGAGAGGTTCACCGCCGGAAAAGGTCACACCGCCATCCTCACCCTGATAGGGCCGGTAGCGTTTCGCTATTTTCAAAATGTCCTCCGGCGTAACTTCCTCACCAGCGTTGATGGCCTGCGAATCAGGGTTGTGGCAGTAGGCGCAGCGCAAGGGACAACCTTGCAAAAAGAAGATCGTACGCACCCCGGGCCCGTCCAATAAACCCATGGTTTCAACTGAATGAAGTCTGCCGACTACTTTTTCATCTTTATACATGTTCATGAAAGGTGCGGGCAATCACTTCTTCTTGGTGTGCTCTGGTCAGCTGGTTAAAGCGCACGGCGTAACCGGATACTCTGATCGTCAGGTTGGGGTACTTTTCCGGATGGTCCATGGCGTCAAGCAGGACATCGCGATCCAGGACGTTGACGTTGACATGGAACGCGTTCTGTTTGAAGTAACCGTCTAAGATATTCGTCAGGTTGCCGGCTTTTTCCTCATCATTCTTGCCCAAGGCAGAAGGCACTATGGAGAAAGTATTGGAAATACCGTCTTGGCAACAATCGGCGTAAGGCAGCTTGGCCACCGAGTTGAGTGAGGCCAAGGCACCGGACTCGTCTCTGCCGTGCATCGGGTTAGCGCCCGGTGCGAAGGCTTCGCCTAGCTTACGACCGTCCGGCGTATTGCCTGTTGTCTTGCCGTAGGTCACGTTGGAGGTGATGGTCAAGAGAGACAGGGTGTGCTCGGAATCTCTGTAGGTTGGCGTTTGCTTCAGTGCCTCAGAGAAGTATTTCGTAACCTGCACTGCGATTTCGTCCACGCGGTCGTCGTCGTTACCGAAGGTGGGGAAATCGCCTTTTACTTCGAAATCAACGGTCAAACCGTCCTCGTCACGAAGGGGCTTAACCTCTGCATACTTGATCGCAGACAAAGAGTCAGCCACGATCGAGATGCCTGCCACGCCGAAGGCCATATATCTGTGAACTTCAGGATCGTGCAGCGCCATCTGCGAGGCTTCGTAAGCATACTTGTCGTGCATGTAATGGATGGTATTCATGGTGTTGACGTAAAGCTGAGCCAGCTTGTCCATGACCTGTTTGAAACTGTCTAGCACCTGCCCATAGCTGAGCACTTCTTCAGTGTTCTTCTCGATACCTTTGAGGACCTGGTAAGGGCTGCCATCCTTTTCTTTCTTAACTTCGTCAGTGCCGCTATCGATGGCTTAGAGTAGGGCTTTTACAAGGTTGGCTCTAGCGCCGAAAAACTGCATTTCTTTGCCTATGCGCATTGCGGAGACACAGCAGGCTATGGCGCAATCATCACCATAGATGGGACGCAAAAGATCATCGTTCTCGTATTGGATGGAGTCCGTTATGATGCTCAGTTTGGAGCAGTAATCTTTGAAAGGCCTAGGGAGATCTTCTGACCACAATACCGTCATATTGGGCTCGGGAGAGGTGTCAATATTAATTAGGGTATTCAGGAAACGATAGGCAGTTTTGCTTACCAGCGTTCTGCCGTCCTCGCCCATGCCGCCGATGCTTTCAGTCACCCAGGTCGGATCGCCGGCGAAGAGTTCGTCATATTCCGGTGTGCGCAGATGACGTACCAAGCGTAGCTTGATGACAAACTGGTCGACTAGTTCTTGGGCGCCCTTCTCATCGAGCAAGCCGCGTTCAAAGTCTCTTTCGAGGTAAATGTCGAGGAAGTTAGTGTTTTTGCCCAAGCTCATGGCCGCGCCGTTGTTTTCTTTGACTGCAGCGAGATAGGCAAAGTAGAGCCACTGGAAAGCTTCCTGTGCTGTTGTCGCCGGGTGGCTGATGTCAAAACCGTACTTAGAGGCCATGGACTTCATCTGCTCTAGGGCACGAATTTGCTCTGAGAATTCCTCACGTCTGCGGATTACCTCATCTGTGGCGTCGCCTTTAAAATTATCCTTGTCGCGACGACGCTCTTCAATTAAATAGTCCACGCCATAAAGAGCAACACGACGATAGTCGCCGATGATTCTGCCGCGACCGTAAGCATCGGGCAAGCCGGTGAGTAGGCCGGCGCTACGCGCTCTTCTCATGTCTTTTGTATAGGCGTCAAAGACACCGTCATTATGTGTTTTGCGAAACTATTGGAAAGAAGCTTCGATCTGAGGATCCAGCTCGTAGCCGTATGCGGCCAAGGAACTTTTGACCATGCGGAAACCGCCGTAAGGATTCATAATTCTCTTTAACGGTTCGTCCGTCTGCAAGCCAACGATGACCTCTTTATCGCGGTCGATGTAACCGGGCTCGAAATTATCTATGCCGCTAAAACGTTCTAAGTCCACGTTAACAGTTTTGTTGCGCACTTCTTCCTGAATCAGGGCATTAGCTGATTGCCATAAGTCTGCGGTTGCCTCTGTCGGCCCCTCGAGGAAGCTCTCGTCGTCCTCATAAGGTTTGTAGTTTTTCTGAATAAAGTCTCTGACGTCGATTTGCTGTGACCAAAGTCCCTCGACAAAGCCTTCCCATGCCTGTTTCATTTCTGTGCGTTCCATTAAATCCATTCTGTCCTCTTTCTTCTATCGATAACGATTTCTCGTATATAAATTCTTATTTCATCGATAGTTTAAGTCGCAGGATCTAATTCGGCAGTGATTGGAATCACTATTTGTTCTAGGTGCACATAAATTTACACAAATGTTACAAAGCCTGTCAATGTGAGGAGTTGGATGCTGCTTGTTCTGACGGGAGGAAGATAGCTAAAAAAGTAGCGCCTTCCGTTGAGAAAAGACGCTACCTGTTTCTATTACTACTAATCTAATATCTCTACCTCAATGAGCTTATGCTCAATTACGTCAATGAGACCCATATCGGTCAAGCCGAGACTGGGCACAGTTGGAAGCGAGATAAAGCTCAGGATCATATATGGTGCCGATATAACACAGCCCAAATCTCTTGCGGCCTCGTTTGCAACCGAGATTTCCGCCATAACTTCGTCTGCGGGTTTTTCGCTCATTAATCCCCCGATGGGCAGATACATCTTTGCGATTACCTCTCCTTCATTAACGGCAACGAGTCCTCCCTGCATTTCATGTATGGCATTGGCAGCGACCGACATATCTTCATCATTGGTACCGACTACAACTATATTGTGATGATCATGAGACATGGAGTAGGCCAATGCACCGCTCTTCAGTCCGAAGCCCCTAACAAAGCCCACTCCTACTCCGCCTGTTTTTCCATACCTTTCAACGACGGCTAGCTTTAAAATATCCTCTTCGATATCGTTCATTATTAGTCCATCTACTATGGGAAGTTCAGCTGTTTTCCATTCGTTAATGATCTGTTGGTCAATCAGCTCGATTAGATTGATCTTGGTCTTATTCCCTTTGTTTTTGGCTTTAATGGCAAACGAAGCGGGATTTATAGGAGCTTTAAATTTTACAGTCTCTTTAATCCATTGCGGGTATTCACCGACGTGACACTCCTCAACAAGCTGACCATCCTGAGATACAATTTTTCCTTCAAACATGACCATGGTGGGCTTAATTTTTGTAATCTCCTCTGAGAAAATGATGTCTGCCTTCCTGCCTGGTGTGATGCTTCCTATTTCATCTTCGATTCTAAAATGCTTGGCAGCATTTATAGTCGCCATCTGGATTGCCTTCATTGGAGGAACACCTAGCTCTATGGATTTGTTTACGTTGTAATTGATATGCCCTTCATCCCTAATATCGTCGGCATGCTTATCATCAGTGCAGAAGATAAGATTGTCATAATCTACATCATTGGCAACCACTGCCTTCATAAGTTCTTCTAAGTTTCTTTCCGAACTGCCTTCTCGCACCATAACCTTCATGCCAAGCCTCAACCTAGCAATTAGCTCCTCATAGTTGACACATTCATGATCATCAGAAATTCCGGAGCTGGCATAAACATTGAGTTCTTGTCCCAGACGACCGATGGCATGTCCGTTAACAATCTTTCTTTGTTGAAGAGTTGTGGCAATTTTTTTCAAATATTCGTCCATAACAAACAAGATCTTGGACGGATCTAGCTCACCCAAACTCACGCTTTCTGTCCATTCAAGAATTTCTTCAACTTCCTTTGTTCCTAAGATCGCACCTGTCGTTTCCAGACCAGGGGCCGTCGGCACTCTAGATGGAACTTCAATCAACATCCTGTAGGGAAGTCGGGATTTAGAATTCAGCATAGCCCTCAGCCCGGGTCCTCCGGCAACATTGGCTATTTCCATCATGTCGGCACAGATGGTAGTCGTTCCTTGTGGAACCATGGCGCTAGCTAATGCCTCTGGGCTAAGTAGAGTAGTTTCAAAATGCATATGTGAATCGATAAACCCTGGAAGCGCGTATTGTCCTTTACAGTCAATAGTCTCCTTAGCCTCTAATTCGGCATCTGGATCTATGGATACTATTCGCTTATCTTTAATGTAGATCTGGGTCGGGTAAACTTCCGCTGAAAACACATTTACCAGCATGACATTTTCCAGTTTTGTGTCACAAGGAGTTCTTCCAAGGCCTGTCTCTATGATATTTTTAATCTCTTCAAAAGTTCTCATTTTTTAAACACCTCTCTGCTTTATCTAAAGTTGCTATTTTGAAATATTTTGCAAAAAATCATCCACCAAATTTAATGTCGCATTTTTTCTGTATTCCGCAGTCGATCTAACGTCGCTAATAGGATGCAAAAGCTTACTATATTGCTCTACAAAAACACTTCGATTAAGAGCCAAGTCTTCCAGCGACAAGCCTGTCATGCCTTGCTCAATTTCAGGGAAACGTAGCGGCGTCTTATACATCGAGGCAAAAGCAATCCCTATTTCAACGACCTTATCATTGTCGATAGTAGCTGCTGCAGCCACGGCTGTTTTCGATATGGTCATGGCTTTACGACTGCCGATCTTATGATAGTAGGTAGAGTTAAAACCCTTCTTTTGCAAAATAATGTCCACTAGCAATTCATCGCTTCTTAGATCAATTTGTTTACGTCCCGCAATGAAGTCGCTCAGCAAAACTGTGCGTTGCCCCTGCGTTGACTGAAGAACTAGCTTGGTATCGTAGAGCAGCAACACTGGTAAAGTGTCGCCCGCTGGAGAAGCATTGCATATATTGCCGCCTATTGTGCCCTGATTGCGAATAGCTGGAGCAGCCAATTTTCTAATTGTCTCTTGTAAAAGCTCGGGACATAAGTAATGGTGCAATAGCTCTGTGTAGTTTATGCAAGGCCCAATGTGCAAGCCTTTGTCATCATAATAAATGTCTTGCAATTCCTGAAGATCCCCAATAAAAAGAAAGGAAGGAGTTTCCGAGGAGACCATCAGATCAGTACCGCCAGCATAGGGAACGATATCGAAGTCTGCTCGCATCCGAAGAGCTTCAATAAGATTAAAAGGTTTATATATTTTATTATTCAAAATCCGACTCCTCCCCTTTTTCTGTTCTCGGCCATAG
>DIRG01000027.1:12469-22125 GCA_002427475.1 Mageeibacillus sp. UBA5442
CCAGTGCAGCGGCATAAGTTTCCGGATATTCCGTCGCGCAGTTCATCTTCACTTGGGTTGGCATTCTGAGCCAAAACACTTTCTGCTGCCAGAACCATCCCCGGTATACAAAAACCACATTGAACTGCACCGACTTTGGCAAAAGCGGCGGCTAGCACTTCAAATTGCTCACTTTCTGAAAAACCTTCTATTGTTGTAACGCTATGGTTTGAGACGCTACCGACTGCTACTAAGCATGAGTTAGCTAAGCGCCCATCGATCAAAACTGCACAAGCTCCGCACTCCCCTTCTCCGCAGCCTTCTTTGGATCCTGTTAACGAAAAATCTTCACGCAAAACATCAATAAGTCTTTTCGAAGGACAAACATCAATTTCAACCAATTCATTATTCAAAGTAAAATTTATCATCGTACTTCCTCCAGCATTGCCTCGAGAATACTTTCTGCGGTTAAAGGAACATGTGTGAAAGAACAGTTTGATGCGTTCTCAACTGCTAGAACATATGCTGCGGGAACACCGCAAAAAGACAGCTCCCCAGCACCTTTGGCTCCATAAGGGCCACCCGGATAAGGGACTTCAATAAAGTCAACTGAGATACTGCCAATATCTGCAGCTGTAGGAATAATATAATTACTGAAACGATCTTGTTGTAGCACCCCTTCAATATCTTCAAGTTTTTCTAAAGCCGCATAGCCATAACCTTGAACCATACCACCATGCATCTGTCCTCTAACCATGTTGTAATCGATAATTGTCCCTACATCGAAGAGGCCCCACATTTTTTCGAGAGTCACCTCACCCGTTAGACTGTCGAGGAGAACTTCACAGGCAGTGACCGACCAACTATATGTGACAAAAGCCTCGCCCAAGAAAGTTTCCGTATCAAAGGGTTGGAGAATCTCTCTTTCATCACGATAATGTTCCTCTATGAGCTGCTCCTCCCCTTCTATCCAGTCCGTTTTCAGACGTTCTGCGGCGCGTTGAAAGAGCCGCCCCACCGATTGGATAGAACGCGATGCATTTGTTGGTCCTGAATTTGGCACCACACTAGTGTTAGGAGGTTCATAGCGCACCCGGTCCAAAGGCAGCTCTAAGGCTTTTGCAATTATCTTTCTAAAAGCCGTATGTGTGCCTTGACCTATCTCGGTTGTTGCTGCTAAGGCAAAAACCGTTCCGTCAGCAGTTTTCTTAATTTGCACATAAGGTTTCAGAAAATCACGTTCAGCCGATCCTGCAAAACCACAGCCGCGCCCTACAATCCCTAAGCCAATACCTCGCCGATAGCGACCAGTTTGTGTCTGATATTCCTTTTGTTTATCTTTATATTTGGTTTCTTCAACCAAGTTTGAAATCATTTCTTTTAAGGGAACAGGATCCCGGAAAGTTGCACCCGTCGTAGTTTCTGCGTTATCTTCCGCAGCATGCTTAATCCGATATTCGAGCGGATCCAACCCTAAGTGTCTAGCTAGATGGCACAAGTGAGTATCAATCCCGAATAATGTTTGCGGATCGCCAAAACCACGGAAAGCACCCGTAACGACTTTATTAGTCTTGCGGACTGAACCGTCGACCCGAAGGTTTGGAACAAGATAAGGTCCTAAGCAATGAAGAATGCTGCGCTCAATAACTGTTGTTGAAATTCCTAGGTAGGCACCACCATCCAAAGTCACCTCTATATCCATGCCCAGAATATCTCCGTGCTCGGTGAGAGCAGTCTTGTATTTGATATGAGCAGGATGTCGTTTTGTGGAACTGACGATATCTTCAGGCCGATCAAAGATGAGCTTAACTGGCTTAGCACTGACATAAGAAGCTAAAGCTGCTTGTAGGGCGACAACAGATGGATATTCCTCCTTGCCGCCGAAGCCGCCTCCCACAGTTACTTGTTCAACGCTAACTGCATCATCATTCAAATTAAAGGCAAGTTTCAGAGCATTATGAATGTAAAAGGGGCATTGCATAGAACCAATGATCGATACGCTTTCACGATCTGAAAAATCCGCAACTATGCTTTGCGGTTCCATGTACGCATGTTCTTGGTACCCAGTAGTAAACTCTTCTTCAAAAACTTCAAAAGCTTCAGCAAAGGCCGAGTCGGGATTCCCCTTTACAAAGCTCTTTTTATGTAAAATCTCTTCCGACTCCAGCATGTCGAAACACGCGGGTAGAGGTTCATATTCAATCTCTATTTTCGCTGCAAAATCTTGAGCCTTTTTCTTAGTCTCAGCCACAACAATTGCAATGGCTTCACCTACATACTGCACTTCTTCTTCGTTAAGTATTAATTGATCATCTACGTCTACAAGAACGCGATTGTGAGCTAGATCGTCAGCCCTAGCAAGCCAGACGTCCGAAGGTATATCCGGCACCTTAATAGATACAATACGCGCATGAGCATGTGTTGACCTAATTATATAGGCGTGATAAAACGACGACGACGAATAATCATCAGCAAAACGCGCTTTCCCTCGGATCTTATCATCAAAATCCATACGCTTAACAGAACGTGAAATTTGAGTCATTCCTATTCCCCTCCCATGTCTAGGCGTTCAAATTTATCTAAATAACTGCCATCTAAAAACTCTTCAAAATAATGCACATAATAATCCCCGTTTTCATATACAAGGTTGATCTCAACGATCATGCCCGGCAAGCGAGCTGCTTGCGAAAAGATGGCAACTGCAGACCTGTCATCTTTGTCCATTTCAATGGACTCATAGTTCAAAAACAGGGGCGTTAAATAAGGGTAGGAGCGTTCTTTATTAAAAGCCTCTACAAAATCCGCCTCACTTATTTCTTGACGGTAAGCCTTTGTGAAGTACTTGTACATTTTCTCGGGCGCTTTGTACTCATAATTAATAACGTGAACAAAAGCCTTAACCCGCTGTTCAGCACGTTGCATGCTTCGCTTATAAACAAACAATCCAAGGCAGATAATTATTGCGGCTACCACCACAGCAGCTAGCCACTTGTATAATCTCTTCAACCTCATCTATCTCTCCATGCGGACGAAAGGTTTAGTGTATGCGCTTGGCATTTGTGCCTTCCGCGAAGTACTAACCAGGGCAAAAATCGTAACTATGTAAGGAAGCATCAGCATAATCTGATTAGGAACTTCAACTCCGATTGCTTGCAGACGCATTTGCAGAGCATTGGCCAGTACAAAAACAAATGACCCAACCATAGCCCACAGAGGACGGAATTTTGCAAAAATTACAACAGCAACTGCCATGTAGCCTTGACCACTCACCAAATTATCAGTAAACAAATTCATATAAGCAGTGCTCATATACGCGCCTGCGGCACCTGCATATGCTCCGCCGATAATAACCGCCAGATTACGAATGAGGCGGACATTTATGCCCTTAGCGTCAGCTGCTCGTGGATGTTCACCGACCATCTTAATTCGCAAGCCGAAGGTAGTTCTTTCCATAACAAACCAGGTCACAAGAACCAGCGCAAAGGCCAAGTAAACTAAGATATTATTTTGAAACAAAACTGGCCCTATAAAAGGCAATTCTGATAAATACGGGATACTAATCACCGGAAACGGTGTGACTTGAGGCGGCAGCATCTGTACACCAAAAAATATACGATAAAGATAAGATGCAATACCTATACCTAATATGTTTAGTCCAATACCGGCAATTACCTGATTAGCATTCATTGTGTTGCTCAACCAAGCCATAATTGAAGACCACAGCATACCTACGATAATGGCAACAATCAGACCTAACAAGAGACTTCCACTAAAGAAGGTCACAGTAAATGCTGTCATAGCACCAATAACAATTGTGCCCTCAACACCTAAGTTTAATATGCCTGCCTTTTGTGTGAAAATCTGCCCCAATGCCGCATAAAGAATGGGCATAGCAAGCCTGATTGTAGCTGTAAATAAGCTGGTGAAAAACGATAAACTAAATATTTCTTGCCACATTTGCTCTTTTCTCCTTTCTCGACACAAGGATCTTTTCCACGACAGGTCTAGTGATTAAAAGTACGATTACCAAACCTTGAATAATATCGACAATTGAGTAAGGAACGGTTGTCATTCTTTGCATCGTGGCACCGCCGGCTAACAAAACTGAAATAACAAAAGATGAAAACAGGATTCCTAATGGAGTCAAGTTACCTAGCAAGGCAATAACGACAGCCAAGTCACCATAACCACTACCAATACCTTCGATTAGACGGAAATGAATTCCATAAACTTCAATCCAACCGACGACACCGGCGAAAGCACCAGATATCATCATTGTGCGCAAGATCATGTTCTTGGCGTTATAACCTGCATAGTTGACCACTTTTGTGCCTTGTCCTAAGAGGTCAACCGTATAACCCATGCGGCTTCGCCAAAAGATGGAAACTAAAATCAAGAGAACTATGGCCACAAAAACACTCGAATTAACCCGCGCTCCACTTGCCAAAGGAGACAATTGTAAGCTCTCAGCTAAACTTGACGACTGAGGATAGTTGTACCCACCCGGTTCTTGCATCGGCCCATAGACCATATATGCCAGCAAGTAAACAGCGACATAATTTAGCATCATAGTCGTAATAACTTCATTCGCATTGAAGCGTACTTTCAACCAGCCTGCGATAAAAGCCCAGGCAGCTCCTCCTATCATTCCAAAGATGGGTGCAAGAATCATCTGCATAAAAGGTGGTAGTGGTAAATATAAGCCAACGAAAGTTGCGGCTATGGCCCCCACTATCATTTGTCCCTCGGCACCGATGTTCCAAAGCTTGGCCCGAAAAGCTACAGAAACTCCCAAAGCCATAACCAACAGCGGCACCATTTTCACTAAAACTTCTGAAAAACGTGCTGCGCTACCTAGTGCTCCTCGAAACAGAACACCATAACACTCAAGAGGATTTTCATTAGCCAAGGCAATGAAAATAGCTCCTACAATTAAAGCTAGTAAAATTACTGTAATAGTTTGTATGAAAATTGATAAGCGACCGAAAACTTTACGCACCATTATTCTCACCTTTCTTACCAAGCATCAGCGGTCCAATCTCCTCGATGGTTGCATCGCCTGGCAATAGGCCATTTAGCTCACCTTTATATAGAACTGCGATCCTATCGCTCATGTGCATTATTTCTTCCAAATCTGCGGAAATAAGTAAGACAGCTGTTCCTTTATTTCTGGCGTCAATTATCTTATTGCGAATGTTTAAGGCTGCATTTATGTCTACACCGCGCGTTGGTTGATTGGCAATCAACACATCAGGATCGCCTTGTAATTCACGAGCCAAAATCACCTTTTGCTGATTTCCGCCTGACAAATCCTTTACTTGATCACAGATGGTATTGACGCGAATATCATAAGTACTAACGAGACTTTCTGCGTGATGATCAACTTCTTTCGAATGAACTATCCCGTGCGGACAAAAATCGGTACAACCGTAATTTTTTAGCACAAGGTTTCGGCTCACATCCCAATCTAAGGCTAAGCCCATATCTTTTCGGTCTTCTGGCACATATGCAACCTTGGATTCAATGAAATCTGCGGACTTCTTATGTGAAAAATCATTTCCGTTGACTGATATTGTTCCTGACTTAAGCGGCCTTAAACCAGCTAAAACTTCACACAGTTCTTTCTGTCCATTTCCATCTACACCGGCTACTCCCAGTATCTCTCCTTTACGAATATTAAAGGAGAGATCACGTATAGCCGGTAGCTGCTTATCGCTCTCAACGTTAATCTCACTTACTTCTAGTGCGATCTCATCTTGAGGAGGCGTGCAAACTTCTTTGACTCGCATTTCGATATCATAGCCAACCATCATAGCCGAAAGGTCGCTCGTGCAAACCCCTGTGCCAATGTCGCAACAGCCGACATTTTCGCCATTACGCAAAACTGTGACCTCATCTGCGATCTGAAGAATCTCATCTAATTTGTGGGTGATTAAAATTATTGATTTTCCATCCTTAACCAGCTCTTTTAAAGTGACAAATAGGTCATCCACTTCGCTAGGTGTCAGAACGGCTGTGGGTTCATCAAGAATCAGAATGTCTACATCTTGGAAGAGCACTGATAAGATTTCTATCCTTTGTTGCTCTCCGACAGAATTCTGCCAAATGTAGCTGTCCGGATCTATACTCATCTTGTATCTTTCAGCTAATTCAACGATTGCCTTGCGATACTCGTCTTTGTGTAATAAAACTTGTTTCTTTTTGAAACTGCCAGCCATTATATTCTCAGTTACAGTAAAGGGACTTGCTAGCATAAAGTGTTGATGCACCATCCCGATACCTAAGGAGATGGCTTTTTCAGGAGATTCAATTTGCTCTAAATGACCATTTATATAAATATCGCCTGCTTCTGGCTTATATAGGCCGTATAAGATGTTCATTAGAGTCGTTTTGCCTGCTCCATTTTCACCCAATAAACCATGGATTGAACCTCGCCGCAGTCGAAAGTCCACTTTACTATTTGCAGCTTTGTTGTTAAAGATCTTTGTAATGTTACTCATTTCAACTACGGCTTGGCTCATAATTTACCTCTCTTAAGAACTCAAACTCTTCTTAAACTATTCTGTGGGTTCGTCAATTTCCGGCATTTCAACTGTGCCAGCTTTGATTCCTTGATAAACTTCTTCAATAGTTTCTTTGTCTTCATCTGACAAGACACCCTTGGGATCAACGAAGGGGGCGTAAACCATGCCGCCATTCTCAATCGTTATCCAGTAGAAACGCTCCTCAGCGTCACGACCTGTGAAGGAGTCGTTCTCTACATCTTTAAAGATATCTTCGATAACTGTGACCCAGTTGTAGACTAGTCCGGAAAGCACGTTGTCCGGGGCAAGCGAGTTTTGATCTGCTACGTTGCCTAGACAAATCTTGTCTTTTTCTTTTGCTGCTTGAACGACACCAAGCCCAATTCCGTCTCCTGAATGCCAGATAACATCTACTCCGGAATCGTACATACCGATAGCCGCTTCTTTAGCGCCAGCTGTATCTGTCCAATCGCCTGTATATACTTCTTGAATTTGGATATCCGGATTGATGCTCTTGGCTCCTGATTTAAAGCCTTCATGACCACGGAATATTTCAGAAGCATCCGCTCCACCGATAACACCTACTTTGTCAGTCTCTGTTGCTAGAGCTGCGATAACTCCCATTAGGTATCCACCTGATTCAAGATGGACATCGTAAACAGCCGAATTATCAACAGTTTTATAGCCTGTTCCTAACAAGAACATTGAGTCTTCATACTCAGGTGCGATTTTGACTATAGGCTCCATGAACTGGAAACCATGTCCAAAGATCACATCATAACCTTCGCTTGCGAAATCGATTAGAGCCGGTTCGATTTCTGAAACTTCATATGCGTTTTCTACTACGTGCAAGTCAACCTTGTCACTGTTTGCGCTCGCATAATTATCCAAAGCGACAAACATAGCTTGGTTAAACGACACGTCGTCCTTCTTCCCTGGCAACACTAAAGCTACTTTAAGTTTTCCTTCACTATCATCAGGGTCTTTTTCCTTAGCATCTCCGCAAGCAAATAGACTTGTTACCAACAAGACCAGTACTAGTAGCAATGCCGATTTCTTCAAGATTCGATTCATACAAACCTCCGTTGTAGTATTTTATATGCCTTCTTGTTTGACAACTACATATAAAAGTATTACTAGCACAATACTCCATCTTTATTACCACGTCAACATGCATAATGAAGCAATTCGACAATTAGGTTCATTGTTGATATATACCGCTTGCTTTGCATTTTGAGAAAAGTAGTACTTAATATCGAGTTTATCGATCATTTATCGACAAAGATCGAAAAATAGATATAATAGTATCACTATCTTTTTAGAGGTATTACATGAAAAAACAAAAACGTGAAAGTCTAACTATTTCTAACTTACTGCTGAATGAAATCAGAGAAGGCCTTTATAAAGCTTCTGAGATGTTACCTGCCGAGACTGACCTTGCAGCCAGTATGGGGATAAGCCGGACTCAACTTCGAGATGCACTATCGATTCTTGAACAAAATGGCTTTATAACTAGAAGGCGCGGCATAGGATCAACTATCAACCGTCAAGTCTTGAGAGCCGTGACAAGAGTTGATTTGGAAGTTGAATTCTTAGATTTGGTTAGGAATGCTGGTTATGAAGCGAACTCAAAACTCTTAGCAGCTGAAGTTACTTCAAACGATGAAGTAGCTGCATCCTTTTTGGGTGTAGCGGCACACACTCCTATTCTGGAGGTCTATCGCCTAATCTATGCGGATGATCGTCCTGTGATCCATTGTTGTGATCATATCTCTTTTGAGCGAATTAAAGATTATCAATACACGATCGAGGATCTAAGACCACCTATTTTCCACTTCGTCGAAAAATTTTGTCACACAGAAATTTTCATGAATTTGACCGAAATCAAGCCTATGCTTGCGGATGAGGAATTAAGCTCGCTTCTAGAAATAGAAGTTGGGGACCCGATGCTACGCTTTAACGAGGTAGCTTACAACATCGATAATGAGATTGTTCTCTATTCGCAAGAATCTTATGTTGACGGGATCTTCAATCATCAAACTCTAAGAAAAAAGATTTAAGCAGACCCGCAGTGAATAGTCATTCCTAACTCAAGCGATTACGCTTAGCTTTAACGACTCCTAAGTTTATCTTTTGCTTGTTTGTCGCCAGCCGTCCCCCAACACCCGATTCAGCTTTTCTGTCAGCAGGAGCAAGAGGACAGCGAAGAAGAAGAGGAAGTACGGGAACAAGCCCAGATGGAAGTTGTTAGCCAAAAAGCCAAACACCAAGGGCATAGTGGTGGCACCCAAATAGGCACTGGCCATCTGCACGCCAATGATGGCTTGGGATCTGTCTTTGCCGAAATTCGCCGGCGTCGAATGGATGATTGAAGGGTAAATGGGCGCACAGCCGAGTCCGATGATGATCAGCCCGTTGAGGCCGAACCAGTCCGAACTCACCGGTAGCCACACCGCTACGAGCCCGACAAAGATGATACCTATGCCCAGACGGATCATATTTCGATCTCCGACTCGGTTCGAGATGAGTCCGCTAATAAAACGTCCTACAGTTATCCCAATGAAAAAGAGCGAAGCATATCTAGCTCCCGTCTCAACTCCTATTCCCCTGGCGCGCACCAGGTATGTACTGGCCCAGAGCATCGTCGTGTTTTCTAAGGCAATGTAGGAAAAGAAGGCTGCCAGTTGGAACTTAACTCCCTTGATCCGCACAATCTCAGATAATGTTAAAACTGCTGACTTATCCGGTCCTCCGGATAAGTCCCGTTGTTTCTGCCACAAAGGCAGGCTAAGAAACAATACTGCGGTGAGAACTATTTGCAAAACTCCGACAATTTTGTAGCCGCTCTGCCAACCTAAACCACCGCTCAAAGCGTAACCCATGATGAAGGGACTAATCGATGCGCCGATGCCCCAAGAGCAGTGCAACCAGCTCATGTGTCGCGACGAATAGTGCAGAGCAACATAGTTGTTCAATGCGGCGTCGACCGCCCCCGCACCCAGTCCATAGGGAATAGCAAGAAGACAAAGTTGCCAGAAAGAACTAGAAAGGCCAAAACCGTAAAGAGCTGCTGCCGTCATAAAAACGCTGATAGCTGTGACCAGACCGGTGCCGAGCTTTTTCGTTAGTCGGTCGGACAGAAGGCTGGACACG
>DIRG01000027.1:22290-22572 GCA_002427475.1 Mageeibacillus sp. UBA5442
GGACACGATGGTACCAACGGAGATAATCGTGGAAACAATGCCTGCAAAAGATACTGGCACGCCCATCTCGCCTTGCATGACAGGCCAAGCTGAGCCTAAAAGCGAGTCTGGAAGACCAAGGCTGATAAAAGCCAGATAGATGATCGCTAGCAGCAGACCATACATGCTTTGCCCTATATACGCTGGAGAACGTGGTCCATGGCAGGTTTCAGTGCCCCTGTGCCACCGCCCTGACTGACAATTTGCAGGGCCAAGTCAGGATCTGTCACTACGCTTCCGGCT
>DIRG01000020.1 GCA_002427475.1 Mageeibacillus sp. UBA5442
GTAGTGCGAGGACGATCATCATCATCGTCGTCATCGTAATCGATGTCATAATCTAGTATACGTCCTGTGTAGGCTTCAATGTCATACTCGTATTCTGTATCGCCTACCTCGAAGTCGATTTCATAGTAGACCTTGCCGTCATCACGTTCGAGCTCGGTATCGAGATCTCTAACCTGACTGCGGCTGACGCCGGCGTGTTTGAAGGCGATGTCTTCAGCATTGCTGAGTCCGATGTATTCTGTTGAAGGTCTTTGTCCACCTTGTCCGGCTCTGCCGTCGACTTCATATTTCAGAATCTCACCTGATTTAGCGTCGATATCGTACTCGAACTCACGGTTTTGAACTTTAAACTCTAATTCATAGAGCATCTTGCCGTCATCAAAGTCGAGTTCAACTTCCAATTCTCTAATGTCGTCAGCGTTTACACCTGCATGCCTGAAGGCGATTTCCTTGGCGCGTTCGACACCGATATATGCTTTGCTGCTGGCGGTTCCATCTGTCTTAACTCTGTCGAGCTCAGGTTTACGGGCGTCAATCAGCAGATTGATGTCATTGATTGAAAGGGCAGCTACGGTAGCATAATCGATTGTAGGATCTTGCGTTACCAGCTCATCAATCAAAGCCGCCTTACCGGGAGAGATGCCGTATTGTTCGGCCAGCTCTTGGATATGAGCATCTTTGTCTGAGGTCTGACTCAGAACGGCACCATCAACGGAAAAACCACTAAGTAGTCTCTGCACATCGTCGCTGAGGCGTTCCTGTAGCTCGATGCCCTTCTCTGCATTTTTGCTGTCAACAGTGATCAAGATGGAGTTATTAATTTCATCAATGTATCCGTTGCGTACCATGGAGCCGATCAAAGCGTTGACTGCTATGTCTAGGTCGACACCTTTTAAATCCATGTCGCCTACGACTTGTTCTGCTTCTACGTTTCTGGTCTCAAGCTTGAGAACTTTCTCTGAGCGGTTAACTGCCACTTCAATACTGGGGTTAACTTCAAAAGCTATGACCGATTGCGTTGAGTAATTCAGGAAGCCGAATAGACCTCCGATTACTATTGCAAGAGCTGCTGCTACCGGTACTAAGGTTTTGATCCAGCGGTTACGTGACCTTGACCGCTTCTCCGGCATTTGGGTGACCTTTTCTTCTATATAGTGTGTGTTAGTCATTTTTTGTGCCTCTTTCTCTTCAATTTGTTTGAGGAGTTTAGGCAGCGAATTCGGGACAGAAGCTTCAACAGCTCGTTTTAGTCTGTTTTCAATCATCTGATTTGAGTTTTTCATTTTCTTTCCTCCTCCAACATTTTTTTGAGTTTTGACAGTGATCTATGATATTTCGAAAGTGCCGTGCCAAGGGGTATGCCCATGATGTCGGCGATTTCTCGATGCTTAAATCTTTCGACGCTGTGTAGCATCACAATCTGGCGCTCATCTTCTGCCAATTCAGATAGGACTGTCTTAAGAACAAGCTTGTCTAGGCTTGATTCTGAGAAATCACTTCTCTCATCTAGAATCCAGTCTTCTTCCAAAGAGAGCTCTTTAGCTGGATTCGAGCGTACGCGATCGAGTGAGAGATTTCTGGCAATCCTGAGAAGCCATGCCATCGGCTTCCCCTGAGGGCGGTAAGTTGTAGCTGCTTCGTAAACGCGAATGTAAGTCTCTTGCATGATATCTTCAGCATCTTGCGAGTTTCTTACGATCGATAAAGCCAAGCCATAAACAGCCGCCTTTGTTCGGTTGTATACGGGTTCCATTGCTTCCAGATCCCCGTTGGCTATTTGCTTTATCTGCGTCTCGAGTTTATCCATATTGTTTACCCGCCGGAATTTGTCCGGTCTTCGTCGTCAGACTTAGTCTGTCAAATTGCTCTCATCTATATAACGGTTGAGGAGTTTGTTTTATTGCATCCTTTTAGTATTTAACAATAAATACGTTAAAAAAGAGAGGACAAATGCTACTGTGGGATTTTTTTGGCAATTTTGTCCATAGAAAATCGGAAAGGTAGATTGTCCTTTGCTACTTAATTAGGCCATAATGTGCTTAAATTCGGAGCAGCCGGAGTAAAGGAGCTAAAAAAATGAAGACCATCACAGTTAGAGGCCAAGGCTCGTATGCAGCCAAGCCCGATTATGTCGAATTAACTTTAGTTTTAGAGGCGCGTGCCACAGACTACGATGAAGCTATGGCCGCTGCCGCCGTTCAGCTTGAACAAATTGACAGCAGCTTGCAGTCGGCAAGCTTTGCTAAAGGTAGTGCCAAAACAACGGTTTTTAATGTAAGAACAGAATATGAGAATGTTAAGGACGAAGGCGATACGTGGCAGAACGTCTTTAAGGGTTACCTTATCTACCACAATCTCAGTGTGGGCTTTGGGTTTGACACGGCTCTGCTGGCTCAAACATTGACTGCACTCAGTTCCAGTGAGGCAAAGCCAAGCTTGACGATTGAGTTTACGTTGAAGAATGTCGATGAAGCCAAAGAACGCTTGTTAGAAGAAATCAGCGCTAATGCCTTGAGAAAAGCCCGGATCCTCTGCTCTGCTTCCGGAGTTCGTTTGGGTTCTTTGCAGAGTATAAATTATAGCTGGGAAGATAGTAGGCCTGTGTCAAAGAGTGAGTTTAGTTTGGCAGATTCAATGGCGCCGAGGATGATGAAGGCTGCAATTGAGTTTTCTCCAGATGATATTCAGTTGACAGATAATGCAACCTTCGTTTGGGAGATTGTAGAAGTAAGTTGATTTTGGTGCCAGGCACAGAAGTTGAGAAGCGTGACAGCTATTGACAGCTATTGACAGCTTAGTTGATTTTGGTGCCAGGCACGAAATTAGGCACGAAATTAAACTAAGCTGCTTTTTTCTGTTCCCAAGCTTCGATTGCTTCGGTGACTAGTGTTTCGACTAGGTCGCTCATACTATAGCCGCCTACTTCTGCCATCAAGGGATAGTGGGCATATCCCGGCTCTAGTGCGGGCATGGTATTGATTTCGATGATGTTGGGTTTTCCGTTTTTATCTAATCTAACATCAATACGGGCCAGCTCAGAACATTGGAGTGCAGTGTACGCCTGCAGTGCTGTGTCGGCGATATCTTCCGCGAGCTCCTCGGAGATCTCTGCAGGGCAGATACGCTTAATGGCATTCTCGGCCTTTATGTCTACCGTTTGGATCTTAGTTCCGTATTCTTCCGGGACCTCCAGTTCGGTAATCGGCAATACCTTTGGATTTTTGGTTCCTAATACCGCAACGGAAAATTCTCTTCCGGGAAGATAACCTTCTACCAAAGCAGGTTGCTTGAAGTTTTTTATGACGTACTTGATCTGCTGGCGCAGGTCTCTATCATTTTCTACTAAGCTGTCTGCGGTTATTCCTAGTGCAGACCCTTCATGCAGTGGTTTCACGAACATGGGGAAATCCATATTCGAATGAAGTGAATCCTCTGCGGAGAAAAAGGTTTGGAATTCAGATATGGGCACGCCTGCCGCAGCTAGTGCCGCATTGGCATTAGCTTTGTTTAGGGCGGTGGCCTGGGTGGAGAGTCCCGAGCCCACGAAAGGTATATCGACCAATTCTAATAAAGCGAAGATATTCGCCTGTTCCTGCTTGCTATTAATACCTGTACAAACGTTGAAAATTACATCCAAGCCGTCTGCAGCCAGTATGTCTTGTAATAAATTTAACGATGCGGGGATTCTTGTTATCTGATGACCGCGGGTGACGAACGCTTCCTCGATATAGTCGGCAATGATCGCCGGCTGCCTGTAGCTTCGAGGATCTAGCTTTTTTTCCGCGGCTGTTATTTTTTGCGGCTCGTTATACACAAGCCCGATCTTATACATGATTTATACCTCCAATGTATAAGCTAACATAAATCGAAAAAGGC
>DIRG01000069.1 GCA_002427475.1 Mageeibacillus sp. UBA5442
GAAGCAGGTCCAGCTCCCACCCCTGCGCCCACCACAACCACAACCAAGCCCAAGCAGTCACCTCTGACAACGATAGCTCCTCCCACATCTAAGGAGGAAACAACAACTACCACTGTGACCGAAGAGACGAGCGAAACGAGCACCGGAACGACTAAACCATTGAATGCAGTCGATCACAAAGGCCGCAAATTGTCCGTCGTTGAAATAGGAGAGGGAGATCTAACGATACCGAGTGGTTTTGAAGCAGATGAGAGAGTAATTAACGGAAATAAGTTAGCCGGATATTATTCGGAAGAGGAAGGCTTGTTCCTTGCAAGTCTTAAAGGATCTAGTGGCAAAGCCGGCCTTTATTTCTACAACTCAAGCAACAAGAGCTTCATTCCTTATCTGCGCTTTACGTTAGGCGAAGATCATTACCACGTGACTTGGCTTCCTGACGAGCAAATGCCGCACGGAACGGTCCGGACGGATGCAGAGATCCGGAGCGTGAGCCTACCGCTTATTGAGTTTAATTCCGCTGAGTATATCTCCCTAGATGAATATATTCGTGTGTATCAAGAGCGACTAGTTGAAGCTGAGGGGAAGCTTGATAGTGGAAACTCAGGAAATTCGTCTTACACCGTAGGCACGATCGACACTGAAGTGGAAAGAAAGAATACCGGTATCTATCTGCTCGCATTGGAAGGTAAAGACAAAAAGCTTGAAAGATTTTTTTATAGCCAGAGTTTGGATCAACTTTTGCACTACGATTTGCTTCTCGTGCCGGCCTTTGGCACTTTCTTGGATGATGATTTCGAGCAATTAGTCGGTGAGGATCTTGAGGAGCTTGTAGAGCAGACTGAAGCGACTACGGAAGCAAGTACGCAGACCAGCGAGACACAGCCCTCCATTGAGAGTGTCGGCGGAATCGTTTTATTCGGCAGAACTTTTGAGCTGTGGCAGATCGCAGCAGTTGCAGGCGGAGTTTTACTGCTAATAATATTGATTGTCGTAATTGTTATTGTCAGATCGCGACCTAGAGATCGCTCAGAGTATCCTTTCGCAAATGTCCAAAATGATTTCGATCACGATTTTGAAGATAATCAGAATCGGGATAATCAGATCGGGGATAGTCCTAGCGAAAGCAATTATTTAGACACTGAAAACTTCCGGCCGACCAGTTATACTTATCCTGAAGACTTCCCTGAGGTCAAAGATATTTCTGATATGGGGGCTGAAGAGAGACTGGAGTACAGTGAAGATGCTTTTGCGGAAGAGAACGACGTGAGAAGAGCAGACTTTGACACTCAGAGTTCAATTTGGTCCGATCAGAGAAATGAGGACGAGGAGGAGATCTAAAATTTGTGCTGAAGAGAGCCTGGGCTCGCTTTGCTGAGCTTTTCTTAAATACACAATTCTTGCGCTATACCATATCCGGTGGAATAGTGACGCTCGTGGACATGGGTATCTTTTACCTATTGAGTAATATCTTTGGTTTATCTAAATGGTATTTCTCCTTGCTCCCGTCCATTGTGCTGTCCATCTTGGTAGCCTATTTGCTTAACCGCCTCTGGGTCTTTAAGTCTAAACAACCCGTTGTGAGCGAAATTTTTCGATTTTGTGCCGGACGTTTAGTGGTTTCGCTAGTTTTTCAATATGCCGGTTTTTATTTGTTTTATGACGTGCTAGGATTTAAAGCTGAGATAATTCCAAACTTACCTTGGGCAAAGGCTATAGCCCTATTGTTTGTAATTGTCGGTAACTATCTTGTGGGTAAGTTTTTCGTCTTTGCCGATTGCGGGGTTAGTGATAGTGATACTGCCGTGAATATCGACGAAGAAAAACAATAATTATTAGGACTTAGATAATTCATGAAGCATGATGCAGCTTTGCAATATCTTGCAGAAACCAGAGATTTCAGTTCAGACCAGACCTTAGGTCGTATCAGAGAATTAAGCCGTCGCTTGGGTGATCCTTGGCGCGACTTGAAGGTGTTTCATATCGCTGGAACAAACGGCAAAGGATCTATTAGCAGTTACTTGACGCATATTCTCTGTGCAGCCGGATATAGGGTTGGTTGGTACACTTCTCCTTATTTGGAGCGCTTCAACGAGCGCATCAGAGTTCTTCAAGGTTTTGATGATCTGCAAAAATATGATCAAGACAACCGCCTCGGTGAGATCGATGACGATTCCATCGAGCGTATCATGACGCGGGTGTCTCGCGCCGCTGACTCGATGAAAGAAGACGGAATCATGGATCTTCCTTCCGAGTTCGATCTAATCACAATGATGGCTTTCTTATACTTTAGAGAAAAAGAATGCGAATATGTGGTTCTAGAAGCCGGTATTGGTGGGCGACTAGACTCAACAAACGTCATCGAAAAGCCCCTTGCCGGCATCATTGCTTCACTCGGTTATGACCATTTGGAGCGTCTGGGCGACAATATGAAAAGCATTATGTATGAGAAATCCGGCATCGTAAAGCCCGGTACATCCGTGTACGCATATGACCCTGTAGCCGCCATGATTTCAGGAGACGACGCCGCCATTGCAAAAAGCACTCTCGAGGAACGTTGTCTGCAGCTTGATGTGCCTTTGACCTGGATCGGCCGGAATCAATTTGATCTATTGAGCTACACTCGGAGCGGGCAGAGCTTTCGTGCGCATGCGAATGGCGAGACTTATACAACGAAACTATTAGGAGTTTATCAGCCGATTAACGCTCTTTTGGCAGCAGCAGCGGCTGAAGATTATGTTAGTCCGGATGCTGTAGTGCGGGGCATAGCGGCTACTGTCTGGCCGGGACGATTGGAAATTTTATCGCAATCTCCTTTTGTTTTATTAGATGGGGCCCATAACGAGCAAGGTTGCCGTGCGCTAGTAGAATCTTTAGCTCGTCTGACGGAAGATTCGTCTGTTGTTTTTCTCACAGGAATGATGCAGGATAAGGATTACAAGGAAATGCTGAAGATCGTGCTGAGTGCAAAGCAGTACGAGAGCGCAGCAGTAATTTTTACTCAGGTTCCTGATGAGCGGAGTGCTAGTGCTGAGAGCTTGCTCGAGGCCGCCGGAGATGCTTTGGCGTCCGAGCCGGAACAATTGGAAATGCATGCGATGTCCGACTATAATAAAGCTCTGCGCAAAGCCTTGTCTCTGGCTCAGTCAAAAGGAGCAATACTTTGTGTTTTCGGCTCGCTTTACCTTGCAGGAGCAATTCGCATAAGCATGCGAGAGCTGCAAGACGAAGCCTGCGATTAAGCTTAGATTAAACAAAACCTTTGGAGGTATAAATGGCACAGCCACAAGACAGAAAACTTTCTTCAAATTTCAAGTGGCAAGCTATCTTAGATAAGATAAAAGCTTTGGATGAAGCTCCGATTAATGTATTTTCTTCTCAACGTGAAGCAGATCGTGCTTTATCCATTTATAACCGAGCTATCGAGCATATTCATACAGATAACGAAGACATCGCCATGATAGCTTTGGAAAAAGTGGTGGCAACATATCCCTTATTTACTGAAGCAGCTCTACTTTATGGACTTTGTCTTGCTGAAGCGCGCAAATATAAGGAGGCCGAACTTCAATTCGAGAAGGCCTTACTTTCGGATCCCGATCGCGAACAAGAAGAAGTTTTAGAACATCTCTTGGCGCAAGCTCGCTTATGCAAAGAACGCTCAGAGGAATTCGAACGTTCACGTCGTAGAAACGAAAAGAAACTTTTACCAATCAGAGCAAATTTAGCACAAGCAGGTATCTTGGAACGTGCTGCAGGATCAATAGACGGCGATGATGTGCGCATGGCTAGCGCGAAAGAGCGTGATGAACTCATGCGGCAGATTAATAGGGGAGAGAGCAGCTCTTCCATAGCGCCGGAACGCAGGGACGGTTCTGGGATAATACAAATAATCAGTATTGTCGTAATTGTTGCCGTGCTTGTATTTTCTTTACTTTACTTTCTTATTGTGCCGGCAGTTTCACGTGCCAAGGAACGTGACGCACGGCTGGATTGGCTTGAAGAGCAAATTGAAGAAAGGGCGGGAAGCGATGATGCATTTCAGGGAATCTGGGAGGATTACCTGGAAAATTTTCCCGACTAATAATTTATGGCGGATTATTTCGGACTTCTTGGTGATTACAGTGAGATCAGCGAAGTAGGATTAAAGCGAATGGCTGCCAAAGCCGTAGGCACCGGTGAGCCTAGGCTTAAGGTCCACGGCGAAGAACAAGCTTTTTTCTGCGCTATCAATCATGGGAAAACTGACGCCGTGCAATTCTATAAAGATCCCCTCGAACGCTACACTGTCATGTTTTATGGTTTTGTTTCAGCCTCCGACCTCTTGGAGGCTGAATTGCGTTCTCAAGGAGTGAAGCCCGAGAAAGAGCTTCTGCCGTTGATACTTCAGGCTTACAAAATCTGTACAGGAGATTTTGTTGACCTTTTACACGGAAACTTTTCTTTGCTAATAAGTGACAGTCTCACCCAGAGTGTTTTCTTAGCCAAAGATCATTTCGGTACTTGTCCGCTTTATTATACAGAGCCTATGCGCAAGTGTGTGCGTTTTTTCTCCAGTAATATTTCGATAATAGCGGAGCATCCTGATTTTGAAAAAGAATTCAATCCCGAGCCATTACTTTTCTACCTAAGCTTGGAGTATAATCCACATTCCGAGAGTTTCTGGCGCAATGTTTATTCTGTTCCTGCCGGATCTTGGGTCTTGATCACGGAAGAAGATATTAAGATAGATCGTTATTTCACGCCTTCATTTGCACCGGATGAGCGCTCGCTCTCTGAGCATGTTGACGAGATCTTTGAAAGTGTCAAAGAGTCAGTCCACAACTACAGCAATGTTGAAAGCCTCGGTGCCTACTTGTCAGCCGGTGTGGATTCGTCTTTTGTCACAGTTCTGGGTCAGCCTTCCGAAGCTTTTTCGCTAGGCTTTTTAGGTTTCGACGGCATTTTTCAGGAAAATTCGCGTGCCTCTGAACTTGCTGCGCAGCACGACTTGAACTTCCACTCTGTCGAGGTCAGTGGAGCTGACTATGTCTCCTCTCTTTTGAAGGTCCAGAGCTACCTTGATCAGCCCAACTGTAATTTCTCTACAATTTCTCTAGACTTGTTGGGGGAGTTTGTTGATGAGCGAGTTTCTTATATCCTAACGGGAGATGGAGCGGATGAGTTTTTTGGCGGTTATGACCCGTATATAAAATCTAAGCGCTATCGTACTTACGAAAAGTATCTGCCTAAATCTCTGCGCTCTTTTATTGCTTCGCGGATTTCAACAGATGTGAAGCTATATTCGCGAAGCGCTAACATTAAGCGCTGTGGCATGGAAGTGGCCGAATACTTCTTCGGTAGCAGTATGACAGGACATCCGGAGCAAGTTGGAAAGGTCTTAAAACCTGAATACTTGCCTTCTGTAGGTGTCGAGGAGTTTTTTGCACCGTTCTATCGAGATATTGCTGATGAAGATGAACTTAGCCAGAAGATGCTCTTTGATATAAACTTTACTTTATTGGGCGATATGTCTATAAAGGAAGAGAGAATGGCAAATGCTCATAACTTGCAATTGCGCGCTCCGCTCTTGAATAGATCGATTTTCGATGTTGCCCGTAGCATACCGGCTGAAATGCGTACTTCAGCGGTAGAGAGTAAAGTGCCGTTCCGAAGAGCTGCCTCCCGCGTTTTGGGCCGCAAATGGTCCGAACAGAAAAAGCTTGGTTTTGTTGCTCCTTTCCGTTATTATCTGAAAGATCGCAACTTAGCTCAAGATCTCTATGACATCTTGAAAGATCCTCTCACTGAGCGCTTCTTTCAACGCGAGATTATTGATCTTTACCTGACGGAGCATTTGCAGGGAAGCAGAGCTCGCCATAAGGAGCTATTCGCAGTTATTAGCTTTGTTCTATGGTATAAAGATAAGTTTATAGACTAAACTTGACGAGTGATTACTTGATTTGAGGTTTTTAAATTACAATCAAAAGGATTGACAATTTATGAGAATAAGACTTAAACAAATTACTAAATTTCTAGCGTTGTTTTTATTACTCTTTTCGTTTCTGCAAATTGCTGTACCAAGCTTGGTCAATGCAGAGACATTTGAAGATGTTCCCGGTTGGCCGGCATTAGAAGACATTAGGTCCTCTGCGTATGCGATCTACAATGCTACTACGGATGAATTTCTTTTGGAAAAGAATATGCATCAGCCCTTATGGAATGCTAGTACAACTAAAGTTTTGACTGCTCTGACAGCAGCGCAGCATGAGGATTTTGACTTGGATGCTATGTTGCTGGTGTCGGACGCTGCGACCTACTTTGGAGATCCTGCCTCGGCGCGGCTTAAGCTTAAACCGGGTGAGTTGATTTCAACTAGAGACGTGCTTGGAGGTCTCATGGTGCTTTCAGCCAACGACTGTGCTTATGTATTGGCTGAAAACTATGGCGGCTTTTTCGGGCATACTTCCGATTTGCCACAGGAAGAGTGGGGAAATTTCGCTGAGGGAGCCTCGCAGAGATCTCGTCAGGCATTTGTTGCCGAGATGAATCGCGTTGCGAAGGGCTTAGGTGCTGACAGTACCAATTTTGATAATCCTTGTGGTTTTGATGGCGAAACT
>DIRG01000057.1:0-2770 GCA_002427475.1 Mageeibacillus sp. UBA5442
CTGAGCCGAAAAACCCAGCCTCCCGGACAGAACATTATTATTCGACCTAAGCATTGTCAAATAGAAAAATCTGATAAATGCAGACTTGACAAAGTTGGGATTTGTGCTTGATTTGAATGTCCTAGGAGAGGGGAGGTCTGAGGGGGAAGAGATGTAATTGTTGGAACTGGTTTGAGCGGATTAAATAAACAGAAACACTTTCTATCACCTGCCAACAGCCGCTTTGAGCATCGCTTCAGCCGCATGCTTCCGCCTGCCTGTACGCAAATGCAATATTCGAAATGATTCACCTAGTGTTAGTATATATATCACAATCTTATCGGATTATGACTTATCGGATTATAATTTTATAAAAAGAGGGCGGGAGAGTATTTAATGAGAACAACAATGGAAACTTTACATGACATACGTGGGCTATCCGGCTTAACAGCCAATGAAGCTGGAAACGCAGCTGTCTTCGTACGTACGGACATGGATGTGGACGATAATAGCTACAAGAATAATCTCTTCTTGTTGCGCCAAGGCGAGGTCAGCCAACTTACTTCAGGTGGTGAAGAATCAAGTTTTGTGTTTGAAGATAATGAGCATGTTCTCTTTGCTGCAGCCCGTTCGAAAAAGGAGAAAGAAGACAAGGAATGCGGCCTGGCAGAGACGAGCTTTTATCGCATAAATATTTACGGAGGAGAGGCTGTTCCGGCCTTTAGTCTGCCTCTGAATGTCAACAAAGTAGAAGCCTTGAAAGAAGGGAAGTATCTCATCACTGCCACTGTCAGCCAAGCCGCTCCTGACCTCTATGAAAAATCTCGTGAAGAGCGCCTTGACTACGCAAAAAGCAAAAAGGACAAAAAATTCTTCCAAGAAGCTGAGCAGATTCCTTTCTGGTTCAATGGCCCGGGTTATTTGGCAGCACAATCTCAGCGTCTTTTCATCTATGACACTACGGAGTGTGAGACAGGCAAGAAACTACAGCCGCTCACCGATGCGGACTATGACATCAGCTCCTATTACTTGCATCCACAGAAGAAAAAGCTACTCTATTTCGGCAATTTCGTAAGTCCGCGAGCACAAACTTACGAAACAGTTTTTGAACTAGATTTACTATCCGGGAAAGAACGACAGATAGTAAAAGACGGCCATCTGTCCATCTACAGTGCCTTCTATTGGGGCGAAAAAATCGCATTATTTGCTTCAGATATGCAGAAGCAAGGTCTCAACCAAAATACACAGGTTTACGTTTATGACGAGGAAACAGCAGAAATCAAAACCCTATTAGAGCGTGAACTTCAATATGGTAATTCTGTCGGCACTGATGTCAACTACGGACGTTCTGCTTCGAGCTTTGTAAAAGATGATTCAATCTACTTCCTAGAGACGAACTGGCACCGCAGTATTTTGATGCGCCTGACTGCGGACACGATCGAACCGCACGCCATGGTGCAAGGCTCGATCACGGGCTTCGCCTTTTTAGATGACGAACTCTACGTCACAGCCTTTCACGACATGCAGGCAGCTGAGCTCTACAAAGTGGAGCCGTACAGCAAAGAAGTGAGCGCCAAACTCGACTCGGACGCCTCAGGGGATGATGCTCCGTTCTTGAGCTGGCCCGAAACTAAGGTGGAGAAGATTACTTCCTTTAATAGTGAGATTCCTTCAGCTGTCAAAATGGAGAGAATCTTGTTTGAGCACGAAGATCTTAACTTAGAGGGCTTTATCCTGCTCCCGCCCGCAGCTAGAGAGGCTGGCGCCAAGACCTTCCCGGCAATTCTAGATATCCATGGCGGCCCCAAGACTGTCTACGGCGATATATATTTTCACGAGATGCAGTTCTGGGCCTCAGAAGGTTATATTGTGATCTTTACAAACCCGCGCGGTTCCGATGGGCGCAATGATGCCTTCTCGGATATCCGCGGTGACTACGGTGGCCGCGACTTCCGCGATATTATGGCTTTTGTTGACGAGAGTCTGCAACGTTATCCGCAGATAGATCCGGAACGTGTCGGCGTGACCGGAGGTTCATACGGCGGCTTCATGACGAACTGGATCGTGACCCACACCGATCGCTTCAAGGCGGCCGCGACGCAGCGGTCCATCAGCAACTGGACCTCCTTCTACGGCGTGAGTGACATTGGTTTCCGTTTCGCTTTTGATCAAAATAATACTTCTTGGGAAGATGATGATGCCTTCTCAGTCCTCTGGGATCGTTCACCCTTAAAGTATATCCGCAACGCAAAGACACCTACCCTCGTCCTTCATTCCGATGAGGACTATCGCTGCCCGTTGGAACAAGGTGTGCAGTTTTTCACCGGCTTAGTAGATTTTGGAGTACCGGCGAAATTAATTGTTTTCAATAAAGAAACACATGAACTATCTCGTTCAGGAAAACCGAAAGGACGTAAAAAGCGTTTACTTGAAATAACGCAGTGGTTTGAAAAATATGTCAGATGATTTAAATAATAGAAAAAAAGAAGATTTGTTAAAAAAACCTCGACTACGCTGGTTGAAAAGGCTAGTTGTCATTGGACTGGTGGTTCTGCTTATTGTGGGACTCTGGCGTTTTTTCACGCCGGAAGAGCTCGTATCTGTTTATCAGCTAGGACAAGTCAGCGAGCAGGATATGACAGAGACGCTATCATTGAGCGGCACTGTGAGTCCGTCCAAAACTCAAGAAATCCCGTATCAGAACATTCCTGTACAGCGCATCCTCGTTCAGCCCGGTGATCGGGTGCAAAAGGGCGATCGCCTATTACTCTACGATCTTACTACTCTCAGA
>DIRG01000057.1:3026-3370 GCA_002427475.1 Mageeibacillus sp. UBA5442
CTGATGGCGGGCATGGAAGGACTTTCTATGAATGAGCTTTCCGCTCAGCTGGCGACGATGACAGGCGATTTAACCAGCGGCTTGGGGCAGTTGGCCAACGGCATGCTCAGTATCGGAAATCCTTTTCAGCAATTAGTGAATCAGTTTAGCGCAGTTGACCTCGCCGAATTAAACCGCCTTGTTGATCTGATGGAAGATCTCAATGCTAGAGGCGAAGAGCTCTTGGAAGTCCTCACTGATCCGGAAGTGCAAGAAGATTTGCAAACTTCGTTAGAGGAGCTGGAGGCAAGATTGCAGGAACTGCAAGAAGATTTAGATAATCTATTGGATCAGCTACCGCTTCC
>DIRG01000057.1:3597-6992 GCA_002427475.1 Mageeibacillus sp. UBA5442
ACAAACGACCACCGGTGAAGGCAGCACGACCACCACGACCACCGCTCCTACGACC
The DNA here is from genome assembly GCA_002427475.1 of Mageeibacillus sp. UBA5442. Lineage (GTDB taxonomy): Bacteria > Bacillota > Clostridia > Saccharofermentanales > DTU023 > DTU032. The sequence goes on from DIRG01000057.1 coordinate 3,653, forward strand.
GTTCCGGAGACGACAGGAGAGACCGGACCGCAGGCTGCGTTCAAAGATGATTCTCAGGCTTTTATCCCTCTGGCGGCCGCGCCCGCCATGCCTGAAAAGGTAAATCTGCTGGCGCTTACGAGCACGACCACGACTACGACACCGGAGGTGGACTTTACACTCTTGTCCAACGGCGGCCTAGATTTGAGCCAACAAGATTTACTGATTTTGATGCAGCAATTGCAGTCCGTCCCTGGAGGCAGTGATCTTGTGGACACGTATTCGCAAGGAGCGGAGCTTCTCGCTATGCTGGATAATCAGATAAAGAATCTGGAAGAGAGTATCGAGACAGCCTCTAAACATGAAGTAGCAAATTTCGACGCATTAGTGTCTCAGGCTCAGCGTGATCTTGATGATTTGAATAGCAACCAGCCTTTAATCGAACTCTATGATGAAACTGAACCGCTGGTGCATTCCCGCGTCAACCGCAGAGATGCACTTTTGCTGGAAACGGGACAAGCCGTGACGTATACGACGGACAACTTGCAACTCCAAGGAGAACTCGTATTCAAGTCACCAATTGCTACCACCACTCCGGCGTATTCTTCGGGTCAGACGAGTGACGCCCTGTCGCAACTTATGGGCGGCGATCAGTCTTTCTTAACATCTGAGCCGAGGGTAGATATAGAGCTAACAATTGAAGGGCTCGATCTGGATAAGATAATATTCGGTTTTGATATTTCTTATGAAGTCGAGATAGAAAAAAGAGAAAACGTTTTGGCCGTGCCTTCTGAGAGCTTAATAGCAGAGCGAGGACTGAATTACGTTTACGTGGCTAATGATGACAACACTTTTACACTGCGTCCTGTGGAAACGGGAATCATAACGCACACTTACGCAGAGCTTCTTTCGGGCCTGGAGGTCGGTGACTGGGTGTTGCTGAATCCTCCCTCCTCCATTCAGGAAGGCGTGCGTTACAATGTTGAACGGCAGGGAGAGTGAATACTTTGCAGGAAACTGTCATCAAAATGCGGGATGTGCGCAAAATCTACCGCAGCACAACAATTGAATATGAAGCCCTCAGAGGTGTTGACCTAGACATTACTGCGGGGGAATTTGTTTCCATTATGGGGCCGTCGGGGTCCGGTAAAACCACTTTAATGAATATTATTGGTCTCCTTGATGATTTGAGTGGCGGATCTTATGAGCTGCAGGGTATCAACGCCTCTCAGCTTAATGACAACAATCGTGCCATGATTCGAAATCGTACGATTGGTTTTATTTTCCAAGCCTTCAATCTTTTGCCACAGATGAATTTGATCGATAATGTTGCCTTGCCCATGCTCTATGCCGGAGTTTCCACTAGGGAGCGGCGAGAGCGGGCGCGGGAAGCTTTGCGTCATGTGAATCTGGAAAGGTGGAGTCATCACAGTCCAGGTGAGATCTCAGCAGGACAGCAACAGCGAGTTGCGGTCGCACGTGCGATGGTGATGCGCCCTGCGATTTTGCTGGCAGATGAACCGACAGGTAACCTTGATTCTAAGACTAGGGATTCCGTGATGGAGCTTTTTCACGACTTGCATGCTTTGGGAGTGACGGTAATTATTATCACGCACGACATATCTGTTGCTCATCATGCGGATCGCCTTATTGAAATTTTCGACGGTCAAATTAGCCAAGATACGCTCTTGACTGATGAGTTTAGGAAAGAGCCTTCATGATTAGAGAACGTATCAGCAATGCTTGGCAAATGCTTATGGGCAACAAAGGTCGCTCCATTTTGACGATGCTGGGAATTATTGTCGGTATTGCCTCCGTAATTACAGTGGTAGCGGTCGGCGAAGGAGCCAAGGATGCAGTTTTGGGACAATTCGATCAAGTGGGAGCGTCGTCGCTTTTAGTTGCTGTTTCTTCCGGCCAAGCGTCGGAAAACGACTACTTGACGGCAGAAGACGTTGAAGCGGTTCGGGACTCAGTTCCGGATTTACGTTTTATCTCAGTCGATTATCAGTTGGTTGCTAGGACAGATCAAAGTGGTGAAAATTCAACTGTCTTTATCACAGGGATTGATCAGGATTGGATGCGAATCTCAAATTTGACCATGACGGATGGCAGGCAGTTTTCGTTGCCCGAGATCGAGCGCAGTGCTCCCGTGATCATATTGGAAGGAGAAACTGCTAAGCGACTTTATCCCGGGCGTTCTCCGGTAGGCGAGAAAGTGGAGATAAATCGCAGGGGACACTTGCTGGAGGTCGAGATAATTGGCGTAGGTAATAGTCTCGTCTCGCAAATGTCCGGCTTAACAGGTGCGGAGATGGAGCGTCCCGTGATTGCCTATATGCCTCTGAACACAGCTATTGATTTCGGTGGAGGAGAGCCGCGTTTTTCCTTTATTTTAGCGATGGCGGAATCACCGGAACGTCTGGCTGAGACCGGCAATCAGATAGTGCAAATACTCGAGCATAGGCACGGCAATCAGGGCGAAAATATGTACAGCGTGACCGAGACAGCTCAGCTCTTGGAGCAGGCTGATATGGTTGCTGATATTTTTACAAATTTCATAACGATTGTGGCGGCGATATCCCTACTTGTTGGTGGAATCGGTGTTATGAACATAATGCTGGTGTCTGTTACGGAGAGAACGCGAGAGATAGGCCTGCGCAAAGCCTTGGGCGCTACTACCAGTGATATTATGTGGCAGTTCTTAGTTGAGTCAGGCATCCTGACTTTTTGTGGCGGTGTGTTGGGGATAATCTTGGGCACCCTTCTGGCGCGAGTGTTCAGCTATTATATCGGTTTTGCACCGATTGTCGATTTCCGGACAATTGTCATAGCTGTCTTGTTTTCTACAGCGATCGGTTTGTTTTTCGGTCTTTATCCGGCGAGAAAAGCCGCACAGCTTTCTCCGATTGATGCTCTAAGGCGGGAATAGGGTTGTAATAAGGGAATAAGAGTGCAATTGTTATATCTAAGTCCAGATTCGTGTGCTAGAATTTTTCACTGAAGTAGTCAGACAAATAGTCCGGAGTTGCATGATCGACAACAAGTTAAGACTCAAGAGAATAAACATTCAAATAGAATCTGCGGCCTCGGTGTACGCATGTGTTAAGCGGCGTCGTTTTCAACGCAGCCTAGCTTTTGTTGTATTTGTCTTATTCCTGCTCTCTACATACCTGATCTTCCGTTTCTGGGGAGGTGAGGTGTTCCGCTTTATTGCTGATCCGGAGCGCGTCAGAGCTTACGTTGCAGAAAACCCGATATTGAGCCGTCTTTTCTTTATAGGGATAACCTTCATCCAAGTGATCTTTGCTTTTATACCTGGAGAACCTGTTGAGATTGGTGCGGGTTATGCTTTTGGCGG
>DIRG01000057.1:7352-8851 GCA_002427475.1 Mageeibacillus sp. UBA5442
GATATTTTGACTTACCTGGCAGGTTTAACTCCCATCACCATGAAACACTGGCTTATCATTACGACTGTGGGACGCCTACCCTCAGTTATTACATCGACAGTCGGCGGTAGCCTGCTTAATTCAGAAAAATACGTGCAGGCAATAATTATTTTTGCTTTGACCGTTGTTCTGGCTTTCATAGGAATAATGATTTATAGACGAATTAACAAAGATGCTGAAGAGAACGGTGAGACAGAACCTTTATAGCCTGAATAGACATTTGGTTGAAATTTAACATTTAATATATCATTCGTTGGGCAAGTGGGAGAATTTAGCTAAAAGGCACAGACTGCAAGTCGGCCAGCTTTACAAAGAAGGTGAAAATAACGTATATTGATTGTAATTGCGTTTGGTTCCAAAAACATAAATCCAGACAAAATAATATAAAAACTTAATAAGGAGTGAACAATGCAAATTGACCTAACGATCAACAAGGAGCGGCTCGATCATGTTGTTGAGCGTGCTAGAGAACAGAACATCATTATCCCTACATTCGCACAATTACGTGATCCGAACAAGATTCCCGAAAAAATCAAAAAGGCTTTGAAAAATGTCGGCTCATGGGACATTAACCCCTTGAACCTTTTCCGTGTGACTTGGAAGAACGAACCTACCCTGGAAGGTGCAGGCTATGGAGACGTTAACATAATCGAATTCCCTCAGAAACTGAGCGGTATCGACGCACGTATCTTTGTCATGGTCGGCAAGTGGTTCCCCACAGGCTGCCATAAGGTTGGAGCATCTTTCGGCTGCTTGGTGCCCCGTCTTGTAACCGGTCAATTTGATCCTACAATTCATAAAGCAGTTTGGCCCTCAACCGGTAACTACTGCCGTGGCGGCGCCTTTAACTCAAAACTTCTCGGCTGTGAATCAGTTGCTATCCTGCCCGCAGAGATGAGCAGAGAGCGCTTCGAGTGGCTCGAAGAGATCGCAGACGAAATCATCACTACCCCCGGTGGCGAAAGTGACGTTTTCGAAATCTTTAACACCGTTTGGGACATCCGTAAGAACCGTCCTGAGTGCGTAGTCTTCAACCAGTTTGAAGAGATGGGCAACGTTCTGTGGCATTACCACGGCACAGGCCCGGCAATGCAAGAGGCTTATGAGAAGCAGATGAAGACTGATACTTCACGTTTCTTTGGTGCTTTCTTCACCAGCGGCAGCGGCGGCAGCATGAGCGCCGGCGACTACCTCAAAGACCAGTATCCTCATCTCAAAGTTTCAGTCGGTGAAGCACTGCAGTGCCCGACCATTTTGAATAACGGATTCGGATCTCACCGCATCGAAGGAATCGGCGACAAGCATATTCCTTGGGTCCACAATGTTAAGAACACTGACATGGTTGCAGCAATTGATGATAACTATGCTGTGAATATTTTCCGTCTCTGTAACTCCGAAGTCGGTCAGGAATACCTGCGCAGCGAATTCGGCTTGACGGATGAAGAACTCTACGACCTCAC
>DIRG01000057.1:9083-10930 GCA_002427475.1 Mageeibacillus sp. UBA5442
TACTATGAACTGACCGAAGACGACGTTCTCGGAACAGTGGCAACAGACTCTGCTGAAATGTACCAGTCTCGTCTTGAAGAGATGGATGAAGAAGAGAAGTACACTGCTGAAATGGCAGCTCGCGATTATAATCGTTACCTCTTCGAAGTTCGTACAGACAACATGGAAGAGTTCACCTATTACACCAGAAAACGCGTGCACAACCTCAAGTATTACACCTGGGTTGAGCAGCAGGAAAGAGATGTCGAAGAGCTTGATGCACAGTGGTATGATCCTAATTACTGGAGCAACATCCACGCTCAGGTCGAAGACATTGACCGTCTGATCGATGAATTTAACGAGAAGACCGGCGTTTTGGCAAATATGCCAGACTAAAGATAAACTCTCTGCACGGTGCCTGCTTACGTAGTGCATCGTGCAGAATAACTCGGGCTGAATCCTTAACAAAGAAATAATGAAAATTTATGCTATTTTAAGCATGCGGTAAATGAGCTGATTTAGTATAATGAATAGGCATTTCAAACTGAGAATTTTGAATATTTAATCAAACTGTCCAGAGGAAGCTAGAGTTTTTGTCGAATTTCCCAAGACATAAAGAACAAGCATGTTACGTTCCGTAACCAGACTCAAAAACAATATCAGGAGGAATAATTAATGTCATTGGAATCATTGCTTAGTCAACTAAAAGGGTATGATTTCGCTAATCTATACCACGATGATTTTCTACACACCTGGGATAAGTCTCAGGACGAACTAATGGCTATCTTCACCGTAGCCGATGCTCTGCGCGAACTGCGCGAAAACAATAAGAGCTGTCGCATCGCAGACTCAGGTCTCGCAATTTCGCTCTTCCGCGATAACTCCACCAGAACGCGCTTCTCCTTTGCTTCAGCGGCAAACCTTCTCGGCTTTGAAATTCAGGACTTCGACGAAGGCGAATCACAGATTGCCCACGGCGAAACCATTCAAGAAACTGCTAACATGATCTCTTTCATGGCTGACGTTATCGGCATCCGTGATGACATGTACATCGGCAAAGGTCACACCTTCATGAAGAGCGTGTCTGATCACGTAAAAGAAGGCCATGATGACGGCATTCTTGAACAGCGTCCGACAATCGTTAACCTGCAGTGTGATATCGATCACCCAACACAGAGCATGGCAGATGCACTCCACCTGATTCATGAATTTGGCGGAGTTGAAAACCTGCGCGGAAAGAAAGTCGCAATGACTTGGGCCTATTCACCTTCATACGGTAAGCCCCTTTCAGTTCCTCAGGGAATCGTAGGTCTCATGACTCGCTTCGGAATGGACGTCACATTGGCACATCCTGAAGGCTACGAGATTATGTCTGATGTCGAAGATATCGCTAGAGACAACGAGAAGAAGTATGGTGGGAAATTCACCAAGACATATTCAATGGAAGAAGCTTTCCAAGATGCAGACATCGTTTATCCAAAGAGCTGGGCACCTTATGCAGCCATGGAAAAACGCACAAACTTGTACGCCGAAGGCGACAAGCAGGGCATCGCTGACCTCGAGCAAGAACTGCTTGAGCAGAACAAGAGCCACATGGACTGGCAGTGCACTGAAGAGCTGATGAAGACCACCAAAGACGGCAAAGCCCTCTACCTACATTGTCTGCCCGCAGACATCACAGGTGTAAGCGCTGAAGTTGGTGAAGTAGATGCAAGCGTATTCGATCGTTATCGCGTACCTCTGTACAAAGAAGCCAGCTACAAGCCTTACGTTATCGCAGCCATGATTTTCCTCCAGAAGATCAAGAACCCGGGAGCAAAACTCGAAGAACTCTGGGCAGCAGAAGCAGCCCGTTTGGGAGATAACGC
>DIRG01000057.1:11192-14369 GCA_002427475.1 Mageeibacillus sp. UBA5442
AAATTTTTAAGGAGTAAATATGACAAAAGTTTCTATTGATTTAGATCGCGTTCGTGCGGAAGCGGAAAAGTACCGCGATGACATGACCAAGTTCCTGCGTGATCTGATTAAGATCGGCGGCGAGAGCTGCGAAGAAGGCCCCAAAGTTGAGCGCATCAAAGAAGAGATGGAAATGCTCGGCTATGACAAAGTTGAAGTTGACCCCCTCGGCAACGTTTTTGGCTGGATGGGCGAAGGCGACATCATTATCGCTTATGACTCACACATTGATACAGTAGGTATCGGCGACATCTCACTCTGGGATTTCGATCCATACGAAGGTTTTGAAAACGAGACCGAAATCGGTGGCCGTGGTGCTTCCGACCAGCTCGGTGGTATGGTCTCCTCAACCTACGGCGCCAAAATCATGAAAGACCTCGGACTGATTCCTGAGGGCGTCAAGATTATGGTAGTCGGCAGCGTCCAGGAAGAAGACTGCGACGGCATGTGCTGGCTGTACATCATTGAGAAAGACGAAATCCGTCCGGACTTTGTCGTTTCAACTGAGCCTACAGACATGCACGTCTATCGTGGACATCGTGGCCGCATGGAAATCAAAGTTGAAGTTAAAGGTGTTTCATGTCACGGTTCAGCTCCTGAGCGCGGTGACAACGCTATCTACAAGATGGCCGACATTCTGCAAGAAGTTCGTGACCTCAATGACAATTTGAAAAATGATTCTTTCTTGGGCAAAGGCACAGTAACTACTTCTCAGATCTACTTCACCTCTCCTTCACGTTGCGCAGTAGCAGACAGCTGCACAATCTCACTTGACCGTCGCCTGACCTGGGGTGAAACCTATCAGAGCGCACTGAAAGAGATCGAAGATCTTCCTTCAGTCAAGAAGTATGGCGCAGAAGTCAGCATGTACGAATACAGCCGTCCATCCTGGACCGGTGAAGTATACGTTCAAGACTGCTACTTCCCGACCTGGAAAATTGAAGAGGATGCTCCTCAGGCTCGCGCACTCGTTGATGCTTACACCGATCTCTATGGTGAACCCAAGCTCGACAAGTGGACATTCTCCACCAACGGCGTTGCAATCATGGGACGTCACGGCATCCCCTGCATCGGCTTAGGCCCCGGTAAGGAAGCTCAAGCTCATGCACCTAACGAGATCACCTGGAAAGAAGACCTCGTCAGAACAGCAGCAATTTACAGCACCATGCCCTCATACTATGTTGAGTACATGGACAAAGAATAATAGTTTGCGTTCAAAGGCCGGAGCTCCTCAGGGACTCCGGCCTTCGTTGTATAAAGAATAAGTTAAGAGTGGAATAATGCTCTCATTTTCTATCTGAGAATGATAGCATTTGGTTTCTTAACAATATGAAGTAAGGAGAAGACAATGGGAGACATTATGCGACCGATGGGCTTCGACCAACTTATTAAGTGGAGCCTATCAGAATACAAGCAAGAAAATTCAGTCTTCGGAGTACACAAAAGCAAGTTTTACAAAAATCGTTCGGGACGCCGAATGAACACAGTACTAGGTGACCAATTGGCATCAGCCGTAGGTCCGGCAGCCGGTCCGGCGACGCAGTTAGCTCAAAATATACTCACGTCATATTTGGGCGGCGCACGCTTCCTAGAATTGAAAACTGTACAGATCATGGACGGAGAGCAAATCCGCCACGCTGTACCGAAACCCTGTATCATCGCAGAAGATGAGTGTTACAACTGCGAGTGGTCAACCGAACTGACTGTCCAAGAAGCTTACGATGAATACGTAAAAAGCTGGCTCGCGATTAACGTTCTAGCTCGCGAATTCGGCGTGTCTGAGGCGAATGACTTCGCTTATAACATGAGCGTTGGCTACGATTTGGAAGGCATTAAGTCAGAAAAAATCGACAACTTTATCGAAGGTCTTAAAGACGCATCAAATAGCCCGGTTTTTAAAGAAGGTATAAAATTCCTGCAAGACAACGTTGATTTGTTTGAAAACGTTAGTGCAGAAGACATAGCTGCAATTTCCCCCAATCTCTGTAATGCAGCAACCCTCTCTACCTTGCACGGTTGTCCCCCTGATGAAATTGAAGCTATCTCAAGACATCTTTTAATAGAGAAACATGTCAGCGTATTTGTTAAGTGCAATCCAACCATGCTCGGATTCGAATATGCTCGCGAAGCATTGGACAAATTAGGCTATGACTACGTGGCCTTCCCTGATACGCACTTCAAAGGCGACTTGCAATATGACGACGCAGTCGAAATGTTCAAACGCCTCTTGCCGTTGGCTAAGGAAAAAGGTCTAGCCTTTGGTGCAAAACTGACAAATACCTTCCCCTGCGATACAGACAATGAACAGTTGCCAGCTGATTCTATGTACATGTCTGGCCGCTCGCTCATGGCTTTAACCATTAGCTTAGCCACTAAGCTGAGTGAAGCTTTCGAAGGCAAATTGCCAATTTCCTATTCAGGTGGAGCAGACGCTTTCAATATCAATGACATTCTGGCCACAGGAATTGGTCCGGTTACCATGGCAACCACCTTGTTGAAGCCCGGTGGATACGCCCGCTTTAACCAGATTTCCCAAAAGACTGAATACATGCTCAAAGATAATCCTAACGGCGAAGTAGATGTTGACGCTTTGAGAGAGTTGCGTGAAAAGAGCTATCGTGCTCCGGAAAACCAGAAAAACTATCGTGAGAAGGTAGCTTCCCGCAAAACGGATTCAGAGCTCGGCCTTTATGACTGCTATAAAGCACCGTGTAAAGATGGCGGCTGCCCCATTAACCAGCAGATTCCCGAGTATCTAAAGCTCGTTGCTGATGGTGAATACGATGAGGCTATGCGCGTTATCTCAATTGATAATGCTTGCCCGACCATTACCGGAGTTCTTTGTGCACAGCCTTGCCGTGACAAATGTACTCGTCTTGATTACGACAAAGCGATCCACATGCGTGATGTCAAATTAAAAGCTGCTGATGAAAGCCAGAATTCATACATTAGCGGTATTACAGCATCTGAACTGAGAACAGACAAGAAGGCTGTAGTAATCGGTGCCGGCCCCGGCGGAATTTCTGCAGCGATCTATCTGCGCCGCAACGGTGTCGAAGTTGACGTTTATGAAAAACGCGCCAAATCCCACGGAATCGTTCGCTACGCTATTCCGGAATTCCGTATTTCTGAAGAGTT
>DIRG01000057.1:14632-15872 GCA_002427475.1 Mageeibacillus sp. UBA5442
GCTAAATTGCGCGAAGACTACGATTACGTTGTCGTTGCTGTTGGTGCTTGGTCAGAAGGACGCAATCCGGTTCGTGAAGGCCAAGACAAAGTGCACGACGCACTTGAAGTCTTAATTAAGGCCAAAGAAAATGGCGCCCTCGATATGGGCAAACGTGTTGCAGTAGTCGGCGCCGGTGACGTCGCGATGGACTGTGCTCGCTTGGCCAAACGTACGGCTGGTGTCGAACATGTTGATATCGTATATCGTCGTACTGAGGCTTACATGCCTGCCAGCCAAGACGAATATGAAGACGCCCTGGCCGAAGGTGTTGGCGTACTTGAACTAGTCGCTCCTGTATCTTATGACGGCAAGAATCTCAGATGTGAAAAGATGGAACTGGGTGACTACGATGCTTCAGGTCGTAAATCCGTCAATGGAACCGGTGAGTTCGCAGATCTCGATTATGACTTTGTCATCGGTGCAACCGGTGCTTCCGTGAACCCGAGCCTCTTTGAAACCTTTGGTCTCGCTCTCGATGAGCGCAGACGTCCGCAATTGTCAGAAGTCTTTGAATCAAGTGAAGCTAACGTTTACGTTGTCGGCGACTGCCGTCGTGGTCCTTCTACCGTGGTAGCTGCCATGGGTGACTCACGCACAGTAGCTAAAGAGATTCTCAGACGTGAAGGCCTAGCGAACGACTTCGAACGTGTTGAAGTTCCGATGGAACAGTCTGAGATTAACAAACGCCGTGGCGTACTGATGCATGAAAGAGAACGCGATACCGAAGGTTTGCGCTGTCTCACTTGCGATCAGTTCTGCGAGATCTGTAAGGAAGTTTGTCCGAACCGTGCCAACGTAGCCATTTCTGTTCCCGGCTTTGAGAACTTACATCAAATTCTCCACGTGGACGGTATGTGCAACGAGTGCGGCAACTGCGGCACCTTCTGCCCACACGCCGGACTGCCCTACAAAGACAAGTTCACACTTTACTGGACGAGAGACGATTTCGAAGATTCCGACAATGCCGGTTTCCTGAAGCTAGATGACGATAAGTACCTGCTTCGCGACTCCAACACGCAAGTCTTTGAAAGCGGAATCCGCGACAATCGTGATGAACGCATGCTAGACGGTTTTGTTGCCATGATTACAGCAGTTGAAGAGGATTATCCTTGGCTGCTGCAATACAGCGAGCCCGTTGCAAGAGTATAAACACTGATATCAGAGCTCCTGTGCGCAGGAGCTCTGAAGACATTTGAGT
>DIRG01000057.1:16107-16913 GCA_002427475.1 Mageeibacillus sp. UBA5442
ATTGGTAATGGAAAACTTATCACCAATGATAAAGAAAATCCATTTTTTGAAAATGGTGCAGTTCGCGTCGTTGACCAGCTAGTTGATGCAGTTGGCGATTTTGAAGAATTGAAGAAAAAATACCCTGAAGATGAAGTAGTCGATGTTGAGGGTAGAGTAATCATGCCCGGCATGATTAATGCTCACACCCACATTTACAGCTCCTATGCCAGAGGCATGTCAGTATCCAAGCCGACCACAAATTTCTTGGAAATTCTGGAAAATCAGTGGTGGTCACTTGACCGTAAATTGACATTGGAAGACTGTAAGCTGAACGCTCTCACTCTCTTTATTGAAGGTGTCCGTTTGGGCGTGACAACGGTTTTCGACCATCATGCCAGCCCCAATGCCGCTTTAGGTTCCTTGTTCGCAATCGCTGAAGCAGCTGAAGAAATTGGCGTTCGTGGTACCTATTCTCTGGAACTGACAGACCGTGAAGGCGTCAAATTCGCAGAGCAAGAAATCAAAGAAAACGTTGATTTCATCAAAGCTTACAATACTGACGAACAAGACATGGTCAAAGGTCTCTTTGGCATGCACGCTTCTTTCACTATCTCTGACGATACTCTGTACAAAGTAAAAGAAGCTATGGAAGGCATTGATGCCGGTTACCACATTCACGTGGGCGAAGGCATTGAAGACCAGCTTGACTCATTGCAGAAATATGGTCGTCGCGCAACAGAGCGTCTCTTCAACTGGGATCTCTTAGGACCGAAAACTCTGGCCATCCATGCAGTGCACACCAATCATTTAGAACTTGATATCCT
>DIRG01000057.1:17223-17841 GCA_002427475.1 Mageeibacillus sp. UBA5442
ATGGTTGAGTCCGCTAAAGTTGCCAAAATCCTGCAAAGTCATCACCTCAGCGATCCTACAGTCGGTTTCGGACAGGCTCTTGAGCTCTTGTTCCAGGGTAACCCTGAGATCTCAAAGAATTACTTCCGACATGACATTGGTGTCCTGAAGCCTAACGCTTATGCAGATATCATCACCATGGATTACAAAACACATACACCTATGAATGGCGATAACTGGGGTGGACACTTCCTCTTCGGTATGTATGGACGTATGACAAATGACGTTATGATTAATGGTAAGATGATTATGCGCGACCGTGAAATCTTGACAATTGATGAAGATGCAATTTACGCTCGCCACACTGAAAGAGCTCGCGAGATCTGGAAAGACATGTAAGAGAAATGACCCGGCTTGAGGAAAATATGGAAAGTTTTGAAGAACACAGTAATAATTGTAGTGACAGCAAACTTTCTGCTGTGGCCAAGGTAATGTTGGTCACAGATAAAGCGGTTTTCGGACCGGGGCCGGTCAGGCTTTTACATCATATTAATGAAACGGGTTCAGTCAGTGAAGCCTGTGCAGCCATGAATTTGTCCTATAGTAAAGGCTGGCAATTGCTGAATAAAATGGAAGAAG
>DIRG01000057.1:18069-19532 GCA_002427475.1 Mageeibacillus sp. UBA5442
AACTGACTGCAAATGGTAAATTGCTGATGGAGAAGTACGAGGAACTTGAGAAGAGGACTCAGAATTGCCTTAATGACTTTTTTGAAGAAATCTTCAGCGACCTCGAGCAATGGGTTGACGAAGAAGAGTGAACCTGAATTTCTCCGAACTTAAACACCAATTAAGAGGCTATACCAGCAGGTATGGCCTCTTTTTAGCGCAAAAGAGCTAAACGCAGTCGTTTTCTTGGCGCCAACTTGTGAACTATCTTCAAAAAGTTCTTGACAAAGTATTCTTAGGGGCATAAGATTAAATTAACCTCTTGGAGGATTACATATAAGAAACCAACGCACAATAGGATTGTAATCGACAAGCAGGAGTCCACGCAACACAAAGACCGTGGCAGAAGATAAGGCTCTGCAACTAAAGGGGGTTTCCCTGAGACCGAAGATCCGGAGCAGCTTGTTAGAAATGCGCGGCAATGTCGAACCGTTATCATCGAGGAAAGATCGGTTTTTCTCAGCGGTTTAGTTGAAAATAAGCGTGAGACTAGGAAAGGAGGACGTACTTTGGAAGTACACCTCGCAGAAACAGGCAGGTAGCCCACCACAGATTGTTGGACACCTGCCTGTTTCATTTTGTAAATTTTCAGTAATTTTCATTACCGCAATAATAAAGACTTTATGTTAAAGTTTGATCATGAAAAATTCCATTAATAGAAAAGTAATGCTGGGTTTGTCCGGCGGAGTTGATAGTGCGGTTTCCGCTTCACTTCTTCTCGAACAGGGCTTTGAGGTAATAGGTCTTACCTTGATTTTTTCTTGCCGTTCTGAAGAGGTTTGTGATCGCATGATCAACGATGCGAAAGCAATAGCCTCGCACTTGAAAATTGAACATATCGTGCACGATGCTCGTGCCGAATTTGAGGATAAAGTAATCTCGCCTTTTGTTGATGCTTGGCGCCACGGTGATACCCCCAATCCTTGCGTCTTGTGTAATCCTGTGATGAAGTTTCCGAGTATAGTGTCCTTGGCCGACAAGCACGACTGTGATTTCATTGCGACCGGTCATTACGCGCGGACAGCTGATGCTGAAGGAAGATTAATTCCGCTCAATGAGCGCGAACGAGGTCAAGAGGTCACTTTGTTGCGTGCTAGCGACAAGAAGAAAGACCAAAGCTATTTCCTCTACGCTCTGCCGCAGCAGATTCTTAGCCGCGTCCTCTTTCCGCTGGGAGAGATGACTAAGGCGGAAGTGCGCGCCCTAGCTGCTGAGCGGGGGATTCCGCTGGCACAAAAGACGGACAGCCAAGAGATCTGTTTCTTGCCTGATGATGAGCGAATCGAGTTTTTGCGCGAGCAAGGGGCATTGGGCGATCCCGGACCATATTTAGACACCGCAGGCAAGGTAATCGGCGAACACGCCGGCATTGGCCGCTACACAATTGGCCAGCGTAAAAAGCTGGGCCAATCCTTCGGCAAACG
>DIRG01000013.1:0-2622 GCA_002427475.1 Mageeibacillus sp. UBA5442
AGATAGATTATATGCACGGGAATTTTCTTTTCTTTTGCTAATTCCTCCACGTCCGCAAGAGTGTACTCGTTTTCGGTATATCTTCCATCAGTAAGAACAACAGCAGAAGCGTGCTCTGCCTCACTTGAGAAATTAATTGCATTAAGCATGGCTTCGTGTAGTAATATTTTTTCTTCACTAGTAGAACTGCTGTCCTGGATTGCCTTTTTAGCGTCAAAGTAGTACGGTTTCAATTCTATCCGTGTATCCACGCTGTCACCGTAGCTGATTAAGGAAAACATATCCCAGTCATTTTGACCCGTTCTCGGCTCTTCTTCCTGTTCGAGCTCCTCTTCCTCATCATCACTTTCTGCAGTTTCATCTTGGGATTTATCATGATTTAGGTTCATTTTCCCGATAAATATTTGCAGTTGATTCTTAATAGAACTTCCTGCGTCTATGGAGAAATCAACAACAAAGGTGATATTTGAGGTTTCCTTAATGTGCAGAGGAATCTGCTCTACCCATTCAAGATCATCGCCGGACATTTTCTCAAAAATCCGCAATATTAACTGATCCTCTTTGAGATATGGCTTACCGTCCTCATCGTCATCAATTCTAATTGCATAATCGAGTCTAACAAGAGGAGATTCAGAAGAATCCACCCGATCTATCCGCACTACCGCAGAAGGCTCCGGCTTGGTTTCCTCTGTCGTTGTGCTCGTGACCGTTGTGCTACTTGTTGTTGACTCAGTTGTGGTGATCGTCTCGCTAGGGTAAGTGCTGGCGGTAGCAGGATCTTCAAGACTGGGGTCGGTAGCGTCAACAGCGAGGCTAGAATCAACTTCTGTTACGGGGACGGTATTGACCTTTATAGAATGCGAGCTGCTTGTGGTCGCGCTAGGAACAGTGCTTACTGTTGTACTGCTGCTGCTCGTTGGCATTTGCAGTTGTGCGTCCGTGCTGCTTGTTATCGTTGTAGAAGACTTGCTCGGATTAGTAGTGGGCTCAGTAGGTTCTGTAGGGGTGCTCGGCAACAATAGGGGCGGGTCGTACACCGTCGATTCCTGAAACAATCCCGATGCATCTTTATTATCAGCAGTTAATCTACGATAAATCTGAAAAACGAATACTAAAAGAAGTAAGATTATTAATGCAGATATAATGATGGAAAATTTTGTTCTCGACGATGTTCGGCTATATCCCTGTTCCGCAGCAGAATAATCAACAGCATCATCCTCTATTGCATCTTCCGGCATCAGCGGACTGCCGCAGAAAATACAGGAAGTACTGTTATTCTCGTTCTCCTGTCCGCAATTATGGCATCTCATAAATAAAACACTAACTTTCTATTTGATGTCTGTACTCAATAATCACTATTTAAATTATGATTATAACATTATTGCTGTGCGAATGACTAGATAGACAGCAAAAACATAATCTCAACTTAATGATTATACCCTCAAAATAGCTGCGAGGCTTGTGGTACAAATTCTGTAAACAGTTCTGTTATACTCAAAAACATAGAAAATTATTCCACTTGAGCGAGACCCTGCTCGGAAACTCGCGCTTTAACCACCTGTCAAAGAAAAGAGGTTAAGCATGAAAGACAGCTCGAACAATAATAATTCTCAGATCAACGAAAAAGACGTTGTATCGGAGCACGACAATGTAAATTACTCTGCTGTACCAAAGGGATATACGGACTGGAGAGAGGACGAAAGCAAAAGATATGATTCTCTTCCAGAAAAATTTAAGAAACAATCGTACGAAACTCTACCTAAACGTGGCCAAGTTCCCGGAGAATATTCTTCAGAAACAGATAAGACTGCAAAAAAAGAACGAATATTCATCCCCTTATTAATTCTACTAATTATAATTCTGCTTGTTCTTGCAAGCTGGTTGTTTTTCGGGGACACAATTATGAATCTTATACGATAATTTCTTAATAGACATAAGCTGATTACTTAGGAGAAAAAATATGCGAATGACAAAAATTATCTGCACTATCGGCCCTGCATCTTCAAACATAGATATATTACGGCAGTTGACTCAGGCCGGAATGGATGTAGTCCGCCTTAATCGATCTCACGGTACCCAAGAAGAACATGCCGCCATCATAGATTCAATCAAAGAATTGCGCCAAGAGACCGGGCTACCACTCGCTATTCTCCTAGATTTAAAAGGGCCTGAAATTCGCACCGGAACCTTCGTTGGCGGACGAGTAGAATTGCTTCCCGGACAAGTTTTCGACATATATTCCCAAGAAACCTTAGGGGATTCGACAAAGATGAGTGTGAGTTTCGAAAACTTTCACCACGCCGTTAAACCCGGAACCCCTATCCTCATTGACGACGGCCTAATCGAACTGATCGTAGTTAGTATTGAGAACGAAGTGGTCCGAACCAATGTGGTAGTCGGTGGAGAACTATCCGACTTCAAAGGTGTAAACCTACCCAACACTCCCTCCCTCTTGCCTGCTTTGGACGAGAAGGACTTCAGCGATATCCGTTTTGCAGTCGAGCAAGAAGTCGATTACATCGCCGTCTCATTTGCCCGCAGTGCTGAGGATATATCTCAAGCGCGTGCAGCTTTGGACAATGAGGGCGGACAGGCGATTAAGATCATTGCCAAAATCGAAAA
>DIRG01000013.1:2871-25990 GCA_002427475.1 Mageeibacillus sp. UBA5442
ATTGCCCCTGAACATGTTCCCATGGTGCAGAAAAGATTGATTGAACAGTGTTATCGTAGCGGCAAGCCCTCCATCATCGCCACACAGATGCTAGATTCAATGATTTACAATCCCCGCCCGACACGAGCTGAAGTTTCCGACATAGCCAATGCTGTCCTAGACGGAACAAGCTGTCTGATGCTCTCAGGAGAAACTGCTATTGGTAAATATCCTGTAAAATCTGTAGAAACAATGGCTCGCATCTCTTTAGGTGTTGAGAGTGAAATTGATTACTGGGCCGACATGGATAAAGATTCACTGGAATACAACTGCGATAATGTTCCGGATGCAATTAGTCATGCTGCGGCTTCAACAGCTAAAGATCTGGATTCTGCGGCCATAGTCGTTATGACATTCAGCGGAACAACAGCCCGCTTGATTTCTCGTTTTCGTCCGGCTTGCCCTATCCTCGCTATGACGGTTAGTGAAACCTCACAACAGCAGCTGAACATGAACTGGGGTGTTAGGCCCTACTTAGTTCCTGTTGCCTCCTCTACTGACGAAGTCTTCCGCCAAGCTGTCGAAGTGGCCAAACTGTCTGACTTAGTTCATGTCGGAGACACCATTGTTTTGGCCGGCGGATCAGCTAGTGGTCGCAGTGGTACCACAAACACAATCAGGGCTGAAGTGGTGGAATAAGATTTTAATATCTAAATTAGACTTTCATGTAAGCTTCTTTTATATTGCGCTGCTTTAACTGCTCTTTCTCCACCGTTGCTAATTTCCTTTTCCAGAAAATCAGGGTGACGGCGGAGGAAGTCCCGCTCGAAAAAGTCGGGATTTTGCAGATAGTTTGTTGCAAGCTCAAACTGATAATCACTGAGTGCATTTTCTTCATGTGCTGCTTTAAACAGGGAGCTGTTTGCTTCCTCCAAAGCCACTGCTTCAATACCGAGTTCAGCTAATATCTGTAGACCGCCCTGACTGCGTTCCATAACCGCAAAGCCGAATTTAATCTTGCCACCTAGGTTTTCTACGGCAGGAAGCCAGATTTGCACCCACGATGCGCCCTTGGCAATAATGTCCGAGATATGCAGGATTCGCTTAGACCCGAGATCCGGTTGAGCTATGCAGGAATAACCATTCTCCTGCATTAATGTACCTCCCCATCCGGAGCTTCTCTCATACGCGTGCAGACAAGTCGACTTATCCTTTCTTATGCTTAGATGAGGCTTGCCTAGAACATTGGCAATAGCAATGGAGAAAAAGTAATCTCTCCTCTCGCCTCCGGATATTAGGTCAACTTGGGATAAGTCAAAAGAACTTTTCAATTTCTCAACGGACAAGTCAATTACCTTCTTATAGATTTCATTCTTCTTGATCTGCTCTTGGACAGCCACAAGTAAACGATAGTAAAAAGAAGGCATCCACTCTAATTCCGTTTCAATCTCTCTCAGCAGGACTTCCGCTTCCGCAGCCGACCCGTAAAGATATTGTGTATTGATGTAATAGGGACCGAAGTTTCCAGCAGTATACCAAAAGGGCTGATCCGCTACAGCAAACTGCAAAGCCTTGGTTTCAATGATCTCCTTGAGAAGTAGTGTCATCTTTGCATCCTCTTGTCTTCATCAGAAAGCTTTTCATTAAGTTCGAAAAACTACTTATTAGCTCTGCTAAGTTTCTGAAAGCAATTGCTCATCTACTTTATAACATCCCACTGCCGCGCGTAGTATCACCTGTTTTCCTAATTATTAGTATTATTTGTAAAAAGAGTTGACGAAATTCATTCTTAACGTATTATGATGAATGAATGCTTACACTTCGAGACCTCAAATCCTTTGTAACCGTAATTGAAAGCGGCAGTTTTTCTAAAGCTGCCGGAAAATTAGGTTTGTCACAACCAACTGTAAGTGCTCATATCAACTCTCTGGAAGACGCACTGTCTCAACAGCTAATTGTACGTTCAACGAAATCTTCTGCTGCAACTGATGCCGGAAACATTCTCTACGATTACGCAAAAAGGATCCTCGCTTTACTCAACGAAGCAGAGATTGACTTATGTGCTTTAGCAGCAAAGACAGATAACACTTTACGGATTGCAGTTTCCACTATACCGGCCCTGTACTTCCTCCCGGATTCCCTGCCGCAACTGCAGGGGGAGTTTCCTGATTTGTCGTACGACATCATCGAAACTGATAGCACAGGAGCAGCCACCGCTGTTTATGAACATCGCGCTGATCTGGCTATTGTCGGAACGAAGCTGGACTACGAAGGTCTTCTCTTTACCAAGATAGCCGAGGAATCTTTGCTCCTAATCGCCCCGCCTCAAGAGCCTTATAGCAGTGCTGTGGGCAAAGTAAATCGACAGAATCTGCAAAATTGGCCCTTTATTAGACGCGAAGAAGGTTCCGGTACTTGGCAAGAATCATACAACTTCTTCAGATCCTTCGACATCGATCCTGAAGAGCTGAACACTGTCGCTAAAGTAAATGGAACCAGCATGGCTCTTCACAGTGTAAAGGGCGGCCTTGGCTACACCTTACTGTCGGAACAAGCTGCCAAATCATATATTGAAAAAGGCGAAGTCCTAGATCTTAAATCCGACTCAGATCATTTGAAACGACATTTTTGGCTGGTAACACCAATAGACAGACCGAGCACGCCTGCGCTGCGTTTTTTCACGGCTTTAATCAAAAAGAAAAATACCGGTAATCATTAAATGCAAAGTGTGACGTTTATTTATCCATTTCTGCGTTAAACTATCATTACAAGCAAATCATCGAAAATGCATATTGTTTATTATTGACTAAATAAATATATCAGAATTTGATAAGAGAAAGCTAGATATGACTAAGGTATTGATAATAGCAAACCCGGTTGCAGGCAGGAACACTAATGCAAAACCCTGGCTGGAACTTGAAGAAGAACTTCTCCAAACGGGAGTAGCTGTTACTATACGTAAAACCTCACAAAAATACGACGCTACTTTAATTGCGGCGTCTGAAGGTTCTGCATACGACTTCGTTTGTGCTTGCGGTGGAGATGGAACTCTTTCGGAAGTCGCTTCCGGCCTAATGTTGTTGACTGAACGGCCTTATCTTGCTTTTTTGCCCACTGGCTCCACCTGCGACGTCGCCAAAAGTTTCAATCTCCCATCCGAGCCACATTTAGCTGCAGAAACGATGCTGTTTGGGCCCTCCTTTGCCATAGATATCGGCCTGATCAGCGGTAGTGAAGTCTTTATTCGCTCAGACCTGCCGGATGGATCCGCTCCTGATGAAGTCAATCGACTACCTCGACATTTCACTTATGTCAGCAGTTTTGGAGTTTTCAGCGAAACCTCCTATGCCACTCCGCGCAACCTGAAAAAGGCTTTGGGTTATTTCGCCTATGTTTTAAGTGGAATTAAATCTCTTTCTACAATCGAGTCCCTGCGGGTTAAGGTCACCAGAGATGGTCGTAGCACGGTTGAATCCCTTATCTTCGGAGCAGTTGCTAACTCCAGCTCAATCGGAGGAGTTCTTGAAATTAATGGAGCTCGCTTTGATGATGGCAAGTTTGAACTTCTCTTAGTACGCACTCCGGACAGCATCATGCAGATTGGGCCCATGTTGAATAACTTAATAAATAATCATAATGATCCGCTTATCATCAGAGAGCTGGTTACTGACTGCCAGTTTGAGTTTTTGGACGACCTAAACTCCATGACAGTCGACGGAGAATACGGCGGCACCCGTCAAAACTGGCATTTCACCAATCAGCCTCGCTCTATCAAGTTGAAAGTTCCGGAGTTACCACACCTGCCAACTCATGTCGATACAGTAGACGGCGCCAGACCTAGACATCTAGATTAAACTTTTCAATTTTTATGCTTATAATGAGGAAAAGGATGGTTTTGTTAAATGGACGAAATTAAACTCACATCAATGACTAGCGCCGGGGGCTGAGGTTCAAAATTGGGACCGGAGGTCCTTTCTGAGCTGCTGTCAGGCTTACCGAAAGTGCATGATGAGCGCCTAATAATTGGCTATGACTCATCTGATGACGCTTCGGTTTATTTGGCGCGCGCTGATTTGGCCATTGTACAAACAATAGATTTTTTCCCGCCAATAGTGGATGATCCCTACGAGTTCGGTTTGATTGCGGCAGCAAATGCTATCAGTGATATTTATGCCATGGGTGCCACACCGGTTACGGCACTCAACCTAATACTTGTCCCCAACTGTTTACCCAGAAAAATGGTGCGTGAGATCTTGCGCGGTGGAGCAGATAAGGCAATGGAAGCCGGTTTAATCATTGCCGGCGGCCATTCGATTGAAGACGAAGAACCGAAGTATGGTCTTTCAGTCATGGGTTTGGCCCACCCTGATGAGCTCTGGTACAATAACACTCCTCGTATCGGTGACATCCTGCTGCTTACAAAAGCCCTAGGGACGGGCGCACTCACCACCGCTATGAAAGTCGACTTGATTACTAAGGAAAGCGAACGTATCGTAATAGACACGATGGCCCGCTTAAACAAAAACGCAGCGGAAGCAGCTCGCGACCTCGATGTATCGGCAGCCACCGATGTGACCGGATTTGGGCTCTTAGGACATGCTGCTGAGATGGCCGGAGACGAGAAACGCTGCAGCTTAATCATCGACAGCGAAAAACTTCCCTTCTTGCCGGAAGCGCTTGAGCAGGCAGCCGGAGGCATTTTACCTGCAGGGGTTTATCGAAATAGAGATTTTGTCGGACATAAGGTAGACTTTGCCACTTCCGTCCCTCTAGCCTATGCAGATCTGATGTTCGATCCGCAAACGTCAGGCGGACTATTGTTAGCAATGCCGGAAAGCGACGTTCCAAAATATTTAGCTGAAATAGAGAAACGGGGCGAGACAGCCACTGTCATAGGCAAAGTGGCTGAGTACAAATCTTCTCCGCTTGTGGTTGTCTGATAAGCACTTAAACTTCTTGCGCTATTGTCTCAATAATATCAGCAACTTTATCAATATCAGACAGACTGTGATTGTAGGCAAATGAAAAGCGTACTGTTCCCTCCGGATATGAGCCAATTGTTTGATGAGCACGAGGAGCACAGTGCAGCCCGACCCGAGTCAAGACTCCTGCTTCAGCTAGACGCTGCGAAAACTCTGCCGAGTCCATCCCCTCCAACTGTAGCGAAACTACCGCTACCCGTTCTTCTCTTGCATCAGGATCAGCTATCCCGAAGATCCGAACTCCGGAAATTGCATTCATACGGCGTAAAAATTGAGCTGTCAAATCAGCTTTATGCTGCTGAATCGTAGAAATCCCTTCAGTCTCAAGCCAATCCAAAGCAGCGCTTAATCCTGCAATAGCAGGCAAGGGCAAAGTCCCGGCCTCAAGACGATCCGGTAAAGCTTGTGGCATTGTTTCTATATTTGAAAAACTCCCTGTTCCGCCGCAAATTACCGGCTCTATCAGTTCAGCGGCCTTCTCCGACAAAAGTAAAGCACCTACGCCTTGTGGTCCAAGGAGACCTTTATGACCGGTGATGGCCAGAACGTCAATACTCTCTTTCAACATCGACAAGGGTATAGTTCCGGCAGCTTGGGCACTATCGACAGCAAACAAGATTCCTCTCTCTTTGCAGATCTGTCCGATTTCTTTTAGAGGCAGACAAGTACCAATAACATTTGAAGCGGCAGTCACAACGACCATTTTCGTCTTCGGCTCGATCAGATCAACGATCTTTTCGGGGTCAAGACGACCGGCTTTGTCGGTCGCAGCAATGGAAAACTCTATCCGCCCTTCATTGCGTAATTGTGTCAAAGGCCTCATCACGGCGTTGTGTTCTACTGAACTGCAAATGACGTGATCGCCGTTTTTTAAGATCCCATAGAACAATACATTAAGGGCCATTGTTACGCCCGAACTAAAGGTGACGTTTTTAATTTTAGGAGCATCAAATAAATTCGCCAGCTGTTCTCTGGTCCTATAGATCATGGCCTCTGTATCAAAGGCACCATCGTAAATACCCCGAGCAGCATTGAAGGCACCGGCATCGATAAATTTCATCATCGCTTCACCGACCGGTGGAGCCTTTGGAGAAGCCGTACTCGCTTGATCTGTGTTAATGAAAAACCCCATAAATACCCGCCTTTGCGTCTTTATCCGAAAAACCTATAAAGCTTAATCTTTTATATGTAATTGTATAATATGCTTGATTTGCGTGGGAGGCAAACAATAGACATTATCTATAAACTCTTTGTCGCTGCGTGAATGATTTTTTATAAGGAGAATAGTATGAAGAAGAAAAATCTGTTTCTTGTTGTAGTAACAGGCTTGGCTCTGGGTGCTGCCGGTGTCGGTTTGATGCTACTGGGAAACCCAGCCAATATGGGTTTCTGTATTGCCTGTTTTATCCGTGACACTTCCGGTGCGCTGCACTTACACTCGGCCCCGGTCGTACAGTATGCACGTCCGGAAATAATAGGTCTAATACTGGGATCGTTCATTATTTCGATTGTCACAAAAGAATATAAGGGTAGAGGCGGTTCATCACCCCTGACACGCTTTGTTCTCGGCTTTTTCGTTATGATCTCAGCCCTTGTCTTCCTAGGTTGCCCCTTGCGCATGGTTCTGCGTATGGCAGCTGGCGATCTTAATGCTTGGGTCGGACTCATCGGATTCGTTGCAGGAATATTTATCGGAGTTCAGTTCCTCAAGAGAGGCTACTCTCTGGGACGTACCCATAAGAAGAATGCCCTTGAAGGAGCAACACTGCCTATTGTACAGGTTGTTTTGCTGGTAATGCTGCTCGTAGGCGGCCTACTTGCTTCATCTGAATCAGGACCTGGTGCTGCTCGTGCACCGATCTGGATTGCACTGCTCTTAGCTCTTGTTATCGGGGCTTTGGCTCAGCGTTCACGTCTTTGCCAGATGGGCGGTTTCCGTGACTTGATCATGTTGAAAGACCCACACCTCTTCTGGGGTGGCCTGGCCATCTTTGTTGCTGCTCTGATCTTTAATCTGGCAGCAAGCACCTTTAAGCTCAGCTTTATTGGTCAACCTATAGCCCACAGCCAATGGCTCTGGAACTTCCTGCCAATGGTTGGTGTCGGTTTAGGTTCCGCTCTACTCGGCGGTTGCCCGATGCGTCAGCTCGTCCTCACAGGTACCGGCAATGTTGACTCCGCCATTACCGTGCTCGGCTTATTAGTCGGTGCAGCCTTCTCTCATAACTTCGGTCTCGCTTCAGGCGGCGAAGTCATCGAAGAGGGTGTCAGAGTCAGCGGTGGTGCAACACCCGCAGGACAAATTGCTACTATCGTTTCACTGGTAGTAATGGTGGTAATAGCGGTCGCATACACTAAGAAAAGAGAAGTTCAAAAAGAAAGGATATAAAAATGAAAACAGTTGATGCACGTGGACTATCTTGTCCCGAACCTGTCTTTTTAACTAAACAAGCATTGGATGCAGGCGAATATCCCTTCGCAGTCGTTGTCGATGATACGACACCTCTGGAGAACATAAAGCGCTATGCAAATCTTAATAAGCAAACTATCGAAGTTGCTGAGGCTGATGGCGAGTACACCATTACCTTTGTAAAGTAAGATAGTATACTCACGGCTGGGCAGGTTGACAAGTTCTATCAACCTGCCCACAATGTTAGCTGATGAAATATGTAGCGACTTTTTATACCCATTTTGGTGCTTTTACTTTCCACAAGCGCCTTCAAGAACTTGGCGATGATTCAGCCAAGTTAATTGCTGCTCCGCGCAAAATCAGTGTATCCTGTGGAACCGCGGTCAGTTTCACTCATCAATTTGATCCGCAAATAATGGCTGACGAAGATACAGAAGCCGCCTACATTGTTAAAGACGATGAATTCGAGATGGTTTATCACAACGAATAGCTCACTTCTCTATCGAAACAGGCTTTTTCCCGGATTTCTATTCACAATTCCAACTGAACAACAGTCACTATTTGGTACAATGTAAAGTAATTATTTAACTATCTTAGCCATAGAGGAGTTTTGTATGACAATCATTTCCAGTCCCCGAGATTTACCTCAGCTTGACGAATTTATTGAATATGAAGAACTACAAGAGCTAAAGGATCGATATGGTCGCGCCCCTGTTCTTGAATCCAGTCGTATCTGTATCGACAATCTGCGCCAAAGACTTCTGCAAGGAGCAGCTAGTGAAAGTACAGATTCTTTACTGGCTGCAGTTTTTGAACATGTTAACCTAAGTCAAAGTCCCAAACTGCGACGAGTTCTAAATGTCACCGGTACCATTTTGCACACCAACTTAGGACGTGCTCCCCTCGCCCAAGCCGCAGCTGACGCAGTCGCAGAAATCGTCTCTTCCTATAGCAATTTGGAATACGATCTCGATAGTGGGAAAAGAGGCTATCGCACTACTTCTATTGAGAAGATGATGCAGGATATTTTTGGAGTTGAGGCGGCTGTGGTCGTGAACAACAATGCTGCGGGAGTATTGTTGACGCTAGCTGCCATAGCTCGAGATAAAGAAGTTATTGTTTCGCGCGGTGAACTGGTCGAGATCGGCGGTTCTTTCCGTATACCGGAAGTAATGAGCGAAAGTGGCGCCAAATTAAGGGAGATCGGCACCACCAATAAGACACATCTTAAAGATTATCGCAACGCCATCAACGAAGAAACAGCTGCCTTGTTAAAAGTGCATCGTAGTAACTTCCTCTTAGAGGGCTTTACTTCCGAAGTTTCTATTCAAGATTTACAGCTTTTAGCGGAAGAAACAGGTCTACCCTTAATTTATGACCTGGGGAGCGGTTCTTTTTCTGAGGCATTGGGAGCGGTGCTGCCCAACGAGCCTACAGTTAAGGAAGCTATTGACACAGGAGTGGATCTCATCCTTTTCTCCGGCGATAAGCTCTTCGGTGGTCCGCAAGCCGGCTTTATCTTAGGTCGGGAAAAGTATATCGCCAAGATCAAATATCATCCCTTACTGCGTCCCCTGCGCGTAGATAAGATGACTCTCGCTGCTTTAGAAGCGACTTTGCGGCTTTACGCCGACCCGAACAAGGCGAGAGAGAACATTCCTTTGCTTCAGATGACTTTGATTGACCTTGAAGAACTGAGAGAACGCAGTTCACGACTACTCGCTCGTTTGCAGGAACACGGCATCGTGGCCTCTCTGGAAGAGAGCTCATCTGTCTTAGGCGGAGGTTCATCGCCCGGAGTGCAGCTTCCCTCCTACAATGTAGTTGTGACACCAGCCAGCAGTCAATCAGCTCAAAAGCTCGATAGCGCTTTACATCAGGCGGAGACTCCGGTAATAGCGCGCATTGTAAGAGAACGTCTGCATTTTGACTTGAGAACTATTAGAGCTGAAGAAGATGAAGACTTAGGCTCTATTCTGCTTAACGTGTTAAAAGAGGACAAGTAATGAGCAATAACGTAATTATTGGCACAGCGGGCCATGTTGATCATGGAAAAACCTCGCTCATCAGTGCTTTGACAGAAATTGATACCGACAGGTTGCGCGAAGAAAAAGAGCGCGGCATCACTATTGAGCTTGGCTTCGCCTATCTGGATCTCCCGGATGGAAAGCGAGCCGGAATTATTGATGTCCCCGGACACGAGCGCTTCGTTAGCAACATGCTGGCCGGTGCCGGCGGAATTGATATTGCGCTCTTAGTTGTAGCAGCTGATGAGGGTGTAATGCCGCAAACGCTGGAGCATCTGGGGATTCTGCACTTATTAGGTATCAAACAAGGACTGATTGCTCTAACAAAGATTGATCTGGTTGATCAGGAATGGCTGGAGCTGGCTGAAGAAGATTTACGCGAACAGATTGCGGGCACCTTCCTCGAAAATGCAGATATTTTTCACGTCTCTTCCAGAAGTGGACAAGGGGTGGCGGAACTGAGACAGGCTTTAATCGCAGCTGTCACTAGCGCCGATGAGAAAAAGCTCTCAGTCCCCTTCCGTTTACCAATCGACCGCGTCTTTACACTGAGCGGAATAGGCACAGTCGTCACGGGGACTTTAATTGAAGGAAAACTGGCAACAGGTGACGATGTAGAACTCTACCCTCAAGAAGAAAAGGTTCGTGTGCGCTCCGTGCAGGTTCATGATGAGACCGTGCCTGAGGCGCAAGCAGGGCAAAGAGTTGCCGTTAATCTATCCGGCACCAAGAAAGATGAAGTGGAACGAGGTAATATCCTAGCAGCCAGTGGCTCCCTCTATCCTTCGTATATTCTCGATGTAGACTTAAGAGCCTTGAGGCACAGCCGCTTCCAAATTGAAAACGGCATGCGCGTCCATTTATACCATGCATCCAGAGAATTGCTGGGCCGCGTGGTTCTTCTCGATCGCGACCTCCTGGAAAAGGGCGAAAGCACCTTTGCACAGTTGCGACTGGAAGAGCAAACCTACATTAAATATGGCGATCATTTTGTCATCCGCTTTTATTCTCCCGTCGAGACTATAGGCGGTGGGATCGTTCTGGACCCGATGGCTAACAAACGCAAGCGCTACAGCCAAATGGATGACTTCGATATAATGCGCTCGGAAGACGCCACAGAAAGGTTAAACCTTTTACTGAAAAACAGCGCCTTACGTTTCACTCCTTTGAATGAACTCTATTATCGAGCAGGAATTCTATCTGCTGATGGTCAAAGACATCTTGAGACCTTAGTCCAACGCTCTGAAGCCTTGCAGCTCAACGAGCAAACTGCCCTCCATATATCGGCAATGGAAGTCTTGGCACAGAAGTGTAGCGATATTTTACATGATTTCCATCAAAGGCTGCCGCTCGAACGAGGTGTGAAACGCGAATCTCTACGCACACAGCTACTTCCGCGAGCACAACTACAGGTTTCCGATCGCGTTATAGATGAGCTGGTTAATCTCGAATATATCGAAGACAGAGGGGGGCTGATTGCTTTGCGCAGTCACTCCGCCGCTTTATCGCCAGAAGAAGAGGAGCTCATTGCTGAACTCAGTAGTCGTTATCAGACTGAGGGCTTCTCCCCTACTGCAACCGATGATTTGATTGCCGAATATGACAAGAAATATAAGCTAGATCAAATTCTGTCGCGGATGCTAAGTGACGGCATCTTAATTCGCCTCACAGAGCAGATTTTGATGCACCATGAATATGTAGAAAAAGCTTACGAACAAGTTAGAAAAGATGTCGACGAGCGCGGATCAGTTGCACTCGCCGACTTCCGGGATGAGATCGAAACTACTCGTAAATACGCTATTGCTATCCTCGAATATTTCGACCGCATGAAGTTTACTCAGTTGAGCGGAGATGTACGGGTTTTACTTAGGAAGTAAATTCCTCACAGTATATTTTTTAACTAGCCAGATAGGGTTGTAGGAGAGCTTGGACTTACGCAAGCCGGGATCTCCTGCGTCATCTTCTCTGTTGACGTAGGCAATGCCTTCCTTAGCAAATTCGCGGATAAAGCTAGTCATCAGAACCTGATATGCACCGCGATAATCAGTGTTGGCCTTCTCGACGTGCACATAGAGCGTGTCGCCGTCGTACTCTCCTAAGGAGAAGCCAACCATTAGGTCGTCCTCAGCATATAATGCTGCTCCGAAGGCGCGATACAATTCCATGTTATCCAGCACTTCATGAATCTTCTCGGCCTCATCCAAAGCAGCAGCTGTCGCTTCAGTATCTTCTTCAACGTAGCGGTCCAAGAATTGGTGAATTTCGGGAAGCATGGCTTCATCTATAAGCTTAAAACTGCTATACGGATACAAGCGATTAAAGCGGTTAATGTTATTTCTAGTGGAGCGATGGATTCTTCCCTTTAGCCCTAATATATCTTCAACCTCATAGAGGTAATCGAAGTAATCTCTTTCCTCGCAGACATCCATCTCGGCATAGAAAGATTCCAATATCTCCAGGTCGCTTTCGCCCACAATGCAATATTGAAGCTCGCCGTCGCCCTCACAGGAATCGCAATACTCCTGAATAAGTCGCATACCTTCTTCCCTGTCGCCACCTAACGGGACAGTAAAAGAGCATTCATCATCAAAGATGCGCAGACGGAAAATGAGATTTCCGGCTCCAAAGGCATATTCATACTCAAAAGCGTCACGCCAGATGTAAGTACCGCCTATTGTCCAGTCGCAAAGCCGTTGAGGATGCAGCTCCAAATAGGGTGCAATTTCCGGAATTGTGTCAAGTGTTAGTTTCTTAAATTCAAGCATAATAATCGCAAAGATAGCGAAGTCCCCTTAACAACAAAGGGACTTCGCCAATAAATAGTGCCGGGCACTAATCTTCGCTGATATACCCCGCCTTCCGCAGGATTTCCTCGGCCGCTTCTGCCTTGGCTTCTGACACCATGACGACCGGGCCTGTACAACCCATTCCGCTCTGAGCGTAAATATTCTCTCGCCATAGATTGTGAACTGCATCATCCAGATCCAAGACTTCGATGCCGCTGATCTCGTAGGTAACTACTTCCGTTGGCGGAGCTGCGACTTCTTCTTCCGGCTCTTGCTTCGCCGACTTGGCCTGACGTTCTGCTAAGATCTCCTTCAGGCCGGCTTCATTAGCCATTTCCATTTCCTTTTTATAGACTTCCACTAATTTGCCCTTTGCCATGGCAGCTGCATAGCGGATTGCGCCTGCAATCAGGCTCGAACCGGAAGCTCGTGAAATGATGTGCACGATTCCTTTCATGCCTTCACCGACGCCGGGGCCGTAGCCTTCACCGACTGTTTCATAAGTACCGCCGGAAGAGTAGGCAGACAACATTTTAACAATGACGTTGCCGCTGAGAGAGTCCGTCACGAGGACATCCTGTGAGCCGAGCAAAACATCGTTGCCGCGCATTACAACTCCGCCGTCAGTCCGCTTTGAACGTGCGGCTGTAAAGGGGTAGCCTTTGTCACTGAGCTTCTTCAAAATCATCTCAGTTTGGCGGGCTCCGTCGAGATTGAGTATGCCGACTTGCGGCTTCTCGATACCGTAGGCCTTTGCTGTCGCTATTCCGGCGATTGCCCCCTTAACCATTGCCTCTACACGATCTGTAGCTGCCGTTCCGGTGGTTGTTGCCAAGAAATAGCTGCGACCTGTTGCGGGGGCGGCTACGCGACCCACGGTGGCGACTCCGATCGGGAAAGGATAATGCATCGCTACTGCGGCATCAGCTTTTCCTTCTTGCAACAGTTTCTCCATCACATCAAGACAGTCATCAGCACAGTCTGAAGGTACAGTTTCTACACCTTCAGCTTCGATAGTTCCGATATAGATTACTTCGATACCGTCTTGCGCTGCTTCCAGGCAAGCGGCCATTACGTTTTCTTCGCCATGTTCAGATCCGATGCCGGTTACTGCGATTCTTACACTCTTTCCGAAAGAACCTGTTTCAATACCCTGCGCAATCTCTTCGAAAACACTGGCAATTTCTCTTTTGATATCCGTCATGGAATCACCTGCTTTCCAGCAAGCTGGAAGCAAAGTCACGCAATGATTCGGCAATCAATCCGCGAATCTCATCACGCGAGACTGTTCCTGCTGCTTCTTCTATACCTTCATTAGCCTGAACGACGAAAGAGATACCGTCGAAGAGGTTGGTCAGACGTCCTAGGAAGAGAGAGCCTTTTCCGACGATCATAATCTTGCTCATATTGCCTTCCAAGATTTCATGTCTACCATGACCCAGATAAGGCACACCTGAAGGAATATGACCTTGAGTTGGAGCAAAGCCAACTACACCGTGTTTAGCGACGAAATCGTTCAATTCTTTACGATCCAGATCGCCACGTCTGACGGCTAAGGCGCCAATCATCTTCATATTTGACTGCGGTACGTCTCCGGCTCCGGCTGGTTTGGTGACGTCAGGGTTCTGCATCTCAGGAGAGAATTTGTCGATATCGGTAATGCGCAAGCCTGCTTTTTCTATAGGATCGACTACCAAGGATGCGATTACGTTCTGAGGAGAGCTGCCGGTTCCGACATTATGTTTTCCCTGGATGTCAAGATTAATTTCCGGGTTAACGCCGTCATTGGCAGAGATGATAACAGCAAATCCACCCAAGACATCTTCCAAAATAGGGAGATCCTTCTTGACGTGTTCTTTGCCGTTCATACCTAGTTTGGCTGTACTGCCACCGGCTGTCACTGCTACACAGTTGAAGGTTCCGGCTTTAACCAGAGAGGCAGCCAGAGTTAGAGCGTGAGAAGGTGCGGCACAGAAACCACGAGTGTCAGATCCTGTAGCGTTGTCCATACCTACCATTTCTGCGGTAGCTTTCGCGAAGTTACCGCCGCCACGCTGGTTCATGTCACCGCAGGCTTCTTCAGAACAATCAATAACGTAGTCGACTTCGCTGGCATCCACCCCTGCGTCTTTGAGGGCATAGAGTAGAGACAGTGCACTTGAAGCTTTAGAGACCAAGTTTTCCAACATTACATGTGCTGAAAGGTTCTCATCAATGCTATGGGCACGCTTGACACAGCCGACTAATTTCCCTCCTGAATAAAGAGGCTCGCCTGCTTGTTCATTGACGTATTTCTCAATCTCAGCGAGCTCCACGCCTTCATGAATGCGGTTGAGGATATGCTCAGTAATGATCTCGTCTTTGGCTAGTTCCGGTTTATATTTTTCTACAAAAGATTTTTCCAGATAAAGCAGTTCAAATTCATCACTGGCCTGAACCAGGAGATAGAATTCTTCCTGAGGCATGATTTCGCCGAATTTGCCGTATCTGTCGTTTATAGGGCTGGCTTTGTCATACCAAGGAAACTCGACTTCTTCTAAAATTTCCGGTGTATAATTTCCGATATAAACCTGGTTCGGATAATAGGCACAAACCTGCTCATAAGAACGAATGTGATCTCCCAATTTTTTCAGATATTCAGATTCAGGGTTTACAATACGCTCCGTTGTCTGAGTTGTTCCATTTTGCAGGATCATATCCGGTACATGGACCATAGGATATCCTGTGCCTCTAATTACACTATTCATATTAATAGTTCCACCTTTCACAAAATAAAGTTTTTATTTGAATCCGGCTTTCCGGTTGATTCTATTTGTATAAATTGCTTTCTAGCATGATTTACGATAATAATTTGCTAAAAAGAAAGCCTCGAATTCACTACCTAATTAAGGAGCTTATCCGAGGCGTCTTTTATCACATGTTCGATTACTAGCAGTATTTGGTATATTCCTCTCTGATTGCTTCCATCTCTTCAGCAATTTCATCAAGGTCAAGTACCATCTCCATCATTCCTACTTGTTCATCGTAGATATCAGGATCAAATTCTTCCTTAACTGCTTCTTCGCATACATGGTATACACAGAGTCCCAACGAGACTCCAGTCAATGGACCTGCATAGGTCGGGTCACCTGCGGTGACCGTCTCAGCGGCGAGTCCTGCGGCTTCTCCCTCTCCGGCGCCAACGAGAACTATAATGTTCTCAGCCCCGTGTTCTTCAGAGAGATCCAAAACTCTTTGCTGGTTTTCAAGGTCCATTGCACCTGCGGCTGTTCAGACGAAACACTCCGTTGAGGAGTAGACAACCTCGGCCCCGGCCGATTCTACACAAAGTGAAATCGCAGGACCGGGAACACCGTCACGGTCGCCAATTACAATGGCTTTTTTACCTTCAAGTATACTCACTGTCCAGACTCCTTTCTTTCATATTTATCAGTAACACCCGATCCCAAGATACGGATGTAGACCAATCACAACAATATTTAAAATTATCAGAATTTAGATATATTTCTTAATCATTTCTTCTACAGCTTGAGGAGTTGCGTCGTCTTTGACGAGCTCATCAACTCTTTCGCCGTCTTTGTAAATTGAAATATTCGGCAAGCCCATTACCTGCTGAGATATGGCAACTCTTCTGGCTTTTGAAGTATTTAAACCTGTAAAACGAATTTTATCTCCATAAGTTTCTTCATACTTCAGAATATGCGGCATTAAAGCTTCACAGGGTTCACAGCCGTCTCCGAAGAAATCGACCAAAACATAGCCTTCGCTCTCTAGTACTTCTGATTGAAAATTTTTCTTATCTAACTCAAACATTTTGCTCCCTTTCTAGAGGCTCATTCATAAGCACTCTAACTCTATTATTCTAAGTTCTTATCCAGATAATTATAACTGATATTTGTGTGTTTAAACGTAATAATTGTAAAAACTAATCTAACTCACCGGCTGCCAGATCATGTTCAACCTGCATCGCTGCTATCGCGCCGTCCGATGTAGCAGTAACTACCTGACGGAAAGGTTTGATCCGAATATCTCCGGCCACATATACACCTTTAAGATTAGTGCGCATACGTTCATCACCGATAATATAATTATCTTCCATTTCAAGCTGACCTTCATAGAGTTCAGAATTGGGCAGGAAACCGATAAACACGAATACGCCGAAGAGACCATCTTCCGGATCTGCTTCAACGACACGCTCTTCACCTGTTTGGGTATCTTTTACAGTCATGCGGGAAAGAAGTCCGTCACCATCAAGTTTTGTTACTACTGAGTTCCACATAAAGTGAATCTTCTCATTCTTTGAAGCGCGTTCCTTGATTGACTCAGTGGCGCGCAATTCGTCACGACGGTGAATGATTGTTACTTTACGGGCAAACTTGCTGATATACATAGCTTCTTCGACCGCTGTGTCACCGCCACCGACAACATAAACTTCAAAGTCTTCAAAGAATGAAGCATCACAGGTAGCGCAATATGAAACGCCACGTCCGGTGAACTCTTTTTCACCTGGGCAACCGATCAATCGGGGATGAGCACCGTTGGCAACTATTACTGCCTTGGCTTCATAGACGCCGTCATGGGTGTGAACTTTCTTGATTTTGTCTTCCAGCTCGACCTTTGTAACGGTGGCACTGACGCGCTCTGCACCAAATTGGGCAACCTGGCGAGTCATGCGGGCAATAAGATCACTGCCGCTTTCGGTGGATTCTTCATTTGACAGCCCGCCGGGATAGTTCTCAATTTCATCCGTGATTGCAATTTGGCCGCCGTCGGACGCTTTTTCAATGATCAATGTGTTTAATCTGGAGCGACCACAGTAAAGACCGGCTGACAAGCCTGCAGGACCTGCTCCAATAATGATGACGTCGTACATTCTTTCTCCTTCTTAGCTAGCTTTTTGTGTGGGCGGAGCCGCTTTATGTCAAGCTCCGCCCTGTTTGATATTATTCAAAAATAGTCTGATCGTCGACCTCTTGAGTCAAAGCTTCGAGAGCTTTCCCAACGATGTCTTTTCTTAGTTTGTATTCATCCGCCATGGATAAATCCGGATTGCCCAGAGGGTGAGGTATGGCGATTGTAGGTACGATTCTGTTTGCGCCTACAGTCATTGAGATAGGTGTTACTGTACACAGATGTATAACAGGAATACCGGCACGTTCTATTTCTTTTACCATCGTTGCACCGCAACGTGTACAAGTTCCTCAGGTAGATGTGAGAAGGACAGCATCGACCTCGTCGGCGATCAGTCTCTTCGCAATCTCCTCTGCAAACTTTTTGGATGAAGCAACAGCTGTGCCGTTACCGGTTGTGCTGTAGAATTTGTTATGCAGTTTACCGATGACGCCTTCACGCTCAAATTCGCGCATAACATCAACCGGCACTACACGGTCAGAATCTTGGTTGGCATAGACAGGGTCATAGCCACCGTGAGCTGTCTCGTAAGTTTCTTCAGTCAGATCGTCTACTCCGGTAATGTCATATTCACCGAATTTGGTAGCTGATGAGCTTTCGATACGATCCGGGTTTCCTTTGGGAACGATTCCGCCTGAAGTAACCAGAGCGATTGTAGCTTTGCTCAAGTCTTTGATTGCGGGCTGCGGCTCTACACGGTCGAAGTCCGGCATCGGATATTCAGTTGTGTAGGGTTTGCCGTTAATTTTGGCCAAGAGCATATCGACTGCTCTCTGGCTACCGCGCTTCTTCTCAAAGAAGTTCTTACGGATTCCGTTGGGAATATAGTCGTCTTCTGCAGAAGCTCCGATTTCTTCGCCGCGGGCTAGTTTCAATGCTAGTTTAGCCATCTTCGGAGCTGCTTTACGCATGTCTGCTGCGCTGTTTTTGGTCTCGATAATGTAAACCTTTTCGCGGAACATGTCTGCGCCGGGGTTTTCAATATACATACCGGTAACAACGGGAATGCCCAATTCGGTCTTTACAGCTTCAGCGATTGATCCACAAGCAACACCGTAACGACCAGCGTTAAAGGCGGGGCCTGCTATAAAAATATCCGGATCATCTTCGCGCACCATGTCGACGACGGTTTTTCTGGCGAGTTCTAAGTTCTCGTTGAACCAAGAGTCACCACAGACGATCGTGCTTACGATTTCTGCATCATCGCCGAAAGTTTTTGATAAAGCGAGACCGGGACCTACCGGACCTTCACGCTTTTCCGGTGGAATGTGTGCCATTTCTTCACCGCCGACTTGGGCGAAGAACTGGTTGATATAATGTACTACCTTAAATTTACTCATGTCTTCTCCTATCTGGCGCTGAGACGGTTAAAGCCCATCTCATTGGTAGCCCCTGTAATAACCTGCAGCTCAGCTTCGATTGAACCGTCAGCTAGTAAGGAACCGTCATGTCCGCCGGCAATTTTATCAACATAATCCAAAGTACCAATTACACGATCCATAGCTGGCAGGAAGATAGGTTCATTGGCGTTGCCACCTGTTACCACTGCGTCGGCTGCGGCATCGGCATCCGCCAAAGATTGGCTCTTGCCATCCGGACCGGCGTATTCGTCGGTGATGATGACGGTCTTGATGCCCTGTGCTTCCAGCTTCTTACAGTTAAGAATCAGGTCGGTATCAGGATTGCCGAAGCCTTCCTGAGAAACGATAGCCGCATCTAGGGAGAGGAAGTTAGCCAGCTTGGCTGTCCAGTCTGAAGAGCGGAGTTTGTCTGCCAGGTATACGTTCTCATTTGTGATAATTGTTCCGACAAAATTGAGCGTCTTGCCATGTTGCTTGAATAGATCCTGAATGACTGGGTTATTCAAGTGATGATAAGTGGTGTTCTTATCACAAGCGGAAACGCAGTTGCCGGATACGATTGCGCCGTCCATTACTTCAGTTGCACTAAGCATGGTGCTAAGAGTACGCTTAGCGTCCACGCCATATACATACGTGTCATGCAAGAGACCTTGGCTCTGTAGCATCATTACGTATGCTACACGCGGCAAATCTTTCAGCTCATCACTGTAGCTCTGTGCGATGGTGGGGGTTTCAAAAACTTCCACTTCATCCGGCTCAAGTTCACGTGCCAATTCACCGACACGAACTGCTGTGGCCAGTCCCGCCATGCGTGCTGCCTTTTCATACTCATGCGCTGCTGCTCCGCTATCTTCCATCTCAATGACCAAAACTAAGTTGTGGAGTTGAGAGAAGGGTGTGTAGTCAGCACCGGGGCCTGTCATATCAATGATGCCTTCTTGGAATCCGACGATAGGACCGGCTGTCACTACAGCCATGCCACGCAATACATGTGTTCTTCCTGACCCGACTGTGTCGACTTTTGCGATCATACCCGGGAAAATATCTCCAGATCCTTCCACTTTTACACGCGGTTCGATTACGTCTTTGACCGGTGTAATCCGGATGCTCTCACCCGGAGTGGCGATCTCAAAATGAGCGCTCTTTATCAGCTCATCTTCGAGTACAGGCTTGACGAGCTCATCGGGGTCAACCACAAGAACTCCGTCTTCGATCGCATTGTAGTCATCAAAGCGGATCCCTTTGATGTCAATGTAACCTAGTTCTAATTTCACCTAACTACCTCACGGCTATTTCTAGGACAGATCTAATGCCGTCCTTGTGCCTCCGCTGACGGCAGGGCGCTTTGAATCAAACTGAGATCAACCAGCTGAAAATCCTTTAACACCTTTTCGTCCAATACGGGGCGGGTTTCTGATTTCTCAATAGCAAAAAGTGCTTGCTCGATCACTTCAAGCGAAAGCATATCGGTTTTATCCTCTCGATCTGTTGTTATCATTACAGAACGATAGGGGGTTTCCCACGGCTTTACACTGCCTGCTAAGGGATGTGTAAGTATGCGGTAACCGCTATGAACAAGATCGCGAACTCGTTCTAAAAGGTCACGATGAGAATCTTCTGCATAGTAGCTGACCGCGATAGATGACTCTAGGGCCTCTCTTATCAGAGGATTATTCGTAACAACTTTGTAGGTTTTCTCGCTCACTTTCGATTATTGCTCCTAACGACTTATGGACAAACCAAGATTGGCATACTTACACTATTATGCACAACATATATTATTACATATCCCCAAGAATTTTCAAGGTCTGGTGGCTAGATAATACGTCAAAAATCGTGCTATTCCGGCTTTTTCTTCTCTATTAGAGCTAGGTTCAGCACTTCATCCATGTGGTCGACTAAACTGAACTCTAGTTTTTCCTTGACGCTTGCAGGAATCTCCGATAGATCACGTTCATTTTCCTTCGGTAAGAGCACATGTTCAATCTGGGCTCGAGCTGCGGCGACCGCTTTTTCTTTCAAGCCGCCGATAGGCAGAATGCGGCCACGCAGGGTAACTTCGCCGGTCATGGCTATATTATGTCTGACCGCACGACCGGTGAGGGCCGATGCCAGAGCTGTCGCTAGGGTTATTCCTGCCGAAGGTCCATCCTTGGGGATTGCGCCCGCAGGAACGTGGATATGAATGTCTTGGCCTCGGGTCTTCTCCGGATTGATGCCAAGATCTTCAGCGCGGCTGAGAATGTATGTCAGTGCGGCCTGGGCTGATTCTTTCATTACATCGCCCAGCTTTCCTGTCAAGAGTAGTTCGCCCTTGCCCGGCATAACGTTGACTTCAACCGTCAGGGTGTCGCCGCCGGCCCAAGTCCAAGCTAGACCAGTAGCTACTCCTACTTGGTCGGTCTTTTCCGCCATGTCATATGTAAAGCGAGGATTGCCGAGCAGATCGGGTACCTTGCTGACTGTAACTGTCAGCGAAGATTCGCCTTTTTCCGCTATGGAGACGGCAGCTCGTCGGCATAGATGAGAGATCTCACGTTCCAGTTGACGCACGCCGGCCTCGGCTGTGTAGCCTTGGATAATCTTAGCTATCGCAGGGCGTCTGATGCTCAACTCTTTCCCGGTGAGCCCGTGACGTTTGCGGGCACGAGGTATTAAGTGCCGGACAGCAATTTCAATCTTTTCAGCCTCTGTATAGCCGGATAATTCTATGATTTCCATACGGTCGAGCAGAGGTCCCGGGATGGTGTCGGTGGTGTTGGCTGTAGTAATGAACAGTACGTTTGAGAGGTCATAGGGGATTTCCACGTAATGATCGCGGAAGCTGTTGTTTTGCTCGGGATCAAGCACTTCCAACAAGGCTGAAGACGGATCGCCTCGGAAATCATCACCTAATTTATCTACCTCGTCGAGCAGAAAAAGCGGATTGTCTGTTTCCACTTGACGAATGCCTTGGATAATGCGGCCGGGCATGGATCCTATGTAGGTACGACGGTGCCCGCGAATTTCCGCCTCGTCGCGAATGCCGCCTAGTGACACTCGAATGTACCGACGTCCCACGGCTTCGGCTATGGCTCGAGCGATAGAAGTTTTGCCCGTGCCGGGAGGGCCGACAAAACAGAGGATAGGCCCGCGTAATTTATGGTCACTCCCCTTCTCCACTTGCAATTTGTGTACTGCAAGGTGCTCCATGATTCGCTCTTTTACCTTATTCATACCGTAGTGATCGCGCTCAAGGATTTTCCGAGCAAGTTTCAAATCGTACTCTTCTTTATCTTGGCGGCCGAAAGGCAGCTCCAATAAAGTTTCCAGCCAAGTACGCTGCGTAGCATATTCAGGGAAATGGGTCGGCATGCGGCTCAAGCGATCTAGCTCTTTGTGCAACTTAGGTTTGTGTTCTTCGGGGATGCCGGACTCGTCCAGCTTCTGCCTCAAGGCGTCAATTTCGTTGACGCTATCTGCTTCATCACCAAGTTCTTCTTGAATTGCCCGCACCTGTTCGCGCAGATAATATTCTTTTTGATTCTTATCTAATTTAAATTGAACTTCAGCTGTAATTTTCTGTTCTAATTCTGCCAGTTGAATTTCACGCTGCAAGTAATCGATGATTAAGCGCACTCGTTCGACGACCGAAGAGGTTTGTA
This sequence comes from Mageeibacillus sp. UBA5442, assembly GCA_002427475.1. Lineage (GTDB taxonomy): Bacteria > Bacillota > Clostridia > Saccharofermentanales > DTU023 > DTU032. Next base: position 24,972 of record DIRG01000013.1, read on the forward strand.
AGAGAGTCTGCTGTTCAATCATGCTGATGCGTAGTTGTCCAGCTACCAGATCGGCTGCCTTGCCGACATCTGTTTCGCTTAGAATCAAAGTCACTGCGTCAGGGGCTACGTGTTCCGTCAAGCTGGCGTAAGTCTGGAAATGAGACCCCATAACACGGCCGGCAGCAGTGAGCTTGGGCGTGTCTTGGACATCCTCGTCCGGGAGGGCGGTGTAATCAACTTCGTAGAAAGATTTGACCTGCGTGTAGGCATCTATCCTGACACGTTCCAGTCCGTAAACCAAGACTTTATAACTGTCGTCGGGAAGTTCGAGGATCTGTCGCACGAGGGCTCTGGTGCCGACATCATATATGTCTTCGGGTTCGGGATGTAGATCTTCTACATTCTTCTGCCCGGCTAAGATCAGCTCGTTCTCATTTTCCATGGCTTCTTGTAGAGCCAGAATCGAACGTTCGCGCCCCACATCGAAGGAGAGCAAAACATTGGGATATATAACAACACCGCGCAGAGGCAGGAGTGGCAAATTACCCATCTTGTCCCAGATTAGATGATCTGTTTTTTCGGAAGATTCTGCTGTATTCACTTCTTTATTGTCTTCTACCGGTTTATCTTTTGATTCTGCTTTTTTATCCTCGTAAGTCATCAGTTTTCCTCTCTAACATAGCGTAGTCATTCTAGCATCATATCAGGAAGTATCTAGTACAAATGAGACTTCTTTTTTTTGTTTCATTTTTCTTCTAAGTGTAACGATCCTTTAGAACAATAATGGCAGACAGGGCTAGTTCATTTGTTTTTTACAAAAAACTGTCCCGTGAGCGAGGTGCCCACGAGACAGTGTGTAAGACTATTCAGCTTGTATAGTGTCAAGCTTATTCAGCAACTGCGATAACAGTTCCTGAACCGACTGTACGGCCACCCTCACGGATAGCAAACTTCAGTCCGGTTTCAATGGCGATCGGAGTGATCAGCTCAACTGAAATTTCGACGTGGTCACCAGGCATGGTCATTTCTTTATCTTC
>DIRG01000101.1:0-3052 GCA_002427475.1 Mageeibacillus sp. UBA5442
GTTGATTTTCGTGCCAGGCACGATCCCGGCACGATCGAGAGGAATATATGGATAAAACATTAATTAACACCGAAGGCATGGTCGAAGCTCGTTTCGAAGTCAGAGGCATGACCTGCGCCTCCTGCCAAGCTCACGTAGAACGAGCAGTGAGCAATCTACCCGGAGTCGAGCAAGTAGAGGTCAACCTGATGACCAGCGCCATGAAGGTCAGCTACGATCCTGCACTCGTCTCACAAAACACCATCTCCGACACCGTAAGCTCTGCCGGTTACGAAGCCATCGCCGAAGAAAGCTCCGCCGACTTCGACCCCAGCCTCACAGTGGAAGAGCGCATTTCCCCCATGCAAAAAGAAGCAACTCACCTCCGCAAGCGCCTGCTGTGGTCCTTGCTTTTCGCCATACCCTTACTCTATATAAGCATGGGCACCATGCTCGGCCTGCCTAACCCCGCTTTCCTCCAAGGCACCGCCGGAACCATGAACAATGCCCTCCTACAACTACTATTCACCCTAGCGATAGTCTTCATCAACCGCGAATTTTACATCAGCGGCTTCAAATCCCTCCGCAGCCTCTCCCCCAACATGGACGCCCTCGTCGCCCTTGGCTCCGGAGCAGCATTAGTCTATGGAATAGTAGTGCTTTTCCAAATGAACAACGCAGCCGGCATCAACGATGCCGCCCGCATCAGCGCGCTCCATCACGAGCTCTACTTCGAGTCAGCCGGCGTCATCTTAACCTTAATCACCGTTGGCAAGTTCCTCGAAGCACGCAGCAAAGCCAAAACCGGCGACGCCGTACGCGAACTGATGGATCTCGCCCCCGCCGTAGCCTTAGTCGAACGTAACGGTAGCGTAGAAGAAATCCCCACTGCCCACGTCCGCCCCGGAGACATCGTGCAGATAAAACCCGGCAGCGGCATCCCCATCGACGGCGTCATCCTGAGCGGCCTCTCCGCCGTAGACGAATCCGCCTTAACCGGAGAGAGCCTACCGGTCGATAAAAGCCCCGGCGATCGCGTCACCGGCGGCACCGTCAACCAGCAAGGCTTCATCCGCGTCACCGCCGACAACGTAGGCAAAGACAGCACCTTAGCACGCATTGTGCAGCTAGTCGAAGATGCCAGCGGCACCAAAGCCCCCGTATCAAGCCTAGCCGACAAGATCTCCGCCATCTTCGTCCCGATCGTGATTTTGATCTCAATCATCACCTTTATCGTCTGGTCCGTCACAACGCAGGACTTCAGCTTGGCCTTTTCGATGGCGATAACAGTCCTAGTTATCAGCTGCCCCTGCGCCCTCGGCCTCGCCACCCCCATGGCACTGATGGTCTCCACAGGCAAGGCCGCCAAAAACGGCATCCTCATAAAATCCGGTCAAGCCCTCGAGCTGGCAGCAGAAACAGAAACTATCCTTTTAGATAAAACCGGAACCATCACCGCCGGCACACCTCAGGTTGTCTCCGTTCTCATCACCGACGCCGACCCCGACGCCACAGCCGACCCCGACGCCGAAGCCTCCATCCGCAACACCCTGCTGTCCCTCGCCGCAATCGAGAAGCAATCAGAGCACCCCCTAGCACTTGCCATCGTAGACTACGTCAGCGAGCGCTACCCCGACGCCGAACTCCCCGAAGTCGCAGACTTCCAGAGCCTCACAGGCCGCGGCATCAGCGGCGAAATAGCCGGAAAAGCCTGGCTCGTCGGCAGCAATCGCATCCTCGAAGAGCACGCAGACCCCGAAACCGCCGCCGCCTTATCCGAGTGGACAGCCGAACACGAACAACAGGGCCAGACCGTAATCTACGCCCTCAGCGCCGGCCAACCCCTCGCCGCCCTAGCCATCGCCGACGTCATCAAACCCAGCAGCGCCGCCGCCATCAAAGCACTCCGCGACAGCGGCCGCGAAGTCATCATGCTAACCGGCGACCGCGAACTCACCGCAGCCGCCATCGCCAAACAAGCCGGCGTCAGCTCTTTCCGCGCCAGCCTCCTGCCCGAAGACAAAGAGCGCGTCATCCGCGAACTCCAAGCCGAAGGCAAGCGCGTCATGATGGTCGGCGACGGCATCAACGACGCCCCCGCCCTGGCCCGCGCAGACGTCGGCGTAGCCATCGGCGCAGGTACCGACATCGCCATGGACACAGCCGACATCGTGCTGATGCACTCCGACCTCATGGACATCGTCACAACGATCGAACTGAGCCAAGCCACCCTGCGCAACATTAAGCAGAATCTATTCTGGGCCTTTATCTACAACGTCTTGGGCATCCCCCTGGCAGCCGGCGTCCTCTATCCGTCCCTCGGCCTGCGCCTGAACCCCATGTTCGCCGCCGCAGCCATGAGCTTTTCCTCCCTCTTCGTCGTCGGCAACTCCCTTCGCCTGCGCGGCTTCAAAGCCACAGCTGCCAAATCCGACACGGCAAGCGATACAGCAATAAGCCCCGAAATTCCATACAATGAAAGCAAGCAAGAGGCGGAACTCGTGACCCTGGCCCTACCATCAACGACGCCGCCGACAAACACCGTCCCATTCAGCGACACACAAGCTGCAGGAGGTACAAAAATGAAACAAACAATTCTTAAAATAAACAACATGACCTGCGAGCATTGCCAAAGGTCCGTCGAAGGCACCCTACTCAATGTTCCCCACGTCCACAACGTCGTGGTAGACCTTGAAAGCGGAACCGCGACCGTACTAAGCAAAGACATCGTACAAAGCGATTTCCTAACACACGCAGTGACGGAGGCAGGATACGAAGTCGTGTCCGTTGAAGAGAATGAAAGCTAAGCATGAAAAAAACCTAAGTCTGCTCAAAACCGCACGCGGACAGATCGACGGCCTCATTCGCATGGTCGAAGACGACCGCTATTGTGTCGACATCTCCAATCAGATACTAGCCACGATAGCAATCTTGAAAAAGGTCAACACCGAAGTACTGACCGAACACCTACAACTCTGCGTGCGCGAGTCCTTCGATTCGGACGAAGATAAAGATGAAAAAATCCGAGAAATACAAACCATTATCAAAAAGCTGAGCAGCTAATCCGGAGCGC
>DIRG01000101.1:3320-5053 GCA_002427475.1 Mageeibacillus sp. UBA5442
TACAGCGCGCAGTTACTCGCGGCCTTCCCGCTCCAACGAAACATGTTGACTCAATACGTAAGCACGATTCCTAAAGTCAATAACACTGGGAACAATCCTCAGCAAAATACCGAAGCCAAAGAAAATATTGTAGAGCAAAATAATGAGCAAGACTTGCCGCCTCCGCCTGTATCTCTCAACGACATTCGGCGCGTGCTGCACAAGCTCTCGCGCTCTCTTGAAAGCGGAACGAGCCACAAAAACATTAGCCACTCCTGCCGCCAGCACTAAAACGCCGTAAATGCTCCAATTAAAGACAAAAGGCGGCCAGTCGACCCAGCCTACTAGATCGTTCACGATGGTAAAGAGAGCAAAGCTCACACCCAAAACTGCCTGCAGCAGCCACAGATAAGCATTAAAGCGCTCCCGGCGACTCAAATTTGCTAAGATTTCGTCCCTTTTGTCTCTTTTCAGCTCGTTTAATTGCATAATTTTCAACCCAAACATTTATTGCGGGGATCTGCAATATCGCACAATACTATTTACATAATATAAAAATACTCCACCTTTTGCTATACTTTACTAAACAAACGCGCAAGTTGCGAATAAATGTGAGGAACAGAAATGAGTCAACTCGAATTTTTTTATGATTATACCTGCCCCTTCTGCATGCGAGGTTATGAAGCCTTGCTGAAGCAATTAGACCAACATCCGGACATCGAGGTCTTATGGCGTCCGTGCGATGTCAATCCTGTGCCGGTAAGCAATCCTTATTTCAGCAATCTGGGCATACAAGGCTTCTTTTTCGCACAAGACGAAGGCTGCGATCTGATCGAATACAACACGCGTGTGTTCAGAGCCGCCAACGTTGATCGCGTTGGCCGCCACGATCGTGCTGCTTTTGCGGAATATGTCAAAGATTTGCTGGACCCTCAGGCTTTGATTGAGGTTTTGGAAAATGAAAAATACAAAGATAAGCAAATCGAAGGCAACGATTATGCTTACGAGCAAAACGGCGTGTGGTACATCCCGGCGCTGCGCATGAATGGCAAGAAACTCGACGCTTCAGGAGGACTCGGACTTAGCGAAAAGCAAATAGAAAAGTTCCTAAAAAAAGCTAAATAAAAACTCGCAAAACTCCTAAGAACTCCGCGGCCACGAAGAGACAGACAGAGACCTACCCTTCCGGAAATGATCCGGACGAAACAACACAAGAGACAAGCATGAGAGAGTGAGGGATTAATGACTACAGGTGCTTTATTAGATGCACTGATTGAAATTGCAGAAGTAACTAAAGCAGATTTCGCAATGGATATTTACATGACACCCAGTGGTCTCAGCTTAATCTTGAGCGGAAAACGTCTCCCCGCCCTGAAGGAAAAAGAGAAGTTTAGCCAAAATGCAGCTCGCGTTTTGGCTAAGCATATTTTTTCCACCAACTGCCATTTTAAGTTCAAAGACCTCTTCCCCATTATTTACAAGTTTAATTCGCAACACGAGTTGGAGGCTTTCCTGGAGAACGCTTTGGAATATTATTTCGATCGCGATTGGGCAGTGGCAAACGAGCAGGAGCAGGAAATCCCGGACCGTGGCATTACGTATCTGGCAGATGACGTCATCATGAATACCTTTTGTGTCGTCCTGTCCGATTGGCTGCTCAGGGATCTCGCAACGGAGCTAGACATATACAGTTCGCTGCCGTTCTTTTCCAAGTATCTCCCTTCACTCCTCAAGCGTATTCGCATTTTGTGGGA
>DIRG01000101.1:5235-12837 GCA_002427475.1 Mageeibacillus sp. UBA5442
AATCAACGATCGCAGCTACGTACAACACTTTTATGAAAAGGTCTTCAAAAATGCCGCAGTGAAGCTGACCTACAATCGTGAGGACGTCGAACACATCAGGTCGACCCATCCAGGCATTTTGGCCAGCTTTGCCCAAGAACGACAGATCGAATCCTCCTTCATTTTCAGCCCCATCGGGCTCTCGGCCAGCGAAGAGAACCTTATCCCGGTCATTAGCTCAGCCACCGAACGGAAAGATTTGCTCTCGTTTTTCGAGGAGATTTTAAGCGGCGACGGAGCTATATTCTTCTCCGACGATGCTCTCAAACTATTCATCGACACCGGCAGGGTGCACGTGCCCTTCTACGGTGCCTTCGAGCTGCCGCCTTCAGGGCGCACGGCCTATCTGCGGCGTATGGTTCAGCACAGCTCAGCAGAAAAGGCCAAGTTCCACCTTATTTACAGCAACCTGTCTCGAATGGTGATTCTTTGCATGCCCAACTTTAGCCTTGTTTACACGGTGGATCATTCTTTGGAAAATGAAAAGATCCACCTCCTGCCCGGTGCAGACATCGGAAAAACCCTGAAAAAGCAGATCGAAAAAAACAGCCTGGAAGTGGCTGTGTTTAATCAAGAATTGTGGGATAAATACCTTCAAGAAAAAATCAGCTAAGCACGCCTGATTTAATATTTGAGGAGAATACTATGAAGACAGCATTCTTGCTGGAAGAGTTAATTCAGATCGCAGACATGAGCAAAAAAGATTTTGCCAGCGCCTGCTTCCTGAGCCCCAGCGGCTTGAGTCGGCTTTTGTCCGGTCAACAGATTCTTGACTTAAACGAGCACAAATCTTTCAGCAGCAAGGCCGCGCGAGCCCTGACTTCAAACATCTATGGGCTACATTGCTATCAAAAGCTGAGCAAGCTCTTCCCCTTTATCTACGATTTTGCTTCCGAAAACGGCTTGCACACTTTCCTCGAGCATGCCATCTCCACCGCCCTCTTAAGCGATTACATCGCAAACGCCGGCATCAGCGACGATTCCTTCGATCGCGAATCAGTCTACTTGAATCATCGCAACGTCCTCAACATGAGCTGCATCCTGCTATCGTCTTGCTTCGAAGCAGCCCCGGACAAAAAGCTCGAACTCTACAGTTCCCTTCCCCTCTTCGACGGCGAATTACCCTACTCCCTTAGCCGCATCATGTTCACCCCGCCCGCCGCCGAATGCGTGACCCTCAATCAAGCCGTCAATTCCGAGAGCTTCTCTTACGCCCTGAATGAGCTGAACGTCGGCAATCCCATCGGCCAAATCCACCAACTCGAAAGCTCGCTCGACCTCTATTTCTGGGAGACCGCTCCGATACAAGATCATTTCATTCTCGTCAAAGACCAGCTGCTCTTGATCTTCGACACCCTCCCCGACGAAACTCCCGCCGTCAAAGTGATCTCCAACAAGTATTATCTCCTGCGTTTCGCGCAATTCCTCGAAGAGCACTGGGGCCGCAAACTTAGTTTCAACAAAGAAGAAGTTCAGCAGATGCTAGATAACGATCCCGCCTACCTGCTGAACTTTTTGGACCGCGAACCCGCAGCACTCTACGCCTACGAACCCATCGGGTTTTTCTTAAAAGCCCACGAAATGTCTGCAGTCGAACCCTCCGCCGAACGGCGCGAACTTCTAGCCGACTTCTTCCAGGCACTGATGACTTCGGGGCTCGCCTTTTACCCTGCCGCTTCCTCCATAACAGAATTCGTTCGCTCCGGCAGAACGGTGGTGCCTTTCTCAGGAAATCTTAATGTGGAAAAAACAAAACGAGTCGAAATGATGCGCCGCTTTGAGGAAGTGGTCGGTCGCAATTCTATAGAAAAAACCCAAGTCTTCTACTCTTCAATGTCGGATTCGGCTATCCTCTGCCTAAAAGATCTGACCTTACTCTATCTATATAAACCCAAGCAGGCTAGCGAAAAGCTGCACCTCTTTTTCGTCGAAGATATGGCAGATTTTCTGAAACAAGATTACAGGAAAAAGCAGTTTCGCTTCCAAGAATTCAGCCAGGAGCGCTGGCAGTCCTACATTGAGGAAATCAGCCGCGATTCAGATTGAGCGGCGCGGAGCCCCGCGACCGCTTGCCGTCCGTAGCCTCTACTCCAGCTCGACCGTCCCCATATTCAGATCATAGTAACGGCCCTGCATGTCCATCAGTTGATCATGATCGCCGCGTTCGATAATCTCGCCATCCTCTAAGACCATAATCGCATTTGAATGGCGCACCGTTGAGAGACGGTGGGCAATCGCCAGGGTAGTACGACCTTGCATCATATTGTCCATACCCTTCTCAATCAGACGCTCTGTTCTAGTATCGACGGAGCTGGTAGCTTCGTCCAGAATCAGGATCAGCGGATCTGCCACTGCGGCACGCGCAATAGAAATCAGCTGACGCTGACCTTGCGAGAGGCTGCTGCCGTTGTCGTGTAAGACAGTGTCATAGCCTTCAGGCAAGTGACGGATGAAGCTGTCTGCATTGGCAAACTTTGCTGCAGCCACCACGTCTTCGTCTGTAGCTCGCAAGTCGCCGTAGCGGATATTTTCGGCCACGGTATCGGAAAAGAGATGCACCTCTTGCAGCACCATGCCCAAGGTCATGCGCAGGTCATCCTTGCGAATATCCTTAATATCGATGCCGTCGTAGAGAATGCAGCCTTCCTGCACATCGTAAAAACGATTGATCAGGTTTGTGATCGTGGTTTTGCCGGCGCCGGTGGAGCCGACGAAAGCGATCCTCTGGCCAGGTTTGGCGTAGAGAGAAATGTTTTTAAGAACAGGTTTGCCCTCAACGTAAGAAAAGCTGACGTTGTCGAAACGAATATCTCCGCAGACCGGGACGTATTCTATCTCCCCGTTATCTAGCGGAACGGCCCAGACAAGATCACGTACACCTGCCTCAACATCAGGCAGATAGCGCGTCGGAACAAAATCCTTATGCCCGCGATCCACTGTGCCGAGAGCGTAATCCTTTTCTTCCTCTTTAGAGTCCACGACTCTAACCAGGCGTACTTCTCCCTCATCGACTTCAGGGGTTTCATCCATCAATTTGAACACGCGCTCGGCACCGGCCAAGGCTGCGATCAGGACGTTGACTTGGTTCGAAATTTGAGTCAAGGGGCGCGAGAAGTTTCGTGTGTACTGCAGGAATGTCGCCAGAGTACCGATATCCATTTGCCCACTGATAATGCGCATGGCGCCAATCATGGCGGTGATGGCGTATTGCACGAAGCTGAGATTTCCCATGATGGGGAAAATACTTACGGAATAGCTCTGCGCATCGGTAGAAGCAGTGCGTAACTTCTCGTTTTTTTCATCAAAATTATTTATCGTAGTGTTCTCATAATTGAAAACCTTAACTACTTTCTGGCCTTCCATAATCTCTTCGATATAGCCGTTCAGGTCAGCGAGTTCAGCTTGCTGTGCGCGGAAGGCGCTGCGGCTGCGCGATAAGATGAAACGGATGCTCAAGAGCATTAAACCCACCATCAAGAGAACTAAAAGGGTTAGGAGAGGGCTAAGCACTAGCATCATGATGAGAGTTCCGACAAAGGTGACGCCGGAAGTCAAAAGGTTAACCAAGGTCTGGTCAAGCGCCATGCTGATATTGTCGATGTCGTTTGTGAACGAACTCATCAGCTCGCCGTGGCTGCGCGAGTCGAACAAGGTCAGCGGCATCTCCTGCAACTTGCTGAAAAGGTCGCGCCTAATGTGGTTCGAGGTGCCTTGAGAGACCTTGACCATGAAGCGAATGCCGATGTAATTAAAGGCAGCTGAGGAGAGGAAGACGATAGCCATCAGAACAATTGACGGAATCGCTGCCGAGAAGCTGCGCTCATAGACGAAAGTGTTGATGATCGGTTGCAGGAAAGCGTTGCCTGCGACGCCACCGACGGCGCCGAGGGACGAGAGCAAAAGCCCTAGAATCAGCCGCCAGCGATTGCCACTAAGATAGACGCCTAGACGACGTAAAGTCTTGGAAGTATCTTCCGGTTTGGCGAAACGATCGAAACTTGCATTGGGCTGAGCTTTTTGCTTCTCGTTCTGAGCGGTATTTTTATCTTTATTATTGTTATTATTCATTTTATTACTCATTAGGCGACCACTCCTCTCTGCTGGGATTCGTATATTTCGCGGTAGATAGAGCTGGTCTTCATCAGTTCCTCCGCCGAGGCAAAGGCTGACACGCGACCTTCATCCAGGATCAGAATGCGGTCGGCGTTTTCGACCGAAGCGATGCGCTGGGCAACTATGATCTTGGTTATTCCCTGCAGCTCGGTGTCGAAGGAGCGCCTGATTTTGGCGTCGGTATCCATGTCGACGGCCGAGGTCGAGTCATCCAAAATCAATATTTGCGGATCTTTTAGCAGCGCGCGGGCTATGGTGAGACGCTGTCTTTGCCCGCCTGAGAAGTTGGTGCCACCTTGCTCGACTATGCTGTCGAGACCTTGCGGCATTTTGCTGACGAACTCCCAGGCCTGAGCTCTTTTGAGGGCTCTGATGATTTTTTCATCGCTGGCATCCTCGTCGCCCCACTGCATGTTTTCGCGCAATGTGCCGGAAAAAAGCGTGTTCTGCTGCAAGACGAAGCTAACCGTGTCACGCAAGACTGTCAGATCGTAGTCGCGAACATCTTTTCCACCAACTAATACTCTGCCTTCGCTCACATCGTAGAGGCGCGGTATCAGCGATAAGAGGGTTGACTTGCCCGAACCGGTGGCTCCGAGCACACCGATAACTTCGCCGGATTTAATGTCCAAGTTGATGTCCATGAGTGAATTGTTTTCGCTACCCGGATAGGCAAAGGTGACATCCTCGTAAGAGATCGAACCGTCAAGAGAGGAGGTCAGCCCATTGTCCGGACTTGTGATGTCAACGTCGGTAGTCAGAACATCTGATACCCGCTCCGCTGAAGCTTTCGCACGCGTCAGCTGCAAGAGCACCATGGCGAGCATGATCAAGCTCATCAGGATTTGCATGACATAAGTCAAAAAGCTAATAAGGTCGCCGGCCATGATATTACCGGCAACAATATCCAATCCGCCTAGCCAGAGGATGGCAATGATGGTGCTGTAAATGACAAGCTCCGCGGCCGGCATCGCAACAATTACCACCGCGATGGCTTTAAAGGCAGTTTGCATTAGTGAATCGTTCGATTTTTTGAAGCGACGCTTTTCATGGTCGACTCGGACGAAGGTCTTGATTTCGCGAATGTTCGTCAAATCTTCCTGCACGATAGCGTTCAGATCGTCGACGCGCTCCTGCATCGCTGTAAACCTGGGTCCGGCCAGTTTTGTAATTATTAAAAACACTACGATCAGGATGGGAATTGCCACAAGGAAAACCCTCGCTAGTCGCGGGTCAATATTGAAGGCCATAATCAGGGCGAAGGTAAAAAGAGCCGGCGCCCTTACGCCCATACGTAACGACATCATAGCTGCATGCGACATTTGGTTACAATCGTTGGTAAGCCGCGTGATTAGGCTGGGTACGCTGAATTGGTCCAGGTTGCCGAAGGAGAATAATTGGATCTTCCGGTAGAGTGCGGCGCGGACATTGGCTCCGAAGCCGTAACCTGCCACCGCCCCTACGCGGGCCGAAGCCACGCCGGTAGCAATGCCGACAATGGCTGCGAGGATCATTTTGATGCCTATATTAATAACTACTTGCGAATCTTGCTGATAAATGCCGATGTTGACTAGGTCGCGCATCAAGAAAGGAATATATACATCCGCCATGACCTCGATGACCATAAAAATCGGGCTAAGTATCGCATACAAGCGATACTCCTTCATATAATGGCTAAGTTGTCGTAGCATTAAATATCCTCCTCATTATCTTCCGAAGCAAAAACCGAATCCTCTTTAAGATTGTTGCGCATGTGTTTTAGGCTCTCGATTACGCTCTCAACTGCCTTATCGTCCAGCCCACTCAAAATATGGCGATGAAGTTCGCGCAAGTCATGGGCGCAATGCTCTCTAGCCTCCTCACCTGCCGGAGTTAAATAGAGTTCATGCTGCCGCAAATCTGACTTCGATTGACGCTGCTCCACCAATCCCGCTTTACGCAGCCGCTTGATCGAGGTCGATAGCGAAGCCGCCGACACAAAGAGGCGGTCGGCAATTTGCTTCTGTGTCTCTCCCGGAAAATCATGAATCAAACGCAAAATGCGAGGCTGTCCCACATATAGTCCATAACGGGCCAAGTTTTGTGACAGCTTACTTTGCGTCATCTGATTAATATCTCTTAAGAGCCAAGCCAGCATCATTTCCGGCGAGTCTTCAAACTCCTTCGGCACAGAAAGTTTCATTTTTTACTCCCTCTATAAATAAGAAAATTAGGCTACAATGATGTGCCTATTTGTTAAGTGGCTAACATTAGGAAATTATACTTTACTAGACAAAGCTATTCAAGAACAATATGTGCTAAATAGTATTCGGTAGCACTGATTACACTTGTGTCATCTGCTCTCTAAGATATATAGGAATAAATAGAGATATAATGATAAAAATCTCATAATTCTTTGGTGTTGAGTGTTATTTTTTGGAGGAACAATATGGCTAAATATGAACGTAGGCTTAATGGTAATTTTGATGAAGTCTTGAGAATTGCTCATGACTCAATTAATCGCAGCATGTCAGCTACTTTGGAAGATCAAAGCTATGCCAACTTTGGTGATGTACGGGTTGCGATACGTGTTTACGAGCGCTATAGCTGGCTCGGGGGAAATCGAGTGAGCCTTAATCTTACTTTAGTTGGTGAGGGGAGTAATCTTTTTCTATCAGCTATAAGCTCAGGCGGCAGTCAGGCGATGTTCTTCAAGGTAAATACATGGGGCGAAGAGAGCTTCCTAGAAACGTTATCAAGGAGCATGGAGAAATACGCAGCCGGAAGGTAATGCTTGATGCTGGAAGGTAATACTTGTGTTGTTCTTTTACCTTAAGGAAGAGTAATATGTTCATATAAAGGAGGAGAGGTAAGGGTTGCGCTCTAGATTTCGCTATAAGCTTACCACTTGATAGCAGACCACTAAATTTGGATACTCTTGCCCTGAAGTCTATGCCTAGAAGAAAATACAGACTAAACATTGAAGAAGAGCAAATACTGTGGAAAGATCGCAAGCGTTATCTTGGTTTGCCCATTTCTTTCACAAGATACGAAATTACCCCCACTCGCTTTATTATTCGCAGCGGTATATTCACTAGCCATACGGAAGAGGTTTTGCTGTACCGAGTGCTAGACTTGAAGTTGAAACGTACTCTTTGGCAGAAGATCTTTCGCGTCGGAACTATCGTGATTCACACCATGGATCAAACAGCGCGCGTAGCTGAGTTTAAGAATATCAAAGGCTCCGAGAAAATAAGACAATTCCTCGGAAAGATTGTTGAAGGAGAACGCGACCGCAAGCGGATTGCTGCCCGTGAAATCTACGGCTCCGGCTTCGGCGACGGAATTGACTACGACGCCGACGTTGACGGAGACGGTATCCCCGATTACCTGCAGTAAGTTGATTTCCGTGCCAGGTTCATTTTCGTGCCAGGCACAATTATTGAAAACTACTGTCAGCTCTTGAAGCGG
>DIRG01000101.1:13031-13419 GCA_002427475.1 Mageeibacillus sp. UBA5442
CCCCTCCCCCACTAGTTCCTCTACTAAGTATGCGAAGTTCAGAACTGCGCCTGGCACAATTCTGAACTTACTGTTTCCCATGACACACTTTAAAAGCATCTGAATTTTAAGTCCCATTTTCTTGCACAGCGAGAAAGTCTCCCGCCCTATACTTGAATGTCAAAAAATTTACACCTTCAAAACTTATATCAGAATAAATTATTATTATCACATCTTGACCTTTAATTCATCACATAAATTGCAATAGACACAGCAATTAAAGCCCTAACGTCATAAACTATCCGTGACAATAATTAATACACAGCCTGTTATAACAGGCAGAGACGCGATCATTCTCAAATCTACTAAGAAATGGAATGATCTCGATCCATCCGTAATAGCTCATATG
>DIRG01000117.1 GCA_002427475.1 Mageeibacillus sp. UBA5442
TGCAGCACAGGGGCCATGCAGCAGTCCACCTCCACGGCGAACTTGCTCCATTCTTCAAAGTTATGGCCTTTAAATATTTCGACCATTTCCCGGTAATATGGGTCGTCTTCGCGGTCCGGTGCCATCTGGTGTGCCTTCAGGTCTTCCCTTTGCATGGCATCGCAAAAGTTGTTGAAAAATTTCGACTCTGCAGCTGCAATGGTCATATACCTCCCGTCAGACGTCTCATATATACTGTTGCATATACATGGCATATCAAACGGATGCTCATCGCCGTGCATGGACTGCCACGCTATATGTCCTCCCATCAGAGACATCACCGCTTCGGTCATGGAAAGGTCAAAATATCTGCCGCGTCCTTCACGCTGTACCTCAAGCAAGCCGGCCAGAATACACTCACAGGCCACTATGCCCGAAGTGAAGTCTGCGAGAGCTACCCTTGCTTTGATTGGTCTCCCATCCCTGTCCAAAAGCTGGTCGAGCAGCCCGGACATGGCGGTATAGTTTGGGTCGTGGCCACCCAGCCGGGAGAGATAGCTGTTCTGCCCGTAACCGCTTATGGACACATAAACGACCTTGGGATTGAGTTTCTGGACGCTCTCATAATCAATGCCCAGACGCTTCGCGATTCCCGGGCGAAATCCCTCCACTACGACGTCTGCGCCAGCTAAAAGATTCATGACGGCCGCGGCATCATCCGGGTCCTTCAGGTTCCGGCAGACGCTTTTTTTGCCCCAGTTCAGGAAGCGGAACATCGCTCCCTCCTCACCGTCCACCCTGTCCGTCATCCGCATCATGTCGCCGCCGTTCACGTCCTCGACCTTTATCACCTCGGCGCCCATGTCCCGCAGTCGGGCCGTTCCGAATGGGCCCGGGTAATAGCGTGAAAAATCAACTATTTTTATTCCTTCAAGCATTTTTTATACCCTCTGCTTTTGGAGATGTTCCGTCAACTTGACCCTGTCCACTTTCCCGCTTGGAAGCATAGGCATCTCAGCTATAAACAGCACCTTATCCGGCACCTTGAATTTTGCCAGATGTGCCGCGGCATACTCTCTTATTTCCTCGGCGCTCGGATGATTCGCGTTCTTCATCTGCAGAAATACGGCGATCTTTTCGCCGAGATCACCGTCGGGATATGAGAGCATTGCGGCCAGCAGCACGTCATCACGCCGGCAGTACAGGTTTTCCACTTCAGCAGGGAACACGTTGTAGCCGCCTCTTATTATCATTTCCTTTTTTCTGGCAATAACACTAATATAGCCCTCGCTGTCCATTATGCCGATATCACCGGAATGGAGCCAGCCATCGGCATCTATCAGATGTAACGTCATCTCAGGGTTTTTATAATAGCCTCTGGTGACTCCGGGAGATTTGCAGCATATCTCCCCCTGCTCCCCCACTGGCATTTTTTCCCCGTTCCCGCCCAGAATTGAAACTGTCACATGACGGCAGGGCCTACCCCCCTTGTTGAGTCTGTTTTCCGGCGAATCCTCAAAATCGCCGGCGATCATGCCGGCACACTCCGTCATTCCGTAGAAATTCAACAGCCGGCAATCAGCATTCTCCTCAAACCAGGTCATATATTCTTTCACCACGGGGCCGCCGCCGATAGTCCCCGTTCTCAACGACGATATGTCCGGCTTGATCGCCGCGCTGTTATATGCGTCGATCTCTCTGGCGTACATTGTGGTAACACAAAACTGCAAGGACACCCTGTGCTTCTCGATGAGTTCAAGCGCCGCCATACCGTCGAAGCGCGTTGCTGTTACCAGCTTTCCACCCAACAGCATTGCTATCAGTATACCGGCCATACCCGACGTCTGGCAGAACGGCACCGGCACGAACAGGACCTCTTCGCTGTCGGCATGGAACCTCTCTATCATATCGCACATGGGTATGAGCATATTGCGTACCGTCTGTTACTGTGCCAATTACTACGTTGTTGCCATTGATTATGCCACTAAATGTGATGGATGCTCTGCGGCTTATCATATCCGGCGCAGTAGCGGTTTCAATGGGATGCAGATGATTGAGGAGAATTCCAGTCCTCATATACAGCGTGTCACGAGTTTCATCGAGCAAACTATGTGTGGTATTCAGCAGTGCGTAATTGTCATTTAACAAGTTATAGGTGAGATTCAACAGGTTATTTAACTCATCAATATCCAGTTCAGCTAAAGCAGAAAGCACCTGATTAAGCCATTCTTGGGCGGGAGGCTCCGGCGGCGTGACAATGCCATCCACAAGTGCCTCTTCAACAATGGTAAGAACCTTTACACTTTTCCCAACCACATCACCAAACACGACCCTAATTTCCAGTTGACCCACGCCGACAATTTTGGTATCCGTCGCACTGGGCGACCACGTCAGCACGCTTTCGGCATAATTTGTGACCACGGGATAGGCAGTGCCGTCTGGCCGCTTGTAAATGGCGGTCAACGTCTCGCCGGGATATTCGCCACCGAGCAGGCTGGATACATCAAACTCGATGTTGCGGAAATGATGCTCACCACGCCGACCGATGAACACTGTCGCGGCTTTGGTTAAATCTATCATTTTCCGTCACCATCTTCCCGCCCGTGAAGCTGCTTAAGAACCTCTCTCAGTTTTTCGGGTATGGGTAGACCAATATGTGCAGCATTCTCTAAGATAGACACACCCTCGTTGCTCAGGTAGAAGAAGATGACTGCCGTCCGAAGGACACCACCACTGCCCACAGTGCTGCCCAATATCTGCGTATCAAGGATGTGGGCAACACCTACCAGCACAAAAATGAGAACCTTTTTAAAGATACCCTTAGCGCCGATTTCACTGGATAGTTTTTTATCAATAATGGCGCAGAGCACTCCGGTCACATAATCAATAGCCACAAATGCAATGAGGGCATAAAGAAACCCATCCAGCCCACCGAGAAACCATCCAAGAAAAGCACCAACAGCGGCAAAAGCCAGCTGTATCCAACCCCAAATCTCTTTCATTAAAAACACCTCCGATTTATGAATTTGTGTATAGAAAAGCGCTCCCGCATAATACGAGAGCGCCACGATTTAATTATATCTACTCTGTGAGCAATCGTTCCTTCAGTCGCATAGACCGAGCTGGTTTCTGTCAGGAATTCGGTGAGCCGGGCACTGGGCGGACACTCTATCCATCTTTTGCTTGCCGAAGGTGAGAGAAGCGCATGGCTCATCAGAGTGCCCTCGCTTCTTCCATAAGTACCGTGTACTCCGAGGGCGGTACTTCGGAAAGTTTCTTGACTCCGTGTTTGGCAAGCAGTTTCTGAACTTCTGCAGTGTGGCCGGCTCTCGATTTTTCAGCGAGAAGGCTACGGACTTCTGCAATGTCAGGGTACTTGACCTCCGGGACACTCTCTTCTTCCGGGTACTCCTCCACGGCATCGTGGTCGAAGTCATACTCGGCTTTGATCTCTTCGGCCAGTTCTGCCAGGGTTCTCGCAATGCAAGCGAGGTCGTTTCCGATTTGCAGGGCTTTATCCGGTGACATACGCAAGCCCTCCGTTTCCGTTGATTTTCATACGGTTTACCTCCGTTTTATAATGTAGGAGCATCGCTCCTCACCTTGTACTGGACAGGCAAGGAGCGATATCCGTAGTGAAATCAAAAATATTTTTTCAAGGTCTTATTTTCACGGAGCACACGTTCCAGCCGCTTCTGGCGGTAATACACTCCGTCAACAGTCATGTGGAGCTTGTCCGCTATATCAGCTTTTTTTGTTTTCCGAATTAGGCAGACCCATAATTCCTGGTCAATGGGGTCCAGTGAGCCAATGACCTCCGCAATAGCATCCTGCCTTTCGCGGTCTGCGTAGGCGTTTTCAATGTTTACACCCTCGTCCGCAAGTTCAAAGGTGACCTCGGTGCCGTCGTCGTTAAAGCCGAGTGGCTTGTCCAGCTCAAGGGTGCGACGAACGTACGAGGAGCAGCAGTCACATTTGCGTTTGCAGCCGCCACCATTTTTTGCACGATAGCCTGAATCGCAATATTCGTTGAAACGGCAATTGGCGCATGTAACAGTGCAGCTTGCATGGGAGGTTTGTCCGATACAGAGGTTTTTGCGTTCCGTGTCACGTTCATCACCTTTAAGGTCAGCGGCATTATCTTTGCCAAACTTTTCCCCGAGCTCGTTGCGAGGGAGCCGGATAGCTATCTGACCATCCGGGGAATAGAACCAGCGCTGTGGATATGGGTTGTCCGCCGTAACAGGCTCGGCAGGAGCAAAGCACTCTCGGCGGGTGGTTCTGATGCTGCTGCCATCCGACAGCATGAGGTAGAACTCTTCGTAGTGACGCTTCTGGTAGTTTTTCATTCTGTTTTCCTCCGTAGATTTTGATTTGTGAGAATCACAGGAGGAAAAGATTTGTAAATTTTTTGGATAAGATTGGACGAATCCATTGTTTTTCACAGAAACATGTATTATAATGGTTTGGTAGGGTTTGTTGAGGATTAACACCTCAACACCAATCTCGTGTAAAACAAAAAAATTGCCCCTGTGACTTCTCACAAGAGCATCAAATAGTTAGCAGTGTTAGCGTGCTATGGTTAGTAAAGATATTAGCGTTAGTAGCGATATTACTTTGTCTATGGAGGAAACATATGTCAATCAACGACTACCCGCGCCTGTGCGGAGGCGTGTTTTTTACATATTTGCTTTATGCCCGTAAACAGAGAGCCGGAGTTCGGGAGCACTATATGGGTGAAAGTGATGGGCTTTCCGACCCGGAAGCATTCGCAGACCTGATAAGGGTTATCTATCCGAGCTACAGAGGTGGACATCTTTTTTGAAGAACAGAATATTCACAGCATGAGCAGCGATGGCGAGTTGATGTTGACCATTCTCGCATCATACGCACAGGAAGAAAGCCTGTCGGCAAGCGAGAATCAGAAATGGCGCATCAGAAAAGGCTTTGAAAGCGGAGAGCTTGTAAACTGGCGATTCCTGTTCGGATACCGCATTTCTAAAGAAGAAATAGAAATCGACATGGAAACCGCACCGATTGTGCTTGAAATATTTGAGCGTGTTATTGCCGGAGATACCTTCGGCGTTATCAGCAGAGATCTGAACAGTCGTGGAATTCCCGGTGTTCTCGGTGGAAAATGGTGTGTTCAGCGTATCCGTGATATCGTCCGCAACGAAAAATACACGGGAAATGCAATGCTCCAAAAGCACTTCCGCAACAATCATCTGGAAAAGAAAAAATGCCGCAACACGGGTGAGTTGCCGATGTTCTATGCCGAAGATACACATCCCGCCATCATTGATGAGGATACCTTCAATGCGGCGCAAGTTATATTACAAGAAATACAAAACAAGCAGAAAAACCGTCCTGCACCCAAACATAGCGAGTTTACTGGAAAACTGTACTGTCCGCACTGCAATAAAAACTATAAGCGCACCAAAAGCAGTGGCACAGTCGGATGGAACTGCTCTACCTATCTATCACAGGGCAAAGCCTACTGCCACGGGAAAAAGATACCCGAAACCACACTTAAGGCGGTCTGTGCCAGTGTCCTCGGCATCCAGGATTATTGCTCTGACACCTTTACCGACCGAATTGAACGCATCGAAGTGCCGGAAGATAACCATCTTCGGTTCATTTTCAAAGATGGCAAAGTCGATGAACGTACATGGGCAGACCGCTCACGTCGGGATAGCTGGACAGAGGAAATGAAGCAAGCCGCCCGAGAAAGGAGGAAAAATCAATGTCAAGAGCAGTAACAGTCATACCCGCTACAAAAAATAAGTTTACGGCACTGCCTACCGCTTCCATTGCCAAACGCCGCACGGCGGGCTACGCTCGTGTGTCCACGGACAGCGACGAGCAGTTTACAAGCTATGAAGCGCAAATCGATTATTATACGAAATTCATCAAAGCTCGTGATGACTGGGAGTTCGTCACCGTTTACACCGACGAAGGCCTCTCGGCCACGAATACCAAATACCGTGATGGGTTCAATCAGATGGTGCAGGATGCCCTGGACGGTAAAATCGACCTTATTGTTACAAAGTCCGTCAGCCGTTTTGCGAGAAACACGGTGGACAGTCTTACCACCGTTCGAAAACTTAAGGAACACGGCACGGAAGTTTACTTTGAAAAGGAAAATATTTTCACCTTTGACAGCAAGGGTGAATTACTCATAACGATAATGTCAAGCCTGGCACAAGAGGAGAGCCGCTCCATTTCAGAAAACGTAACTTGGGGACAAAGGAAGCGGTTTGCTGATGGGAAAGTCAGTATGCCATATAAACAGTTTCTTGGCTACGACAAGGGCGAGGACGGCACTCCGGTTATAAATGAAGAAGAAGCCGGAATCGTAAAGCTCATCTACCAATTGTTCCTTGAGGGAAAAACCCCGGCTGGGATTTGCAGATATTTGGATAAGCAAGGCATACTTACACCCTCCGGCAAGCAAAAATGGAGTCAGACTACGGTAAACAGTATCCTAAGCAACGAAAAATATAAAGGCGACGCCTTGCTACAAAAACGGTTCACGGTGGACTTTCTGATGAAAACGATGAAGGTTAATGAAGGCGAAGTTCCACAGTATTATGTAGAAAATAGCCATGAAGCCATTATCGATCCTACCGACTGGGACATCGTGCAAGCAGAGATTGCCAGGCGCAAGACGCTCGGCAGAGCCTACAGCGGAAACAGTGTTTTTTCATCAAGATTGGCATGCGGCGATTGCGGCAGTTTCTTTGGTCAGAAAGTTTGGCACTCAAACGATGCTTATCGCAAGGTGATATGGCGCTGTAACGGCAAGTTCAAAGGCGAAAAGAAATGCACCACTCCACATTTGGACATTGAAACTATACAGCAGAAGTTCCTATTTGCCTATAACCTGCTGATGCGGAACCGTGATGGGGTCATCAGCGACTGCAATCAAATGCGGCAGTTGGTTTCGGATTGTACGTCGCTGGATACAGAGATAGAGAAGTTAACCGAAGAAATCGAGGTGTTGGCG
>DIRG01000014.1:0-8111 GCA_002427475.1 Mageeibacillus sp. UBA5442
GGACGTTCGGGACGGGGGCAGGAGGCGGGCAAAGTATATTTCCAGACCCTGCAACCGGAGCATTTCGTTATTCGTACAGCTGCGGCACAAGATTACGAGACATTCTACTGTGAAGAAATCAGCTTCAGGGAAAGAATGCAGTATCCGCCTTTCGGGCATCTGGGTGTCTTCTTTATTCGAGCTTTTTCTGCAGAAGCGGCCGCCGAAGGAGCACAGATGCTCCGTGCTAAGGCAGCTGCTTTAATGGAAGAATATGGTGGTACTTTCAAAAATACCGAACTTTCTGCAGCAGCGCCCGCACCGATAACGAAAATGCGCGACAGATTTCGTTTCCGCATTATAGCGCGTGACCCTTCTGTCGAGGTTTTGACACGTCTCTTGCAAATAACGGTGGATAACACTAAACTGCCAGAGCAGGTCTTTGCCAGCGTAGATATTGATCCATGGTCCATGTTGTAAGCTTGGAAACCTAGTTGATATACGCTTTATGATAAAATACACAGCGAAGGAGGTAATTTATGGCATTGAGAAAAATACTTCTCGAAGGCGATAGTACCTTAAGAAAAAAGAGTCGTGAAGTCACTAAGTTTGACACAAGAACTCAAGAATTAATTGAGGATATGTTTGAAACTATGCGCCAAGAGGACGGACTAGGATTAGCAGCGCCTCAAGTAGGAATACTGAAACGCGTTTTTGTAATGGAAGCTATGGAAGATAACGAAGCCACAGCCTTTATTAATCCTATTATTATTGACGAAAACGGTGAGCAAACCGGAGCAGAAGGCTGCTTGTCTTTGCCGGGCTTGTTCGGTATTGTTAGCCGTCCGGAAGAAATTAGAGTCAGAGCACAGGATCCAAGCGGGGAAGAGTTCGAAAAAACCTATACCGGCTTAGAAGCACGTTGCGTCTGCCATGAAATAGATCACCTAAACGGCATTTTGTATAGAGACAAAGCCGAAGACGGATTGCATAAATTAGAGTCGGAAGAAGAGCCAAGCGAGAACGGGAACGGAGACGCTTCTGAAGAAGGAAAAGTTGAAATGAAGGTGGCTGATAGTGATGCCTAAACTGATATTATTTGGTTCAAGTGACCTCTCAGTGGCCGTGCTGGACGAGCTGGAGCAGTTGGAAATGCTGCCGCTGGCTATCGTAACTCAGCCCGACCGCCCACGTGGCCGTAGCGGCAGACTGGCTGCTACTCCCGTGAAGGAGTGGGCCTTGGAACGCGATATCAGAGTTTTGGATAATCAGGCCGAAGAAGCGGAGCAGTTTTTTCAAGATTTATCTGCGCTTAAAGCAGATGTTTTTCTGACTGCTGCTTATGGGGAATATCTCCCGCAAAAAGTCCTTGACTTGCCAGCATCAGGAGCACTTAATGTTCATCCGTCGCTTTTGCCCAAATACCGAGGTGCATCCCCGGTGCAAACTGCGATCATTGCGGGTGAGACTATCAGTGGTGTTACTTTAATGCTAATGGCTGCCAAGATGGATGGTGGTCCGATACTGGCGCAAAGAGAAGTCATCATTCCTGAAGACATCACGGCCGGTGAAATGATGGATGTAATGGCTGACGAAAGCCGTTACCTGATTAGAACCGCTTTGCCGCAATATCTGGCGGGCGAGCTCACGCCTCAAGAACAGGATGAAAACGAGGCCACTTATAGCCGTACATTTACACGTGAAGATGGTCGAGTGGATTTTTCGAAATCCGCTCAAGAGATCCACAATCTGATCCGCGGACTCACACCGTGGCCGGGCGCTTTCTCTTATTTGGACGGTCGCAGAGTTAAGCTTATTAACAGTAGGCTTACAAGCGAAACTCCGGAATGTGAGGATCTGCCTCCGGGTTCAGTTTTCTGTCGTGAAGAACGCTTTTTTGTAGTTTGCGGCGAAGGAGTTTTGGAGCTTTTGGATATTCAATTTGCTTCTAAGGCTCAGATCAGTTGTGCTTCATGTGCTCACAACTTCCGCGAGGGGTATCGCTTTGAGAGCTTCCCTCAGAAAGATTAAGAAGGAACGAGGTAGAATAAATGACAGTGGTCTTTTTGCAAAGTACTGTTGAATCGTTTTTTAGTGGATATTATGGCTCCTACATTCTCATGGTGGTGCCGTTTATCATATTGAGTTTTATAGCTCAAGCTTTAGTTAAGTCAACTTTTAACAAATATGCACAGGTCAAAGCTCAATCCGCCTATCGCGGAGTTGAAGCTGCTAGACGCCTGTTGAACGAGCAGGGACTCCAACATGTTGAGATAGAACGGGTCCCAGGCGATTTGTCGGATCATTATAGCCCCAAAGAAGAAATCCTTCGCTTGTCACAGTCTACTCATGACTCACAGTCGATTGCGGCGATAGGCGTGGCAGCACATGAAGTGGGCCATGCTGTTCAGCACAAAGAGCAGTATGCTCCTAATGCTGTACGATCTGCGCTAGTGGTGCCGGCCAATATCGGTTCGCGTCTGGGGCCTTATCTTGCGATATTTGGACTGTTTCTGCAATCTGACACGGGCAGGCTCCTTTTCACGACCGGTATTGTTTTGTTTTCAGCTGCTGTTCTCTTTTATTTAGTAACGTTGCCGGTAGAATTTAACGCTAGTAAAAGGGCTATTGTCTTGGTGGAAAATTCCGGAATGCTCTCTACTGAAGAAATTAAAGGTGCGCGCAAGGTACTACGAGCTGCAGCCTTGACTTACGTCGCATCAGCGCTGACCGCCTTTATGTCGCTTTTGCGTCTCATACTATTATCTCGACGCCGCGACTGATAAAAGATGTCTAATCAAAGTGAAAAAGTAGATTTTGCGCGCTTAGCTGCCTGTAGTGTCTTAAAAGATGTCTTATACAGCGGAGCTTTTTCCAATGAAAGTGCGGCCAAGCACCTAAGCAATCCCGAATTGGAGGCGAGAGACAGAGCTTTCGCTTCGGCTATGATCTATGGAACCTTATCCCGTCTTCCACTGATAGACGCTTGGCTAGAAAAACTCTCAGCGCGACCTTTTGAGAAACTGGATCCTTGGATGCAGAGCGTTCTGCGCTTGGGTGTATGGCAAGTAAAATTTTCATATGCAGTACCTGAACATACCGCGGTAGATGAGAGCGTGAAGCTTATCCGTCATTTGAGCGGTGAAAGAGCTACTTCTTACGTTAATGCTATTTTGCGTTCACTAATACGTGAAACTCCCCATATACCTAGTAAAAAGATGCAGGCCTATGAACTTGGCCTGAGTACAGAACTCTATGGTCTCTTCCGTCATTGGTATGGAGACGAGACGGCAAAGCAAATCGCTTTAGCAGCCTTGGAATCACCGACGACGCAAACAGTCCGCATGGATTTGAGAAGAGCATCTGAGATTGAGGCGTGGCTCGCCACTGAAGAAGCTCAGGGTTTGGAGGCTCAAGCAGCTTCTTGGCCTGAAGCTGCCTTCAACATAAACCTAGCAGGGAAGAGCTTAGACGAATTGGCTGGATATAAGGCCGGTCTCTTCACTGCACAAAGTTCTTCAGCGATGCTGTCGGGAAGCCTTTTGCCCCCGGAACTCCTTGAAAAAGAGGATGTGCGAGTAATTGACCTTTGTTCTGCGCCAGGTGGGAAGATAGGCCACCTAGCCGAACGCTTGAGTCCTAAGGCTCGCTTAATAGCTTGCGATGTTTCGGCCAGCCGTCTGGAATTAGTGCGAGAGTTTATGGAAAGTCGCAATCATAAAAATGTAGAATACTATGTTTTGGATGCGAGTAAGCCTCTGCCTTTTGCTGACGATTTCGATCTTGTGCTCTGTGATGTGCCTTGTAGCGGACTGGGGCTTCTAGCTCGCCGACCGGAAATCAGGCTGCGTGTCTCTTATGAATCTATCGAGCGCCTGAAGATCTTACAAGCGGCAATCCTGCAAGAGGCGTCTTCACTGGTGGCTCCGGGCGCTTGGCTCTATTATACTACCTGTACTATTAACCCTGATGAAAATAGCGGTCAGATTAGAACATTTCTTGATTCTAAAAAAGGACAAGCGTTTGATCTGGAAAACTTACGTCTTGAGTTACCAGCTGCTTTGATGCAAACTTATGATACATCTGCTGAGCGAAATGAGCTCGGTGGCGATGTAAGTCTTTTGGCACATCGTGATGGATCGGACGGATTTTATCTTTGCCGTCTGCGTAAGAGTTTAAGAGAATAGAAAGTAGTTTTAATAATTTGCTGAAAAATACTGAGTATAAATATGACTTTTTTTATGACTTCGGTCCCTCCGAGCTAAAAGAACTGGCTGAAGAATTTAACCTAGCTTCTTTCCGGGCTAAACAAATGCTGCAATGGCAACAAAAAGGAATCAGTGATTTTTCAGAGATGACAAATCTTTCCGTTGACTTGCGGACAAAGCTCTCTGAAAGCTTTAAACAATGTGGCTTGTCTTTGGTTCAGGAACTTAAATCGCAGGACAGCGAAAGCAGCAAGCTGCTTTATGAGTTACATGATCGACAAAGGATTGAAACCGTTTTGATGCGCTACCGCTTCGGGCTTTCTTGCTGCATCTCCTCTGAAGCAGGCTGCTTGATGGGCTGCGCTTTTTGCGCCTCCAGCATTGCCGGTTATGGACGCAAACTCAGTAGCGGAGAAATGTTTGCTCAAGTAGCGCAGACGGCGCACTTAGCTAACGAACGCATTAGAAATGTCACTGTTATGGGAACCGGAGAACCGCTGAATAATCTGGATGCTTTGATTGAATTTCTTAAACGTTTACATGACCCTGAATACGGTCTGGGCATCAGCTACCGCAACATGACCGTTTCAACTTGCGGATTAATAGACAAAATGCTAGTATTAGCCGCAGAAGTCTTGCCAATCACTTTGTCAATTTCGCTGCATGCACCAAATCAGGAATTGCGTGAGCAATTGATGCCGATTGCCAAGCTTTATCATTTTGATGACTTACTTGCTGCTGCGCAAGAATGGATGTCTCGCACCGGAAGGCGCGTGACTTTTGAATATGCCTTGTTCAAAGATGTTAACGACAGCCGGGAACAGGCAGAAGAACTTGCAGGAAAATTAAGAGGCTGTAACTGTCATGTAAATCTAATACCGGCGAATACTGTGCCAGGTTTGGATTTTGAAGCTAGCCCTAAAGAAGCGGTGCGCAGGTTTCAAGAAAAATTGGGTAAGCAAGGAGTAAATGTCACTCTTAGGCGCTCGTTGGGACAAGACGTCAATGCAGCTTGCGGCCAACTAAGACGGCAGGCTCCTAATGATAAAGCTGAAGGCTAATAGGAAATAGCGAGGTAGACGAGCATGCAGTATGCTGCACAAACTAATAAGGGTTTGGTGCGAGACCGGAACGAAGATGATTATGTCGTGCTTCTTGAGGAGAGTGGCCCTGATATTTTTATCATTGCTGATGGCTTAGGAGGTCACAGGAGTGGTGAGCTGGCGAGTAAGATTGCCTGCTCCTTTGCCAGTGAATATTTGAATGCAGAGTTGCCGTCGGAGAATGAACCTGCGGAAATCCGTCATATTCTCATTGAAGCTATTCAAAAGACAAATATTCACGTTTATATGAAATCCCTGGAGAATGAAGAGAATAAGGGGATGGGAACAACCTTGACTATAGGTGTTCTATATCCTGAAAGTTTTTACTTCGCGCATATAGGCGATACACGTGTGTATCGTTTGCGTGATGATGATTTTGAGCAAATTACAACGGATCACACCTTTGTGGAAGAGATGATGGCAAGTGGAACTCTATCTGAAGACGAAGTAAAGGTGCATCCCCGTCGCCATGTTTTGACTCAGGCTATAGGTTATCCTGAATATCTTGATGTAGATTATGTGCATTTAGATCGAGCTCATGGTGATCGCTTTATAATGTCAAGCGATGGTTTGCACGGTGTGCTGGAAGATGATATTATTTTTGCTTCTTTGGCCAGCTCACTAAGTCCGGACGAAATCTGCTCCCAATTGATTGAAAAGTCATTGGATGCAGGCGCTCCGGACAACATTACAATTATCACAATTATTGTGTAACCAGGAGGAATACATGAATTCTGCCCAGCAATTTACAGCGGATACGATCATCGGTGATCGCTACCGCATAATCAAGCCAATTGGGCAAGGCGGTATGGCTTCAGTTTTCTTAGCTGAAGATATGACCAATGGTGAAGGTGTCGCCTTAAAAGTCATGCGCGACGAGTTAACTAATGATCCCGAATTTGTGCGCCGTTTTGCCACAGAGGCACGTGCGGCTGCCAGTTTGGATCATCCCAATATTGTTAAGGTCTTGGATTACGGACAAGATGGCGAAGTTCGCTACATCGTTCAGGAATACGTCCAGGGTGAGACCTTAAAAGACATGATACGTCGTGAGGGAGCTTTGGATTATAGATTGGCAACGCCACTCATGATCCAGATCGGCTTAGCGCTAGAACATGCTCATCAACGTGAAGTTATCCATCGCGACATGAAACCGCAAAACATTCTAATAACTGAAGACATGGTGGCCAAGGTCACTGACTTCGGCATTGCCAGAGCTTCCAGCATGAACACTATCACTCTAACCGGTGGTGTTGTGATGGGCTCTGTTCATTATTTTTCGCCCGAGCAGGCACGTGGAGGCGAAGTTACAACACGATCAGATCTGTATTCTCTTGGCATTATTTTCTATGAAATGCTGACGGGTGAATTGCCTTTTGACGGGGAGTCATCTGTCGCCATAGCCATCAAACACTTGCAGGAGTTCCCGCCGGCACCAAGCTACTATGTAGCTGAGCTGCCTCGCGCTCTAGACGACATCGTAGGTCGTGCTATACAAAAGAATCCTGCCGCTCGTTATCGTTCGGCGCGCGAATTTATTAATGAGCTAGATGCCTTTATGGTTGATCCTAACGGTATCTATGGTGTGATTCCGCAAACAGCTCAGCGCTCTGAGCCGGCCTCAACTTCGGCTTTAGGGGTGCCTGCGCGCAAAAACAACTACAACAAAGTTAGAGATATCGATAGAACTTACAATAAACGACGCTCTTCACGTTATCGAGATACGGCGATTGTTATCGCTATTAGTGCAGTCGCAATCGTACTGTTAGCTTTGTTGACGATCTGGCTAGTCAGAAACTTTTCCAGCGACGAAGAACCAACGGAAAACAATGAGATTATCTTGGATAATTTTATCGGCATGGAAATTGAAGATGAAGAAGTAATTGATCGGCTTAATGAACTTCAGAGAGCAGGGATGGAAATAGAACTGCTCTATAGAGTTGATGAATCGGTGTTAGAAGGCGTCATCTTCCGTCAGGAGCCTGAATCAGATGGTTCTTTGAAGATTCGACCGCAGAGTCAGAAATTAACTCTTTACATCTCCAGTGGCCGGGATTCGGTACTCGTACCTGATGTAGAAGGAGATACCCGCGTGATGGCAGAACAGAAATTGCGCATGGAAGGCTTCTTGCCATACTTCACTCCGGAGTTTTCCGACACCATTCCTGAGGATATCGTTATCCGCACTGTTCCGCCCAGTGGTTCTGAGTTGCCACGCGGTGAAAATATAGAAGTAATTTACAGCTCCGGTCCCGAAAATGTTCTAGTACCGGATCTATTGGATCTGCCGATTGAAGCTGCTCGTTCATTAATTACTGACAGAGGCTTGATTGTGGGATCTGAGGTTTCCTTTACCGGTGAGCCGGTTCCGGAAGATGATAAATACGTCATCAAACAGAGCCCTGCTCCCAATACGGAAGTCCCCAGCAGGACGCCTATTATTCTTGAAGTAGGCACATATGATGATCTCTATTATTATAAGAATCCGACAACTACTCAGAGAGATAGAACCATGCCGAAACTTGAGGGTAAGACTCAGGCTGAAGTAGACACCATTTTATCCTCATTAGGCGTACTCGAATATGGTGTACAGCGTTGGCCCGGATCAGACTCGGATCTGAATCCTAATGCTGAGGGTCATAAGACTCGAATCTACATCTTGGCCCAAAACATCGAAGCCGGTACCTCATTTGAGCCAAACAAAGATGAGATCGTCTTGACTTGGGGAGATGCGGATGATTATGAGCTATACACAAACCCGCCGCCTCCAACGTCGCCACCGACGGATGAGCCAACCACTACCACTACTACTACGACGACA
>DIRG01000014.1:8376-9835 GCA_002427475.1 Mageeibacillus sp. UBA5442
AAGCAAAAAGACTCTTCTTTGTCCGTCCATTTTATCTGCTGACCTCTCTGATCTGAGTAATGAGATTGCTCGCTTAGATAACAATTTTGATATGCTGCATTGCGATGTTATGGACGGATCCTTCGTCCCTATGATTACCTTCGGATCACAGATGGTTCAGCAATTGAGCAAGAAGACTGATAAACCTCTTGATGTCCACCTCATGGTCAAAGACCCTGAGAAGCATGTAAAACATTTTGCGGATGCCGGTGTTTGTACTCTCGTGTTTCATCGCGAGGCAAGCTTTCATCCGCAACGTCTCTTAAGTGAGATTAGGTCTCTGGGCTGTTATGCTGGTGTCTCCTTGAATCCTGCGACGCCCTTGGAGGATGTAAAATTCTTACTTCCAGATCTGGATATGTTACTTCTGATGACAGTTAATCCGGGCTATGGTGGGCAATCCTATCTCGACCAGATGACAGAGAAGATTCGGTCTGCCCGCGCAATGATCGACGCATCGGGTTATCCGGTGCGGCTTCAGGTTGATGGTGGAATTTCACGTGCAAATTTAGCTGAAGTGATTGAGGCCGGTGCTGATATGGTGGTATCGGGTTCAGCAATCTTTTCAAAAGAAGATCCCGGAGCAGAAGCCGCACTGTTTCAGAAAGATCTGCAGACGTTAGATCGAGAACTGGGACGTGTTTAACTGTGCTATCTCTTTAGCTGGTGATTGTGCCGACTTTGCCGCCGCGCGACGCTTAGCTGCATTAGCGGATATTATCGTCGCTGCCGATGGTGGTGCCGATCTCCTTTTAAAAGCCGAAATCGCTCCTGATTGGGTCATTGGAGATAATGACTCAGCTCAGATGAGCTTGCCTGCTGAGACTAAACGGATCTTATTTCCTCAGGACAAAGACTATACTGACGGCGAGCTCGCAATTTCTCTAGCTTTATGCTTGGCAGATTCTGCAAATGATTCTAGCAAAAAAAAATCTCTTTCGAGGTATATCTCTAACTTTAGCCCAGATAAGAACAGTTCTTTCGCGGCAAGTGAAAGCTTAGCTAATTCCTTAATTGATAATTTTCGACAAGCTGAAAATTTGTCGAGCTATAGTTTCTTAGTACTCTTTCCTTTTGGTCAACGTGTAGATCACACTTGGACTAATGTTCTTCTCGCAGCCAGCTTGGCACGCTTGGGCGCGCTGGTATATCTTTCCGATGGTCTTACAATGGTGCGAGTTGTTGCCGGAAAGTTACAGCTCCAGCCTGTGTTTGAACCTGAAGTGCTTGAGTGTTCCGCTATAACGTCCCTAAATGATGTGGCCTTTTCCGCGATACCTCTTGATGACAATGTTGAGGGTTTCAGCTTGAAAGGTTTGAAGTGGGAGTTAGATCAAACAAGACTCGCTTATAATATGACTACCGCTGTATCTAATCGATCATTAGCCGGTGAAAAGCTTGCGCCTACTCTGACCCTAGA
>DIRG01000068.1:0-1686 GCA_002427475.1 Mageeibacillus sp. UBA5442
CCGATTGACCCGCCACCCGGCTGCCGTTTTCACAGACGCTGTCCCTACGCGCAGGATATCTGCAAGACAGAGGAGCCGCTTTTGCAGGGTGATGTCACGAGAAAGGTGGCTTGCCATTTCCCGCTCTAGAGAATTCAGTTATGCCTGACAGACCAATATACTACTAAGCCGCTCCATGTGAAGCGGCTTAGTTTGGAGTAAGAAATTATAAAGAAGTCTTCGTATCAGTTGAAGAGTCCTGTTTCCAATAAAGAGATTACTGCTTCCGATACAGCTTCCAGATCTTCATTTTTGGAGAAGAGAGCATAGCGTATGCCTATGAAGTTGGAGATTCCCATCAGGATATAGGAAATGATCTCCGGATCTCCTTGACTAAACTCACTTATTTCCTGACCTTGTAAGATCCCCTTTTGATAACGCTCTGAAAACTGGGTATAGTATTCCCTGAAAAACTTCGGTTCAACCAGAAGAGATTCCCAGATAATATTGTACATATGCTGATCATCTCTGACCATTTCCAGGAAGACCATCAGCCCTACTTTTTCAATCTCTCTTTGAGAGTTCAGACCTTCAACTCGTTGAGCGATGTTGCTTCTTATCTTGTGAGAATACTGACGTAGAAGATACTCGTAACAAACCAGTTTGCTTTCAAAATAAATATAAAATGTCCCCAATCCTACTCCAGTCTCTTCAGTGATGTCTGGACGGAAACTTCTGTTCGTCATTTTGTCACCCCAACAAAACTCAGCCGATCAATGCCTTATCGTATTCAGGAAGTAGGAGACTTTCAGACCTTCTATCCGTATTATACGGAGCGCGCAAATCTTCTCTCTTTTCAGATTATCTACTCTCTTGCCGGAGAGGGCCATTTAGATTATAAAGATATGAGTTTTACGATCAAACCGGGACAGATTTTCATAATAAATTGCATGGAACATCATGTGTACTATACTCCGATTGGGAAAACTTGGGATACTCTATGGGTCCACTTTTATGGTGAAAATGTTCTTCCTGTTTTTAAAGAAATAAATTCTTATGGCTACGCACCTTTTACTGTAAATAACAAATATCAAATGGAGACCTGGCTTCGACGAATATTAACCTTAAATCAGGAAAAAAGCTTAGGCTATGAGGTCCAATCTTCCAATATAATCAATGAAATTCTGACAGAAATGTTGATGCAAGTTCTAACGACCAATGAACCTATAACGTCAGTTCCTAAAGACATTGAAGCTGTGATCAATTATATTGAACAGCATTATCAAGAATCTCTTTCTTTAGATGAGTTGGCTTCGCGTTTTGGTATAAGCAAATATCATTTAGCACGTAAATTTAAGGCTACCACTCGTATCACTGTAAATGAGTTCATCATATTGACAAGAATAAACTTTGCAAAACATAGGTTGCGAGAAAGTGACGATACAGTTACTAGCATTGCCTATGAGTGTGGTATGAATAATGTTTCCCACTTTATAAACCTATTTAAGGAAAGAGAAGGTTTGACCCCTTTGACTTACAGAAAAGTGTGGCTGTCGGACGGTAAAAAAGACTATGGTTACGTCGGTGTGCTGGGATAGAAAAATGATTGCATGAAAACGTACCAGGAACTAAGCATCACACAAGAAAGCCGCCCCAAGGGCGGCTCTCTTGTAGGAAAAACATGAAAAGATGTATTATTCTAGTTTA
>DIRG01000068.1:1947-2200 GCA_002427475.1 Mageeibacillus sp. UBA5442
TCTCTCCTTGGCAATCAGCTGCTCACCTTTGTAGTCGATGTAGATGTATATTTCTGAGCCCATGTGTTCGGCAACTTCTACAACTGCGTCCAGATATGGCGGTTCAACGGACAGACCTCTTACTATTGAGACGTCCTCCGGTCGAACTCCTAGAACGAGGTCTTTGTTCGTGAATTGTTCTAAAACGTCATTTTTGAATTTTCCATCAGGAAGAGGGAAGAGGCTGGAGTTGATTTTTGCATAGTATTTTCCG
>DIRG01000068.1:2509-5046 GCA_002427475.1 Mageeibacillus sp. UBA5442
GCCATTGTCATGGCTTCAGTCTGGTCATGGGTGACGTAAACGAAAGTGGTATTCAGCTTGTTATGCAATTTAGTAATCTCTGTTCGTGTGGAGGCGCGCAGCTTGGCATCTAGGTTCGAGAGTGGTTCATCTAGGAGGAAAGCTTTGGGATCTCTAACCATAGCTCTACCTAAGGCGACTCTTTGGCGTTGACCGCCGGAGAGGGCTTTTGGTTTTCTCTTTAAGTAATCCTCAAGTTCGAGAATCTTAGCTGTATCGCGCACATGTTGATCAATCTCTTCTTGGGGAACTTTGCGCAGCTGGAGAGCGAAAGCCAGGTTTTTGTAGACGGTCATATGAGGATAGAGAGCATAGTTTTGAAAGACCATCGCTATGTCCCTATCTTTCGGCAAGACGTTGTTGACCAGTTCATCGCCGATGTAGATTTCGCCCTCGGTGATTTCTTCCAAGCCAGCTATCATACGCAGCACTGTGGATTTGCCACAACCGGAGGGTCCTACCAAGACGATGAACTCCCGATCCTCGATTTCTAAGCTGAAATCCTTAACAGCAAGGACATCGCCGGGGTAAATTTTCTTCAAATTCTTCAGTGTTATTCCACTCATAAAAAACCTCTGTCACATTATGTATACGATCTCGTTATAGTCACTTAATTCGTCATAGGGAAAGTGATTGCTTTCCCTTCTTAGCCCATTAAGATAAATTTCCGTATAGCCGGATTCTTTCTTGTTCTTGTTCTGTATGTTAATCAGCAATTTTTTGCCGCGGAAAAGCTTTTCGATCTCGAGCTGATCCCAGTCTTGGGGGATGCTCGGCTGAATGAGGATGCCGTTGAGATCGGGGCGGATGCCTAAAATCCCTTCAACACAAGCAACCATCATCGTAGAGGCGGTTCCTGTTAGCCAGTGGATATGGGACCGCCCTTCATGCGGGCTCTCAGTACTCTCAGTGAATTGGCCGTAGACATAGGGTTCCAGCTGCCTTATGTCAGCGATGTCGTTTTGCTCGGCAGGAGAAGAAGCCTGATAAATCTCGTAGGCCCGATCGCCGCGTTCTAGTAGAGATTCTGCGAGCACCAACCAACCTTGTGGTTGGAGAAAAATGCCGGCATTTTCTTTGCAGGAAGGGTTGTAAATCTTGGCGAGTGCGCCTTCGAAATCAAGCTGCTTAAAACTGCTGTTCATCAGGCGCGCTCCGTAATCGGTAAAGAGCTCCTCGTAGACCAGATCCAGAATTTTTGTCGCTCTGGTACCTGTGGCGTGAGCGGAAAGGACTGCCCAGCTTTGGGGATTGAGCCACAAGCTGGCTTCTATACTGTCTATGGAGCCGATGCGCAGCCCGTCTTCCGTAATTCCTCTTATGTAACGGTCACCTTCGTAGTAAAGAGTCTCTATCTTAGTGCTCAGTTCACTTTTCTTGAGTTCCACTTCCTTGGCGTAGGCGGTGTCCCCATGCAGAGCAGCGAAGCTCTCCATGATCGTGAGTGCCAGGTATAGTTGCAGGGCAACGAAGGTGGATTCGCCCTTCTCGCCCAGCCGCAGGGTGTCATTCCAGTCAGCGTAGAGTCCGGCGGGTAGACCGTTTCTACCCAGATTGTTGAACGAGAAGTCTATCGCTTTCTTCAGGTGCTCGTAGACCGAAGCTGTGCCGGAGTTGGCGTAGGGGACAGTCAGATCAAGCAAATCGCTATCGCCTGTCTCGGCGATATACTTTCTGATTGTGGGGAAAAGCCAGAGGGCATCGTCCGCGCGATAGGAAGGATGACCAGTCTCTTGTACATAGGAGAAATCGTCTGGGGTGTCCTCCTGTCCCGGCTTGTGGTCGAACTTGACCAGCGGCAAGCCGCCGCCGTTGTCGACCTGGGCTGAGAGCATGAAGATAAGCTTTTCGCGTGCCAGCTCGGGAGCGAGGTGAATAATCCCTTGAATATCTTGAACTGTGTCACGATAACCGTAGCCGTTTCTTTGCCCGCAATAGATGAGAGATGCGGCCCGAGACCAGGTAAAGGTAATAAAACATTGGTAGGCATTCCAGGTGTTCACCATCTGATTGAAATTGTCATCGGGTGTTTTGACTCTGAAGTTTTCCAGCTTTTTCTCCCAGTATGTAGCCAGCTCCTCTAAATCGGTTACACAGCGATGCGTAGGGGCATCCTGTGTTTTTTCTTGGTAAGGGCGAATGATTTCGTCTGCCCGCTCTTTGTCGTGCTGACCAAGAATAAAGACGAGTTCTCTTTCTTCCCCGGGCTGCAAGAGGAGAGCCGTATGCAGGCCGCCGCAAGAGTTGAGGCAATAATTCAGCGTGTTGCTGCACTTGCCACTTGCAACTGCTTGGGGATTAGCGTAAGAGCGATAAGCGCCGATGAAATCAGCCTTGTCACCGGTATAGCTGCTGACGGGGGCCCCCGTCAGCGCGAAAAAACGCTCCACAGCTTCATCTGAGTTTTCGCTGATGCGCTGTAAGATCTTGTTGTCGTCGAAGTAGGTTTTGGAGATAAACTGCGAATACTGTAGATTCACAAGATCCTGCTCGTAGTC
>DIRG01000068.1:5297-6148 GCA_002427475.1 Mageeibacillus sp. UBA5442
CGCCAGACTTCATAGGTTTTGTTTAGCGGCACATAATAGCTTGTTTCAGTGGAAATCCCACTATATTCGGAGGAGATGATCGTGTAGCCGAGGCCGTGCCGGCATTGACTAGAATAGCCCTCGCCTTTGCCTACCGGCTGCCAAGAGGCGGACCAGTAGTCGCCGCTCTCGTCGTCCTTTAGGTAAATGTAGCGTCCCGGTTTGTCATCGTAGTTAAAGCGGTAGCGGAGGATGCGCCCTTTAGCTCCGCTTTTTACAAAAGAGTAGCCTCCGGCGTTTTGGGAAATGATGGCACCGTAATCGGGGGAGCCCAGATAATTGACCCAGGGAGCGGGGGTATCCGGCCTTGTGATGACGTATTCTTTACGCTCCTGTGAAAAGTGCCCGTATTTCATGTCCTATTCCTTCACGCTGCCCATGGCTACGCCGCGAACGATGTACTTGGACAAGAAAATGTAGATGACCAGGATCGGGATGATGGCGAGGAATATAAGCATATAAACCTGGCCCATATCGAACTTCAGATAGTCGGCGCTGCGCAGTTGGGCGATGAGGATGGGCAGGGTCTTTTTGTCAGCAGAACGAATGATCAGCGAGGGAATGAAGTAATTGTTCCACGAGCCGACGAAGGTGAAGATAGCTTGGACTGCTATGGCCGGCTTCATTATCGGCAGGACCATCTGGTTGAAGATCCTGAATTCGCTGGCCCCGTCTATACGCGCAGCCTCAATCATGGCGAGGGGCAGATTGCTCTGCATATAAGAGAGCATGAAGTAAAAGACAATGGGCGAGGCCACCGAGGGTATGATCAGGGGGAGATGGCTGTCCATCAAGCCTAATTGGTTCATCCA
>DIRG01000068.1:6404-9022 GCA_002427475.1 Mageeibacillus sp. UBA5442
TTCTTCAATTTATATTCGTAGACATAGACGCTAAAGGCCGTTAGGGTTGAGAAGTAAGTCGCCAGCCCTGCGCTGGATCCTGCGATGACAAAGCTGTTGACGATGCCTTTTAGTACCGGCAGCTCCTTGTTATTCATAACGTTTCTCAAGTTGGGCAAGAAGAACGATCCGAAGGTGGCGGAAAAGCCTTTCTGAACTTCTGAGTGTGCCCGGCTGGAGTTTACGATCAGAAGATAAAAGGGGAAGAGACAGATTACGGTCAGTAATACCAGGACCAAATAGACAAAGAATTTATTAAGCCTGCGTAGGCGCATTTCTTTTTGCAGATCCATCTACTTTGCCTCCTTTTCTGTCAAGTTTCGATACACAACAAAGCTGAGTATCGCCGTTGCTATTAGGAGAATGACGGACAAGGCACCCGCCAGTCCGTAGTTCTTGCTGAATAGATGGTTGTTAAGATACATGATCAGGGTCATTGAGGTGCGGTTCGGGCCGCCCCTACCGTTCGTGAAAATCTGCGGCACATCAAACATCTGGATACCGCCGATCATCGACGTAATTAGCACATAGACTAGAATCGGTCTGATTGATGGCAGTGTCACATGCCAGAAAGTTTTCCACGGACCTGCCCCGTCGATCTGGGCAGCTTCAAGGATGGAATCGTCTATGCCCATAACTCCGGCCATGATGAGGATGGTTGTATTGCCGAACCAGAGTAGGAAGTTCATTAGGGCAATCAAACCTCTATTGCCACCGACGCTGTCCATGAAACTGAAACGTTCGAAGCCGAGAGAAACGAGAATGTTGTTCACCGGGCCGACGTCGGAGAAGAGAGCGAAGAAGAGCATTGAAAAGGCAGCAGCCATGATCAAGTTCGGCATATATATAACAGTCTTGAAAAAAGACGAGAATTTAATGTCAAGTCGTTTGCTGGTAAACCATACGGCTAAGAGCAAGGAAATTAGGATTTGAGGAATGAAACCCAAAATCCAGATAAAAAAGGTATTCCAAGCATATTTAGGTAAATCCGTTTCAAACAAGATCGTCTTGTAGTTATCCAGACCTACGAAAGTTGGACCGATCTGTGTCAGCCCTGACATATAGTTTTCAAAAAAACTATAGTAAATAGTTGATACTAGCGGAATAAGCGTAAATACAATGAATACGGAGAAAAAAGGAAGTAAAAAAACATAACCCCATTTGGAGTATGAAATCGACTTTCTTTGCTTCAAGCTTTTCATTAAGTGTCACCTCGAAATATAAAGGGGACGCGAGCCCGCGCCCCCTTTAAAGATCTCTTATGGTCTCTTCAGATCAGGATACTTTTCGATTGCCGCTGTGTAGAAGTTGTCCAGAGCGGTATCGTAATCAACGTTGCCGTTAAAGTAGTCTTTAAAGGCTGTTTGGATGCCTTCGTTCAATCCCTGGTCATAGGGAGAGATGTTGCTCATGTCGATGCCCTTGGCTGATTCGGCAAAGAGCGCGATGTGGTTTTGTCCACCCAAGAAGGCG
Organism: Mageeibacillus sp. UBA5442; assembly: GCA_002427475.1. GTDB lineage: Bacteria > Bacillota > Clostridia > Saccharofermentanales > DTU023 > DTU032. The sequence continues at coordinate 7,917 of DIRG01000068.1, forward strand.
GAGGCGAAATCGTCGTCTGCAGCCAGTTCTTCCATGGCTTCGACGTTGTTCGTGAAGTCCTGTGTGTCCTTAGTAATGGTCTGGAGGACTTCCGGATCGCAGGTCATGGTTTTCATGATGTCTCTAACGAGTTCTACGTTGTCTGTGCCGGTGGCTGCGCAAAGCCAGCTGCCGCCCCAGTAGTAGTTTTGCGGTCCTTCAACGACACCATAGTCGCCAAAGATTCCGTTTCCTTCGGTGGCCTCTTTAAAGGCATCAGGGTCGCCTGTTGCGGAGACGCCATCAGGTAGGGGTGTCTCAAGGGCGTTGCCCAAGAGGGTGAAGTTGATGCCCCAGGTTGAATAGAAGAAGCCGAACACGTCGCCTTCCGGTCCTTGGTCTGATGCCCACTGAGGATCCCAGAGCGAGGAGCCGTTGTTGTAGCCTTTGTCTGAGAAGTCTTTCGTCTGCTCAATCCAGGCCTGAATATTGTCATCGATAACGATATTCATGTCTTCGTCGACCCAAGGTGAAGAGACGTTGTTAGAGAATGTACGATAGGAATCGTCGTAGCCTGACAACATTTTGTAGCCCTTCTCGTTTGCCTGTTCTGCAACCTCATAGAACTTGTCCCATGTGGATAAAGCTTCCTGAACTGCAGCGGGGTCGTCTGTGCCCAGAACGTCTTTCGCAATCGATCTTCTGTAGGCGAAAAGTCCCGGTGTTGCTTGCCACGATGTACCTTTGATTGCACCGTTGCTATCTGTTACAATTTCCTGAGTGTAGGTGTACTGGCCGGCGATATCTTCCTGTGTCAGTCCGACGTCGTTGATGATGTCGAGAGTGTACGGGCTATTGACATATTTCAGTGCGTAGTCCGCTTCTACTAAGAACAAGTCAATCTTGTCGTCATCAGCGGCAGTTTCCTGGCTGAGCAAAGCCTCGTCAAGTGCGTTTTGATAGGCGTTGTCGTCACTAGGAGTGAGAGTGAAATTCACTTCCACGTCGTCCGGTACACCTTCAAAGTAGGCTTCGAATAAGCCTTTAAATTCGTCGTTCCAGCCCCATACATTCAGGACTTTACCTTGTTCAACTGCCGGTACGTCCGGGTCAGGATCGGGATCGGG
>DIRG01000068.1:9211-9640 GCA_002427475.1 Mageeibacillus sp. UBA5442
TCGGGATCGGGGTCGTCTGCTGGATCTGTTACACCTGGATCAGCGGGATCTGTCACTACGGGCTCATCGGGATCATCAACCCCATTACAGGCCGCAAATGTGAATACCATGATCAACGCCAGCATTAGTGCAAAGATGCGTTTAAATTTACTCACTTTTTCTTCCTCCTTATTAAGGTCAGATATTTATTGCCTCTTGTGAGGCATATTTCTAAAATTCGATTTTATTAACCGAATTTCCTGCTAATAATTCGCCTTCAACCCAAATCTGCTTGGGGATATAGGTCTTACTGTTGGTGACTGCTTCCACCAGCTCCGTGGCGGCGAGGCGGCCTAGGTCGTCGGTGTTCTGTTTGTAGGTGCAGAGTTCGGGACGAAGGACTTGTGATAGTAGGATTCCGTCATATCCGGCAACGCTGATGTCGTCAGG
>DIRG01000033.1 GCA_002427475.1 Mageeibacillus sp. UBA5442
AAACTTATCTACTCTCGTGCAGTATTGTGGGGCTTAGCCAGAAAGCGGCCAACGAGGCGTTCTCCAAGTTTTTGAACGACGCGGGGCTGGACGGCCAACAGATGTATTTCGTCCGGCAGGTGGTCAATTACATCGTGAAAAACGGTATGATGAAGGACCTTACAGTCATGCAGGAAAGCCCGTTTACTGATATGGGCAGCATCAGCGAGCTGTTCGATGATGTGGCGGTGTTTATGGACCTGCGGACAGTGATTGAGGGAATTAATAAGAATGCGCTGGTAGCGTAAATAGAAGCGGCAGGCAAGTTTCGTAGGGGGTATTTGTATGTCAAGTAGTCTTTGATTTTTAAGGATTTAAAAGCGAATACACAAATCATCATCCAGTTATTCCTTAAACAGGGCCTTCGTAATGGATAGCTCGCGAGAGCGCCGCGTTCGCAACGCGGAGGTCGACTGTTCGATCCCGTTCAGGTCCACCAAATTCAGGAAAGTCCATTAAAAGTGGGTTTTCCTGAATTTTTTTATACGGTATGCGAACGCAAGGTCGTCAAATTGTCATCCGCAGATTCCGTATTGCAAAAGCTCTGATATTCTTCGAAAGAGACGTTAAAATCAATCTCAATATTATAATCCCGGCCAACGCGTACTGATTTGATGAACTGGGCGTCTGCCATTTCTTTGCTTCAAAGGTGCTCTTGTCGTAGAGATCTGCCCATGTCAGAAGGCGGTTATACTCTTTTCGCAGATTTTCAGCGGATTTAAGCAGCTCTGAATAATGTTTTTTCGCTGCATCTACATCGGCTCGCGCATTGCGGATTTGCTCGTCTGCTTCGGCGGTCAGCGAATTTAGCAGCTCTATACTCAGCTTGCTTTATCCACAAATGACTTTGAGGGTTTCTACTTTGTAATCCTCAAGGTCTTTTTCTTTCTCTGCAAATATGCTTTTGCCTTGTCTAGCTGCATCTTAGGTCATGTGAACGAAGAAACGCCCTCAAAGTCGCTGTTATTAACGGCTTTGGAGGATGCTCCTTTGTGTAGGAGTAACTGACATCTATTCCCGTATGAGTTCGGCGTATTCTTCGGCGGGCAGCTCACCGTTCTTCGCCTGCTCGAGAAGTCCTTTTGCGTAAGTTACCCAATCATTAAAATCCTGTTCGGCGTTCGCGTGGTTATTTTTGTTGCGCTGCTTCCGGGCGTTGTGGGTCTTATAGGCTTTCCTGTATATGGACAGAAGATCATCGGTATCTATCTTGGCAGCGTAATTGAGCTCGCGGCACATTTTGCCGTTATTCTGCACGCGGCAACAGTAAAGCTCGTCGCTCCTGTTGATGGGCACGAAGTATTTGCCGCAGCTCTTGCAGTGCCTGATTTTTGTGTTGGTGCTGATGAGTATATATAGCGACTGGGAGCACACGGAATAAATGTCTGCCGGGTCGTTGAGCAGGAAGGTATGGGTGATCTCGACGTGCTTGCCCTTGACCATGCCCACGAGGCTCTTGAGCTGCATACCGCTGTCTTCGAGCATGACGCTGCCGAAATCCATATTGTTCGCTTCGATGTTCAGTATCCCGCTCTCGCCCGGATAGAGCATCTTGCTGCGGTGCGTGGTCGTGCCGAGCGGAGAGGTGTACTTGGGCTGAAGATTCAGCGAACAGTGCTCCGGCGTCCTGTGCAGGAAGAGATTATCGAAGAAGGACCTGAACACGAAGGCCCGCTGCATACAGGTGAGCGACGAGAGCTCCTTGGGCGACGACGTGTCCAAACAGAAAACGAGCGCGTTTTCAAAGGAGCGCAAGTGCGTGACATAGGCCTCCAGCCACTTGAGGTATGACTGGAGCCGGTCGCAGATGGCGCGCCAGCTCGATTCCTCGTTCAAGAGGCGGTCGACCTCGTCGTATGTATCGAGCAGATAGGGGCTGGGGTGGATGCTGTAAAACGTATAGCTGTCGAAATCGCGCCACAGCTCCATGAGCGGCAGGCAGGACGACCACCACGGATGGATATCCCTGATCTGCAAATATATGTTGAATATATTTTCGATATGGACGGGGACAAGGTGGTGGTCAAAGTCATGGGTCCGGACAAAGCTGAAGAGCTTCCGCATCTCGTTAACGAGAGGAGGCAGCTTGGAGTTGGAGATGAGCAGGAAGTCGATCAGATGTTGACCGACGGGAGTCTCGCTAACGACATCCATGAGTGGGTTTCTCTTATCAGAAGCTCCATGGGCATAGATAAGCTTGACCGTGAACTGCTCATAAAGCTGGTGGACAAGATTGTAGTGGGGCAAAAGACTGTAGTGGATGGTGTAGAACGGCAAGAAATCACCATCATCTATAGCCTTGTAGGGCAGATTGATTGACAGCCCTTTCGCAAGGATACTCTGAACGATTTTGGGAAAATCATGCAATAAAAAGAGCAAGCCGAACCCTTTAACCAGGGTTGGGCTTGCTCTGCAAATTAGAATCTGTCAGTTTCTCATAAAAAGGAAAAATAAGATGATGACATCTTGCGCAAAATGAATTACCCACGCCCAAAAGAAACCCTTTGTTTCATTTATTGATTTTGCTAAAAACCATCCATTAAAAGCTGCCATAACAGCTCCGGCGATTCCGCTTGGTGCAATACCAAAATAGTGAACGCCGCCAAAAACTGCAGCGGAAAGAAATTCAGATATTCGTGGGTTCCTTTTCTCATTTGCAACGATGGTCGTATAGGATAAACGGAAAATGACCTCTTCAGTAAAAGAGTTCATCAACGCAAACAGGAGTATGAGAGGGATCTCTGGGAAAAGCCGAAAAGTCAGACCATTCTCTGAAACAGTCTGAAAGTATACCACAATCCCTGTTACAACGGTAATGATAGACCCAATCGTCAAGCCGATTGTCTTCCAGCCCTCGCCATCCTTTGGTTTTATTCCAACCAAAGGGGCAGGACGGACAACTCCGTCAATTTTCTTAAGGTTAAGATAGCGGAGCCGCAGTTTGTCAGCAAATAGATACAGGACTAGTAGAAAAACGGAGCTGACAATTATAGTAGATAACTCATATCCCATATAGAAATTCAGAATATCCTTATCAAATATCGCGATACTAAATAACGGCGCTTTCATAAAAACAAACAAAAGCCAAGTTGCAATCAACGAGAATACAACAACTGTTCCGATTCTCCAATTTTTAATCATACTATCATCCTCAACTGTTTTTTGTATACCGATCTATCTCACCGGACTATGAATGGCAAAGCAAACCGCTTGGATATGACAAATCCCGTTTGCCTGCACGCCATATGAAATAATGCGAGATTTAAACTCCTCGATAAATTCAGATTTATTGTTATCATACCATATGCTTCAGGGTTCTTCCAGCATCTTTTTACAAGGATACTCTGGAGCATCATAGGAGGGTAGGTAAAAAACAAAAGCCGTAC
>DIRG01000084.1:0-748 GCA_002427475.1 Mageeibacillus sp. UBA5442
TCTTCCAACTCACGCTGAGCATGAATCTTTTCCGCATCCGAATAGGCTCCGCCAGAAGTAGGAACAGACTTTTGCTGCTGCCGGCCTTCTTCTAAGATCGTGAGCGCAACTTGCGTTGGCCTAACTCCGAGCAAACTCCCCCAAGGAAAGCTAATCTCTGTTTGTGCGGACAAAGCCTTATGCAAGAGCCGTCGCAAGCTGCGCCGCAGATTCAGAGGCGTTGTCTGTTCGCGCCACACCCACTTGCCCCCTACATTCAGAAGTTCTACCCAGAGCTCGAACTCACGCGGCAACTCAGCCGCCTCATGTTCGTTCAATTCAGCACGGTTGGCTTTACGAATCAACTCAGGCGACAATTCTGCGGAACTTGTACAAGTGATCGTGAAATCATCAGTCGCTGGAATAGTAAAAACAGAATTTTCAGGTTGAATATTGCCAAAAAATTGACGCACAACATCAGCCACCGCAGCGTATTCGCGATGGTTAATGAGTATGATTTGACCCTTGCGCTCTTTTTGCATCATTAATTCTTCACCGGTGACATTCTACCTCAGAACTTAGCAGACAACTGTATTAAATTCTTGGCAAAATACCGATTTGTCCCAGAAGCCATAAGACAGCCAAAATAATAGGCTGATGGAAAAGATATACCCAGAGCGCATTTCTTCCCAAAAAGCAAATAGGCCTGAATAACTTTTCTGCTCGCGGACCCGGCTCAGAGAAGAGACTCCTGCGTTCGCGATAAAGC
>DIRG01000084.1:1039-2899 GCA_002427475.1 Mageeibacillus sp. UBA5442
AATTTAGCCCGAACTGCTGCCGCAGGAGTTCCGGCACAAAGATTAAAAGAGAACCCAAGACAAGCAAGATGAGGAAAAACTGAAACCTCTTTTCTTCCTTATCTTCTTTGCTCCATAAGATTTTTTCCAAGAGTGCATAGCTGATGATAGATAGTGCCAGAACATGAAAGACGTTAAAGACGATAACACCCAGTTGCACCTGGCTAAAGTGATTTACCAATAGGCTACCGCCGGTCAAGATCAAAGCTGCAATAAGGAGCCTAATCCCACGACGAAGATTATTGCGGGAGAAACTGCTGCTGATGCCCGATACAAGAATAAACACGGCCAGGACCGCGGATCTCAGATAAATCTGAAACCATTCGGTCTCCTGAAAGGCAAAAACATCGAGGCCAACTATATAGCGCAGATCAAAGATAAGATGATGCAACACCATTAAAAAGATGGCACCACCGCGCAGTAGATCGATCTCTAAAATTCTATTTTTTCTGCTTTTCACTTCGTTTTCCATTGCCTTATGACACTCCGGATGAAAAAATAGTTCCCCCACGCTTCTGCATGGAGGAACTATGGTCACTCATAAGTGAGATCGACTTGCTACTACTTGTTGCGCGGATAACGCAAAGCTGCCTGAGCGGCCGCTAGACGTGCGATCGGCACACGGTAGGGTGAGCAAGAGACATAATCGAGTTTCAACAACTGGCAGAATTCGACGGAGTAAGGATCGCCGCCGTGTTCACCACAGATGCCCAATTCGAGGTCAGGACGTGCCTTGCGGCCGTCTTCAACCGAGATGCGCATAAGTCTACCGATACCGTTACGGTCGATATGAGCGGTCGGATCGGCTTCGAAGATGCCCTTTTCATAATATGTATCCAAAATGGGGCCGGCGTCATCACGTGACAGTCCGTAACCCATCTGGGTCAAGTCGTTTGTGCCAAAGCTGAAGAAGTCTGCAGCTAGAGCAATTTCATCGGAGGTCATCGCCGCACGAGGAATCTCCAGCATGGTTCCAACCATGTAGGACAGCTGTACGCCGCTTTCTGCGATCATCTTGTCCGCAACAGGCTTAATGATGCCGTTCAAGTACTCTAATTCTTTGACGTCAGAGATGAGCGGTACCATGATCTCAGGAATTACATGCACGCCTTCTTTAGCAGCTTCAATGGCTGCGCCGATGATTGCCTTGGTTTGCATTTCAGCGATTTCGGGATAGCTGATGGCCAAACGGCAACCGCGGTGACCCAACATCGGGTTGAGCTCGTGCAAAGAAGAAATGATGGACTTCAGCTCTTCAAATTCAAGCTCTAAAGAATCCGCCAATTCGCGAATGTCATCTTCTTCCTGAGGCAAGAACTCATGCAAAGGAGGATCCAGTAGACGGATAACAACCGGGTGTCCATCCATAACACGGAAGAGATCCAAGAAATCTTGCTTCTGATCCGGAAGGATCGCGTCTAAAGCCTTACGACGAGTTTCTTCGTCGCGAGCAACGATCATCTTGCGGAAACTGAAAATTCTTTCAGGATCAAAGAACATGTGCTCTGTACGTGTCAGTCCGATACCCTGTGCTCCCAGATCAAGAGCTACCTGAGCATCGTGCCCTGTGTCCGCATTGGCACGAACGTCCATCTCACGGAATTCATCAGCCCACTCCATTACTGTGACAAAGTCATCGCTCTGTTCCGCTTCTTTGGTAGCAATCTGGCCTGCGTAAACAGTTCCGGTGGAGCCATCGAGAGAGATCCAATCACCTGTCTTGAATTCTCTGCCATCGGCTTTCATTGAGCCCTTTTCATAATTGATATTGATGTCGGAGCTACCGGCAACACAGCATTTACCCATACCGCGAGCAACAAC
>DIRG01000084.1:3085-3371 GCA_002427475.1 Mageeibacillus sp. UBA5442
TGGTCATGCCGCCACGAGCGGTCAAGATACCTTCAGCTGCGCTCATGCCGTGAATGTCTTCTGCTGAGGTTTCGATACGGACGAGAATTACTTTCTCACCGTCTTTAGCTAATTCAAACGCCTGGTCCGCGGAGAAAACAATTTTACCGCTAGCTGCACCTGGTGATGCCGGCAAGCCCTTGGCAATCTGGTCAGCTTCTGCCAGCGCTTTTTGATCAAACATCGGATGCATTAGAGCATCAAGCTGGCTGGGATCGATGTGCAAAATCGCTTCTTCACGTGAAAG
>DIRG01000084.1:3708-4586 GCA_002427475.1 Mageeibacillus sp. UBA5442
GGGAATTGATCCTGCAGATGCGAAATCTGTTCAGGTGTACGAACACCGGCAACAACGTCTTCACCTTGTGCATTGATCAAATATTCACCATAAAGAACGTTCTCTCCGGTGGCTGGGTCGCGGGTAAAGGCAACGCCTGTACCTGAGGTTTCGCCCATATTGCCGTAGACCATTTCTTGGACGTTAACGGCAGTGCCCCACTCGGACGGGATATTGTTCATTTGACGATAGAAAAGAGCACGAGGGTTGTTCCAAGAACGGAATACTGCCTCAATTGATGCCATTAGCTGAGTCATGGGCTCTTGCGGGAATGCTTCACCCTTTTCACTCTCATAAATAGCTTTGAAGTTCTGCGCTACGGTTTTCATATCTTCAGCAGTCAGATCGAGGTCAAGCTCAACACCTTTTTCGGCTTTAATACGATCCAGCTCATCTTCAAATATGTCTTTATGGACTTCCATAACAACGTCTGCAAACATCATAATAAATCTGCGGTAGCTGTCATAGGCAAAACGTTCATTATCAGTTAGCTTAGCAAGGCCTTCTACAACTTCATCATTCAAGCCGAGATTAAGCACTGTATCCATCATTCCTGGCATGGAGGCGCGAGAACCTGAACGAACAGATACTAGTAAAGGATTATTAGGATCGCCAAAAACTTTACCTGAACGCCTCTCTTCTTCCCTGATTGCCTCAACAATTTCTTCTTTGATCTCATCAGAGATCACTTTGCCTTCTTCGTAATAGCGATTACAGGCTTCAGTAGTAATGGTAAAACCCTGTGGTACGGGCAAACCCATAACTGTCATTTCAGCCAAGTTGGCCCCTTTGCCGCCGAGCAACTCACGCATATTGGCGTTGCCCTCTGAAAACATGTA
>DIRG01000084.1:4845-5975 GCA_002427475.1 Mageeibacillus sp. UBA5442
TCCATTGAATCGCGTTCACGTATCGTTACTTGATTATCCTCAAGTGAATCGAAATCAAAAGTTACACAGTAGGGAGTTCCGATCTCATCCTGGCGACGATAGCGTCTGCCAATACTCTGACGTTCATCAAATTCGCAGCGGTAGTGTGGCAGCAGCATCTGGTAAACCTTCTCTGCTTCTTCCTTCAGCTTATTGGACAAAGGCAGCACAGCTACATTGATCGGGGCCAGTGACGGTTCGAAACGAAGTACTGTTCTTTCTTCGCCATTCTCCAACGTCTCGACATCGTAGGCATCGCAGAGTATAGCTAAAAACAGCCTATCTACGCCTAAGGATGGTTCGATGACATAGGGAATGTATTTCTCGTTGGTATAGGGGTCGAAATAGCGCAAATCATCTTTCGCATATTCCATATGACGAGAAAGATCGTAATCTGTGCGATTGGCTACGCCCCAAAGTTCACCCCAACCGAAGGGGTAGATATATTCAACATCGCTGGTCGCTTTCGAGTAAAATGATAACTCTTCTGCACCGTGATCACGCCAACGCAGGTGTTCCTTCGTCAGACCCAAGTCAAGCAGCCACTGGAAGGAAAAGTCGCGCCAGTAATCGAACCATTCATCATCGGTGCCGGGTTCACAGAAAAACTCCAACTCCATCTGTTCAAATTCGCGTGTGCGGAAAATGAAGTTACCCGGAGTAATCTCGTTGCGGAAAGCCTTGCCTATTTGAGCAATTCCAAAAGGGATTTTGCGGCGCGATGTCCGCTGCACATTTTTGAAATTCACAAAAATACCCTGGGCCGTTTCCGGACGCAGGTAAATATCGGACTGACTATCCTCGGTAACACCTTGCTTAGTCTTAAACATGAGGTTGAAATGGCGAATGTCGGTAAAATCTTGAGCTTCACAGACCGGACAGCAGATACCTTTATCAGCAATGTATTGCTGCATATCTTCGTTGCTCCAGCCTTCAACTGACTCTTCAATATTCTGGCTGAGATTCCAATCGTCAATAATCTGGTCAGCACGATGACGTGAATGACAAGATCTGCAGTCAATCAAAGGATCAGAAAAGCTGTCAACATGACCGGAAGCTACCCAGACTTGTGGGTTCATAAGAATGGCTGC
>DIRG01000084.1:6262-7101 GCA_002427475.1 Mageeibacillus sp. UBA5442
CCGCCGTATAGTTCTGAACCGGGATAAATAAAACCACGATTTGATGCCAGTGCGACGATCGTCGCCATAGATTTATCTCTTGGCTGCATCATCAGGCTTCTTCCTCATTCTTGTCTGTATCATCACTTACCTGTTGTTCCAGACTCTCGGAAAAAGATGTGAAATCAATTTCAGAAGAAGATTGGCCTTCTTCCTCCATGGCTTCTTGTTCGGTAACAAACTGGACCAACTGCTCTGCGATTAATGAAGCTTCTTGTGCGCTGATGCCCTCTTTTTCAAAGGTCGAGCCTTCTCTTTGTTGACGTCTGAATGATGGGCGACGCTGCTCTTCCAGCATATCCTCAGCACGTTTAGCTTCCGCTTCACGTCGGCTGGCTTCACGCTGGGCAATAATCTCAGGACGTTCCGGTATGGAAACATCCTGTTTACCTTCACGATAAACAACAGCACCGCTGCCAATCTCTTCGCAAGCTAGAGAAACCTGGTTGGGAGTATCAGACTCAACCAAAGGCCTAGCACCATCAGTCAACTGACGCGCTCTGCGAGCAGCAAACATCGACAGTACATATCTATTTTCTGCTCTTGGAAGTAGTTCTTCCAGAGGTGGAATTGTTAGCATTTTTGACTCCTTATCTTCTTGTCAATCTATATAAAGATCCGCTAATATCAGACTTTTGCATACCTTAAAGATTATAACTTTTATGCTAGATTCCGTCAATAAAAAGCCTTGACGTACGGTGCCTTTCGGCCCAATAGATAGCTTCTATATCGCGAACAGCCTGTAATAAGTCATCATTCACAACTAGGTAGTCAAATTCAAGCGCTGAATTCATCTCTTC
>DIRG01000084.1:7345-7655 GCA_002427475.1 Mageeibacillus sp. UBA5442
TTCGTGGAGGACTGCTTCTGATGGTGGTATAAGAAATACCAATACAGAATTAGCATAGTTATTTTTCAAAGCCAGAGCTCCGGCAACAGTCAGATCCAACATAACATTAATGCCTTCAGAACGCATCCTTTCGAGCGGCGATTTGGGAGTACCATAGTACTCATCACAGTAAATGTCATATTCCAAAATCTCACCTTCGGCGATCATCTCTTCAAATTCCGCTTTGCTTCTGAAATAGTAATGCACGCCATCGATTTCATCTTCGCGCGGCAAACGTGTCGTCACGGACACTGAATGGCGAATATCGTTG
>DIRG01000056.1 GCA_002427475.1 Mageeibacillus sp. UBA5442
TTCACTCCTTCTCCGTCGAGAACGTGCCCTAGAACCAGGCAGGTCTTGTAGGCTGGGCGGTCAAACAGCAGCGTGCTGATCGCATGGAGCGTGTAAAACCAGCCACGTGTTTGGTCGATAGCTTCGGAAATGAAATCTGCCGGAGCACTGGACTCAAATAGGTCTTGGTTTTCGAAAGGATAATGATATTGCGCAAAAGGCATGGCGCCTGAGTCGAACCAGCAGTCGATCACCTCCGGTGCGCGCGTCATTTTGCCGCCGCAGTCTTGACAGGCGAAATGAATGCGGTCGATACCCGGTTTATGCAACTCGAGATCTTCTTCCACTTCATCCGACAAGCTACGCAGTTCCTCAATTGAACCGACACAGTGTTGGGCCGAACAGGATTCACATTCCCAAATAGGGAGAGGCGTACCCCAGTAACGCTCACGCGAGAGGTTCCAGTCCACCACGTTTTCCAAGAAATTGCCGAAACGTCCACTGCCAATGTTCTTCGGGATCCAGTTGATTTCTTGATTGTTTGCGATCAGCTCGTCCCGCAACTTCGTCATCTCAATAAACCAGCCGGAACGCGCGTAATACAGTAAGGCCGTATCACAACGCCAGCAGAAGGGATAATTGTGTTCAAATTCTTTACTGCTCAGCAATAAGCCGCGGTCTGCCAGATCCTGAACCAAGAGAGGATCTGCTTCCTTGACGAAAATGCCTGCGAAGTCTTCAGTCTCCTCTGTCAACTTACCTTCAAGATCAACCAGCTGAACATGGGGAAGTTTGTTTTGGCGACCCAGCCTAGCGTCATCCTCACCAAAGGCCGGCGCAATATGAACGATTCCGGTACCGTCATCAAGATTTACAAAAGGATCAGCGACCACATAAAAAGCACTCTCGCGCTCTGCGATCACTTTGTCAGCGTAGTCAAAAACCGGCGTATAGCGCTTGTTCAACAATTCGCTTCCCGGCATGGTGCGGACAATAGTTGCATCCTCGCCGAAAACTTCTTCCACCAAAGCGGTAGCCAAATAATAGCGGCTGGGTGAGCTCTCATCACAGCAAGTTAACTCGACCAGAGCGTACTCTTCATCGGCGTTAACACAGAGTGCAACGTTGGAAGGCAAGGTCCAAGGAGTTGTCGTCCAGACTGCAAAGTAGGTGTCGGCTTCTCCTTCGACAGGCATACGGACATAGATCGAGGTTTCAGTAATATCTTGATATCCCTGTGCAACCTCGTGGCTGGAGAGAGCAGTGCCGCAGCGCGGGCAGTAAGGTACAACGCGGTGGCCTTTGTAGATCAGGTCTTTTTTCCAGATCTCTTTAAGAGCCCACCAGACTGACTCGATATAGTCGTTTTCGTAGGTAACATAGGCGTTGTCCATGTCCACCCAAAAACCGACTCGTTCGGTCATGTCTTCCCATTCGCTCAGATATTTCCAGACGCTCTTTTTGCACTCTTCTATGAATTTTTCAACACCGTATTCTTCGATGTGTTCTTTGCCGTTGAGGCCCAGCTTTTTCTCGACTTCAAGTTCGACAGGCAAGCCGTGGGTATCCCAACCGGCTTTACGCGGTACATAATAGCCCTTCATGGTGCGATAGCGAGGAATTAAGTCTTTAATAACGCGGGTCAGCACGTGCCCGGTATGCGGTTGCCCGTTTGCGGTCGGTGGTCCCTCGTAGAAGGAATAAATCTCATTGCCTTCTCTTTGCGACAAAGATTTATCAATTATGTCGTGATCTTTCCAAAACTTGAGCACTTCTAACTCGCGAGAAACAAAATCCAACTTGCTATCTACTTTTTTATACATTTTCTCTTCCTTATTTTCCTTTATATACTTATATATTCATTTAACAGTTTACATTCTAAAAATTATACGAGCATAGCTAAAAAGTGTCAACGACAGCTATTATAGCGGAAGATAACACATCGTCCTATACACTTACACTAGTATTTTAATTGATATTAGCAATTAGTCGTGCTATTATTCTAGGGAGACGCTCTCCAAGTGAGAGAAAATAAACCTGAGGAGGTAATATATGTTTGAAAGATTATTCAAACTGGAGGAGAATAAAACCAACATCAGAACTGAACTGATGGCCGGTCTTACTACCTTCATGACAATGGCATACATCCTGGCAGTAAACCCTCAGATTCTGGGTGATGCAGGAATGCCGTCAGGCGGTGTGTTAATTGCCACTGCTTTGGCAGCAGCACTTGCCAGTATTTTGATGGCTTTCTTTGCCAATCTGCCATTTGCACTGGCACCAGGAATGGGGCTAAATGCTTATTTTGCGTATGTAGTAGTCTTGCAAATGGGCTACAACTGGCAAACAGCATTGTTCGCTGTATTTATAGAAGGAATTATCTTCATTATTCTTTCGCTGACTCCTATACGCGAAGCAATATTTGATGCGATCCCTTTGTCTTTGAAACATGCAGTTAGCGCCGGTATTGGCTTGTTTATAGCTTTTATTGGATTACAAAACGCTAATCTGGTCAGCGAAGGACCCACACTCGTTGAGTTCAACAATTTCAAAACTGCCATTAATACAGCTGGTATTTCTGCTATTCTGTGTTTAGTTGGTGTCATCATTATAGCTATCCTAAGCTACAAGCGAGTCAAAGGTGCCATTCTGATTGGTATACTTGGTGCCTGGATATTGGGAATGATTTCTCAGGCGATCGGACTTTACGTGCCCGACCCGGCCACAGGTTTCTTCTCACTGTATCCGAGTTTCTCTCTGGGAACGCACTTTGAAGAATTTGGGCAAATTGCAGGACAGGCTCTTAACTTCAAAGCGATTGATCTCAAGAATATAGGCGACTTTATCGCAATCATGTTCGCCTTCCTCTTTGTTGATCTGTTTGACACTCTGGGAACACTGGTCGGGGTCGCTACCAAAGCGGATATGTTGGATGAAGAAGGAAAATTGCCAAATATTAAGGGTGCTCTTATGGCAGATGCCGTAGGTACGACAGCAGGCGCCTTGCTTGGTACTTCGACAGTAACAACCTACGTTGAAAGTTCAGCCGGTGTAGCTGAGGGCGGACGTACAGGACTGACTGCTTTAACCACGGGTATTCTCTTCCTGATCGCTATCATCCTCTCACCTATCTTTATAGCCATCCCGGCCTTTGCGACCGGTGCAGCCTTGATCTATGTCGGGTTCCTGATGTTGACCTCTCTTTTGAAGGTTGATTTTGATAATCTCACAGAAGCAATCCCAGCATACATCACAGTAATCGCAATGCCCTTCTTCTACAGTATCGCTGAAGGCATCTCCTTCGGTATCATTTTCTACGTTGCCATCAATCTTTTGACTGGCAGAGAAAACCGCAAGAAGGTCAGTCCGCTTATGTTTATACTGTCCCTACTCTTTATCCTGCGTTATATTTTCCTATAAAAATAACTTAAGGTAAAAGTATTTCAGTAACATTAAGCTAACAAAATGTCCCAACACCCCGGATTAACCTCCGGGGTGTTTTTTGCCTGCAATTTAGGTACGCTGTCATTGACAATTGAACCCAATCTCGGTTACACTAATCAAGCTGCGCGACTTAAATTGGAGAGATGGTCGAGCTGGCTG
>DIRG01000023.1:0-1107 GCA_002427475.1 Mageeibacillus sp. UBA5442
CTACACTTTGCAGGCGCCCGTCTGCGGTTTGAGTTCCAAGAAGTTCGAGCGCATGACTTCCTGCGAGATAATGATAGATCCCAGGCTCCAGTCCGGCCACCCTCACAGCATCCACGTAGCACTCAAAGCCGTGTCTGGCACCGCCGCTGGGCACGGTTCGCAGGGTCGCATATTTCTTGCCGCGCCGGCCTTTGATGCCCTGTGCGCTCCAGAGGAGAAAGGACAGCTCCGGCAAAGATATTTTTTCCTCCGAATATTTACGCCGTGACTTCCTCTTGATTAGGAGTTCAAAGAGATTTTCCGTGAGCTGAAGCTCTTCGAAATCTTGCGGCAGCGTGATCACTTTGCTCTCGTTCTTTGCCAGATGGTAAAGTGGCGGTTGGGGAAGTTTCTTATCCTGGTCGGAAGTAAGCGTCTCATCCCATTCAGGGTTTTTCATGAAATCTCTTCCGCTCTTGATTAGATTTTTTATTTCTTTTTCATCCATATTCCTGATCCTCCTCTGAGCAGTATCCTAGCAAAGTCCATAGGCTAAATAAAGCCTCAAAGCAAACGTCTCTCCACTTCAGCAATCAGCTGATCCCTGTCCTGGGGCAGTGTTCCCTTTATCTTGAGGATATTGGTCGGATGAGTGGTGTCAAAAATTGTTGGCGTCAGTGGCCGCAGATTCTCCAGGAGCGTCTTAATTTCGACTAGTCTTTCCCTGTTTGATGCGGGAACAAACTCTCCTCTCACCACCATATGATTTAACTTCGTACCGAGGAAGATAGTCAGACTCATGGTAATAATTCTTTTGGTCGTAAACTTGTTGATCATTTCCGCTGTAGCCAGCGCGTTTTCAATCGACTTATCCTTGCCGGCTATGCCGTATACGATAATGGTATTAAAAGAAAGATCAGCCTGATTCAACCTTTTTGCTTCTCTTATTGCAGCAGCAACTGTGTGCCCTTTATTCATTAATTTTAAAGCTTCGTCACTGCCCGTTTCAAAACCAATATAAAGTTCTCGCAGGCCCTTATTGTGAAGGATAGAAAGCTCCTCTGTTGAATACTTGGAAATGCTCCTGATTGAGGCGTATGAGGCGACACAGGCACAATATGGCAAATA
>DIRG01000023.1:1412-2705 GCA_002427475.1 Mageeibacillus sp. UBA5442
GACAATGGAACCTGGCTGAATTTTTCACCGGAATACATGGAACAAAAGGCGCAGGCGTTATGTGAACAGCCGATCGTGACCGGTAAAAGAAATGTATGCACCTCATCCTGAGGATAATGAATCATTTGACTTTCACTCATAATATTCACTCAGCAGGCGCGCCTGCCCTTTTCTTAATCCCTATTATGCTGCCCGCTCTCTGGATTCCCTGCGCTGGGCCCGATAATTCAATAATATCGGCAAAGATAGTAGCAGGACAATTATAGCTATTGTCGCCAGCGGTGATATCCCCCACAGTAAGGCCAGACGATAGAAAATGAAAGCCACCACCCAGGCCGCTACTAGCTGGAAGATAATCATAATCCAGGTATCGCGCCAGTTGCCGAATTCATTTCTGGCCGCAGCGACCGCAGCAACACAGGGAGTATAGATCAGGACATAGACCAGAAAGGCAATTGCAGATGGTGTTGTAAATATTGCGGCTAAAGTCGGACCCAGTGTTTCCACCGTCGCGCCGCTCATTACAGCCAGAGTCGAGATAACTGCTTCCTTAGCGGTAAAACCGGAGATCAGAGCTGCAGGAATGCGCCAGTCGCTAAGACCCAACGGCTTAAACAGGGGCACTATGACAGATCCCAGCCAGGCAAGCAGGCTGTCATCCGAGGAGGAAACAAAGTTCAGGTTTTGATCAAAGTGGCTGAGGAACCAGATGACGACAGTAACAGCTAAAATCACTGTAAACGCACGGCGCAGAAAATCCCTGATTTTCTGCCACAGATTTCGTCCTACTGAAAGCAATGAGGGAAAACGGTAGGGCGGCAACTCCATAATAAAGGGCGAAGCTTCGCTCGTGTTCGGGCGTTGACGCAGTATAAGTCCCAGCATCACAGCCAGATATATCCCCAGCAAGTACAACATAACCATTACCAGACCCGCATGATCCGGGAAGAACACGGAGGCAATGGCACCGTAAATCGGCACTTTGGCTGAACACGATATAAAGGGAATCATGAAGATGGTTAAACGCCGGTCCCTTTTACTGGGAAGAGTACGGGTAGACATTATCGCAGGCACTGAACAGCCAAAACCCATAATTAAGGGAACAATAGCTGCTCCGGAAATACCCATGCGACGCATCCAGCTGTCCATAACAAAGGCAACCCGAGCCATATAGCCGCTATCTTCTAAGATGCTGAGCATCAAATACAAGAGCGCTATTAAGGGCAGAAAAGAAAGTACGGAACCAACTCCGGCCAGGATGCCATCCACAATCAGGGAGTGCAGGACAAAATT
>DIRG01000023.1:2946-8113 GCA_002427475.1 Mageeibacillus sp. UBA5442
TGTCAGCTGATCGGAGAGCCAGCTACCGGGGAAGCCAAAAGCGACCCAAAAAACTAAACCCAATAATAAGATGAAGATGGGAATTGCTGCAAAGCGATTAGTCAAAACACGGTCCAGACGCCCGGTCAGGAGATCTTCGCCGGAACCCTTGTGAATACTGGCAGAGACCACCTCATCAAGATAGCAATAGCGCATGTCAGCCAGCGCAGCTAAATTATCGGTCTGCAGCTCATCTTCCATCAAAACAATAATCTGCTCAATGGCCTCCAGCTCATTCTCATTAAGCCGCAGGCGCTTCTGAATCAAAGGGTCTCTTTCAGCGAGCTTTGTGGCTGCATAACGCGAGGATAAACCCGCAGCATCCGCGCGTTCTTCAGTAAGAGACATTATGGCGTGGATGGCTCTGTGAGCAGGGCCCGAACAAAGATCAAGCTTTGTCGGTTTTTGTCCCGTCCTGGCTACACGAACAGTTTCGTCGATCAGCTCGCGAATACCTTCGTTTCTGGAGGCGGCGATCGGTACCAGCGGCACACCCAGACGTTCGCTGAGTTCTTCAATATGAACGTGACTACCCTGCTGGCGTATTTCATCCATCATGTTGAGCGCGATCACTATGGGAATATTCATTTCTATCAGCTGAATACTAAGATAAAGAGAACGCTCTATCTGAGTGGTATCAATGACATTTAAGATGACATCCGGCTTTTCATCAACCAGATAGTCACGTGTGACTACTTCTTCAGTAGAGTATGGGGAAAGAGAATAAATTCCGGGAAGATCCACTACGCAAAAATCAGGATGACCTCGCAGCGAGGCCTCCTTTTTGCTCACAGTTACGCCCGGGAAGTTACCGACTTTCTGATTGCTTCCAGTCATCTGATTGAAGACAGTGGTCTTGCCACTATTCTGATTTCCAAGCAGCGCGACGATCAATGGGCACCCCTTCTTCTTGAGCGTCTGCCACGTCTGCGCTTACACTTTTGTTCCTCTTGAAAATCAGGTCTGCATCTAGTACAGTCGCCACAAAAATTACTTGTCATTTGTAGATTGTCTACTTCGATAAAGCCGGCATCAGCTCTGCGCAGGCTCAGTACATATGAGCGAATTCTTATGCAAAGGGGGTCTCCGCTGGGAGCAGGCTCGCCCATCACGAGGCTTGTTCCAGGGGTCAGCCCCATATCAAGCAAACGACGGCGCAGTGCACCTTCTCCTTTTACTTCAACTATTTTGGCTTGCTGGCCCGGCCTTAAATCTGTGAGTGTCATAGTTCTCCTTGAGTCGAGTTAGTCTTGGGTAACTTTCTTGCTAATTATATCATCAAAGAGAACAAGGTCAATAGCTGTATCGTTGATTGATACGTAATGGGTTTATGCCTGTTAGTTTGTGCTCATGATTCGTACCCATGATTCGTACCTGGCACAGATCTTGACTTAGGTAGCAAACTCCCTGAGCCACCATTAACTAGATCATGGCTTATGGGGACTCTAATTGTAAACTTGCCCGCAAGTCTTTTTGCACCATGAGGTCAGCCCATCGAGCCTAGCTTCATCATCTTCCGTCAGTTCCGTATATTGCTCTAAGTTATTTATTGACATAAGGTGGATTCTCCACAGATTCCACGTCCTCGCCAAGTTCCTTCTCGCTCAGTCGCTTATTGACGTTCTTTCTGAATATCTTATAAATAGAAGCTAGCAAGGGCACGCCAATGATCATGCCTAAGGAGCCGGCGATGGCTCCACCGACGATGACAGCGCTGAAGACCCAGATGCCGGGCAAGCCGACCGAGTCGCCGACGATCTTCGGATAAATCAGGTCTCCCTCCAACTGCTGGATGACAATCAAGATAATAAGGAAGATGACTGCCTGCCTGAAGTCCGTGACGGCGATCATGAGAAAGCCTACTGCGCCGCCGATGAAGGCGCCGATCATGGGGATTAGAGCTGTGACCATGACGACTACGCTGATGGTCAGAGCGTAGGGCATTCTGAAGATTAGCATGGCGATGAAAAGCAGCGCGCCGACAACAAAGGCGTCCAGTACCTGCCCTTTGAAAAACTTCGAGAAGGTCTCATTCAGCACCGACAAGACATAGCCTACCCTCTGCCAGTGCTTCTCCGGCAAATAAGCTTTGCCGACTCTCTTGCTTTGGTGGATTAGCTTTTCCTTCAAAAACAAAAGATAGATCGCGAAGACTATGGCGGTGAAGGCGGCCACGAAGAAACCGACCGTGTTTTCGATTATGTTTAGGGCTGAGCCGAGGATGCCGCCGGCACTGTTTTGCAGGGCATCACCGATAGTTTTGGCCAGCTCTTCCCAGTCGATGCTGAGGTTTCTCACATTTTCGCGGATTCCTTCAGCCCAGTTAAGGCCGGAGGTGACATCAAGAAACCAGGTCCTGAGGTTTTCGGCTAAGAGGGGAGCGGATTCGGCAATAACGACGATCGAGTTATAGATCTGCGGTAGTACCAAATACAGTATTAAGACGATAATTCCCAACAAGACCAAGAGGGAGACAATGATCGAAAGAGGCCTGCGCAGTTTTTGCAGGATTTTTTTCTTGCTTCTGGGAAAGATGATTTTCTCAATCGGATTCTGAAAAAGGCTCCAAATGTAAGCCATGCCGCAGCCTACGAGGAAAGGGAAGATGATGTCGATAATTTTGTCGATAATAGAAAGAACTAAGCCAAAGTGCTGGACTATCAGTAGGGCGAGCATCAGGATAAAGACCTTTGTAATAAACGTCTTCCTGTCGGCAGAAGTAAATATCTTTGATATGCCTTTTTTCACGGTCAACCTCACTGACTTATAAGTAAATTATATTTTAGCTCAATCTGACCGTGAGGGCGTCACTTAACGCAGATTCTTCGACAGCAGGTGTAATTTGCAGTAACCCGCTTCTTCGGAAATTATGCCTTCGTCTTCGTAGCCGTTCCTAAGGAAAAAGTCCAAGTCACCGTTCGGGAAGACCCCATCTTCGTCGCTCACAACGACTACTCTGTCATAGGTCTTGCTTAAGTGTTCTTCCAGCTTTAGTAAGGGAGCAGATTTGTAATCGTAGTTTTCGTTGCCGCGATAGACGCAGGTGATGAAGGCTGTTCTTATATCTTTGGGTATGTCGTACGGCACATTAAGTGAAGGCAGATACTCGACGCCTCCAAGCAGGCTGCCGTCTTCTGCCATATTAAGAAAGCCGCAGACCTCCAAGCCTAACTGTCGCAAGAAGCTTTGTTTGGAATCGCAGTTTTGCGAATTATGGTGGCCGGTGCACTGCTCAGCAAGGTGGTAATTATCGGGGGTTAATTCGATGATATCGCCTGCAAATATTTCTGTGCCTAAGTTTGGTCTATAGGGACGCACTTCAGGCAGCTCGCCTTCGCACAATTTTGACATGAATTTATCGGTCAGTGGTGCGAAATAGCGCAGCTCATCGTTTACAATCGTGAGGGTTGGGAAATACATGCGCAGTTCTTTCACAAGGTCAGGGCTATGTGAGACGTTGTGAATTTCTATGTCGACACAGTCCTCATACTTTGAAAGTAAGTTCTTAATTTCTCTATTTAATGGGCACTGATATGACCAATAATAAAAATCTAATTTCATACGCATAAAATATCTCCTTGTCGTCTGTAGCAGGCCAATTCTTATTTCTGATAACTTCGCATACGTCCTAAGTCTGCGAAGCCATTCTTTTCATAATATTTCTGGGCCGAATAGTTGTTTTCTGCGGTGTCGGTATCCAATCTTTTATATCCTTTATTAAAGAGATCCGCACATAGTGCTCGCATGCAATCTGTGCCGATGCCTTGGCCCTGGAATTCCGGTTTCATTCCGATCCAGCGCAGGTAGGCCAAATCTGCGGCAGGAGTGTAGGTCAATTCGGCCTGACCTAAAGTTGAATTGTCTCTTTTAAAGTGTAGCAGGTTTCCGTTCTTTGAATATTCTAAATGAATATCGACATCCTGTGTTGCTTCTATCAGCAGTTTCGAATAATAGATATTCTCATGTTCGACCCGATAAGCGTTCTCATGCAAAAGGTCTTCAATGTAAAATTCTGACTCGTGCAGCTTGCCTTGCCGGGCGAAACAGCTCATACCAAAGTAATGAAAGTACGCGTAGGTCTTCCGGATACCATTTTTGTCAAAATAAGCGGCAGCTAAGTTTAAGAGTTCTTGAGCCGCTTCTCGTGTGGTGTCTTGTGCGAAATGAAAATTACGGATAATTCCGTAGTGCTTCTCAAAATTTCTACCATTTTCGCCAAAGATAAAAGCTGACAAACCGAATTGTATGAAACATTGAATTTCATTGTTTTCTAGCCAAATATAGGTTTCCAAGTCTTTGAATTGGGGTCCATTGGAAAAGTCTTGATCAAATAAAAGGCTATTTTTCCACTCGGCAAAGCTCGTACTTTTGTAGTAATAAGGAACAGAGCTTCTGTGTTTAAAAAAATATTGAAACAAATTATGTTCAAAGTCGGCGCTTAATTTTTGGATCATGATCTACTCCTCAATATTGAATTAACTATAGCAGATCGGTTCGTAAGCTTCATGAGGTAAAAGAAAGCTCGAGTTTTTCTACATGGTGTATCGTCCAGTCCGCTACGAAGTTCGCTTCAAGCTGAAGGACAGGAAAAGGCTCTCAATCCGTCGCTGGGTACCAGAAGCTATTAACGTCTTTTTTGTTTTCCACTGTAAATTCGATCATGCGACTAAGTAGATCGTAATCAATTTCCGCTTGCCATGGGATGCGGATAAGCATTTTGCTGCGATCCATTTCCTTTGCTGCCAGCTCAGCTTCAAACTCTTGCATGGTTGGCGCCTCGAAGGCCAAAGCAAAGTGCTTTTTGGCTGTACTGAAGCCAAGAATGTACGTGCCGTGATCGGTGTAGACAGGTTGATTCCACGCGATCTTTTGCTGCAGATTCGGGTAGGTTTTACTTATCCAAGCGAAAACCTGTTCCAGTTTTTCTTGCTTGCTTTCGTCAGCTAGGCTAGCGAAGAAAGCTTCTAGGGTCTTTTCTGCCATATTTACCACCTCCTCGTGCAAGGAATAATAGTTCCATATAAGAATAACTGTTCTGTCGGTCTGAACGTAAGAGCCTAGCTATTTGTACCTTAGGTACTGACTTGCAGTACTTGGCAAGAGAGCAGAAGGGTTAGTCGTCCGAAAG
>DIRG01000102.1:0-8542 GCA_002427475.1 Mageeibacillus sp. UBA5442
CTCGTATCCGAATGATTTGACAAGGTGGTCTATTATGCGTAAAATCACTAGAGCAACGGGGTGTGGCTCAGGTGGTAGAGCGCTTGGTTCGGGACCAAGAGGCCGGAAGTTCAAGTCTTCTCACTCCGACCATTAGCCCGCAGTAAGACTGTGGGCTTTTTTTGTTAAAAGGAGCTTCGTATGAGTCGTTGTGACATCATTTTTCAGGACAATTGCCGCGATATACTTCAGAATGGCTGCACAGATGAAGGGCAGATGGTTAGGCCGCGCTGGGAGGATGGCACTCCTGCCCATACAATTAAGCGCTTTGGTCTAGTTAATCGTTACGATCTATCGCAAGAGTTCCCCCTCATGACGCTAAGGAGAGTTTATTTCAGGAGTGCTGTTGAAGAACTTCTCTGGATTTGGCAGAAAAAATCTAATGTGGTGGCGGACTTAAGTACCGGTATCTGGGATCAGTGGATGCTGGAAGATGGCACCATCGGAAAAGCATATGGTTATCAGCTGGCACAGAAGCATAAGTATAAGGAAGGCTTTTTCGATCAGGTAGATCGCGTTCTTTACGATCTCAAACATAGGCCGTACTCGCGCCGGATGATTGTCAACATGTTCAATCACGCAGACTTGAGCGAAATGGCGCTTTATCCTTGCGCTTACAGTATGACCTTCAACGTGACGGGCAAGCGGTTGAATGCTATTTTGCATCAGCGATCAAACGATATGCTGGTGGCCAATCATTGGAATGTAAGTCAATACGCAATCCTTTTGGCAATGTTTGCTCAGGTCAGCGACCTGGAAGTAGGAGAATTTCTGCATGTGATTGCCGACGCTCATATCTATGATCGGCACATCCCCATTGTGAAAGAAGTAATAGCGCGCGAGGCTTACCCGGCTCCTAAGCTGCTACTTGATCCTGCTGTGAAGAACTTTTATGATTTTACTGTTGACAGTGTTTCCTTTGAGAACTATCAGCACGGACCTACTGTTAAAGACATCCCCGTAGCTATTTAAGCGGGATCTCGGAGGTGAAGAGATGAATGCGATTGTCGCTTGTGATTCAACTTGGGGAATTGGCTACTGCGGCCAGTTGCAAAAGCCCATTTCAGCTGATCTGAAGCGTTTTAAAGAATTGACTTGGGGAAAAGTCATTATCTATGGGCGCTTGACGATGGAAACTCACCCCGGCGGCAAGCCCTTACCGGGACGTCGCAATATCGTTTTGACGACAGATCCAGACTTCTCTGTAGAAGGTGCGATTGTCGCTCATAGCGTAGAAGAAGTGTTACAGCTTGTTAAAAATCTAAAACGAACAGAAAAGCTTACTGATGACGATTTCTTCGTCACCGGTGGCAGCTCAGTTTATAGCCAATTCATGCCTTATACCAATCGCGTCTATATCACTCAGCATTTCCAAAGTTACCCCTCTGACTGCGACTTTCCGGATTTGGATAGCAATCCGAATTTCAAACTAAGTTCGGTCGGGGAGTGGCTGGAAGAGAATGGCTCTTACTTTCGTTACCTAACTTACGAGCGCAATTCTATAGCTTAGGTAGGCAAGCGGATTTAAGGTATAATTTGGCTAGATACACACATTTAGCGGGAAAGGATCCGCCTATGTCTACGTCAAAACCCACAATTAAACCCTGCTATCTCAAAGATGCCGCTGAATTGCGCAAGTTAAACAATAATCTGCTCTGGAGAAGTTTAAGTGAAACTCGAGATTTTATTCGGAATCGCCAAATAGAGGGCATTGATATTTATTTGTGGTCAGACGAGAGTAGAGAAGGCTACTTTTATCTGCAAAATCCTATGTCCCAAGAGTCTTGGGCAATTGTTTATTATGAATCACAGTCTATTTCAGCAGAAGATACGCTAAGCATTGCTGAAGCCATTTTTAACGAATTCCCGGCTTTATATCGCCTTGACTCTTATTCTTTAGAGGAAAACCCGGATGAGCTCAGCTTCAAAATCTGCAAGGGTCAATTTGATGACGATCAGACTATCTTCGGACGTAGCTTTTTCTCTCCTCAATTTGCTAAGAGGCAAGTTGCTTTTATCTCTTGGCGTTTCGGCTATATCGCGCTGGTTTCAAATAAGAGCGGCGACAAAATTTCCAGTATTGATTTTGTGAGGCGTGAACGGGAAGTAGACGACTTGATTCGTTCCTTCGCCCTCTTCTATGAACTCTTCGATACTAGCGGAAAGATTAAAGAGAAGAAGGAAGAGCCTGTCTTGCTTAAGACTCCGGACGGTCTGCAAGAATTGCATCCGGTACTCACAGAAGCAGCCGAGCAGATCATTGCCTACCTTAACGGCGAGCTGCATGATTTCACTTTCCCCTATGAAGTTGAGGAGGGGACAAGCTTTCAAAAGCAAGTCTGGGAAGTCACCAGAAGTATTCCTTATGCTCATCTTTTCTCCTATAAGGATATTGCCCAAGAAATTGTAAAGGATGAGAAAAGGGCGATCCAACTCTCGCGCGCTGTAGGGCAGGCACTCGGCGCCAATCCGCTCCCAATCTGCATACCTTGTCATCGAGTAGTAGGCAAAAACCTTGAGCTGACAGGCTTTACCGGCGGCGTAGATGTTAAGGATTTCCTGCTTAATCTTGAATTTCTGAAATACAATTAAAAAACAGAGCCCGGATTTACCGGTACTCTGTTTGGTGATCCACTGGGGATTCGAACCCCAGACCCCCTGATTAAAAGTCAGATGCTCTGCCGACTGAGCTAGTGGATCATGGCTGGGATGGCAGGATTTGAACCTGCGAATGCGGGAGTCAAAGTCCCGTGCCTTACCCCTTGGCTACACCCCAATGCAAAAAAATGGGGTGGAATATGGGAATCGAACCCACGACCTCCAGGGCCACAACCTGGCACTCTAACCGACTGAGCTAATTCCACCGTGCTTTTTCGCAAGCGCAAAAAGAATTGTAGCAAGCTAATCATCAAGTGTCAAATCGAATTTTCAGCCATAGCTATGAACTGTCAAACTGTTTAAATCTACACTGTTTAGATGTTAAGCTTAGTATAGGACTTTAGCAGTATACCATTAATAATTAAATTTTGCTCCAAGCTGTTGAGAAAGAAACAAAATATGAAAAAGCATAATGACAAATCAGCGCAAACAGAATCCGCTGATGAGAATAATGTGAAAAAAGAGAAATTGGCACACACTGCTTTGCAGGGAGAGAGAGTCAGCATTCGTAATTTCGAGGCTGGCGATTATCAAGCCTTTGCAGAGCTATTTGCAGATGAGGATGTGCTTTACTTTTATCTTCCCGGCAAGCTGCAGACCTATAGAGGAGATGCACTGGCAGAGCTCTTGGCTGATTGGAACGATTTAGATACATCTTTTGTCTTCACAGTTTTACAGGAAGATAAGCCTATTGGGCTGATTACGTGCGAGTCGGTAGACTTTGACATGGGGCATTTAGAAACCGGTATCGCCTTAATCAGCGTAAGCGAAAGGAGCAGGGGACTGGCCACTGAAGCTATGAACTTGTTTATCGCTTACCTCTTTCAGGATCTGGGCTTACACCGCATCAACGCCAGGATAATCGGCGGTAATGCAGCTTCAGTCAAGCTTTTCCAACGCTTGGGCTTTGAACACGAGGGCTTGCAGCGAGAATTTGTTCGCCGTGGCTCTACTTATCTAGATATGAACTTATTCGGCTTATTAGAGCAGGATTGGCAGCTGAAGAAGAGAAACTAAGCTAAACATGGTAGAATAAGCGCCGAAGCAATTTTATTGTCCACTATTTTAATTAGTAGTGGGATTGAAAGGATAAACACCAAATTTACTTGGTGACAACTGGTACACGATATGATCCGATCTACTTTGACGGCTCATTTAGCCGAACGAGATCGCAAGGAGCTAACTCTACAACTTAATGACCGTGATATTGGCTTGTTGGCTACGCATAGACAACAGCATTATGTTGCTTCAGGTAATCGTCGTGTTCAGTTGATTGCAGGAATACTGACTGACAAAGATGATCCTGTTGCCATTCATGACACGCGTGTTCAATTGCGTCAATGGCAATTGGCTTTTCGCAATCTCCAGATACAAGGTTTGTCCCGCTTTATGCAGGAAGAGTTGGATACCGAACTGGAAGCTGATTTTCTTTTTCTAATGACTGCGGAGATTGTCCTTGTTTTTTGCCAGAAGAATTTAGGAGTGTACCTGCATCGTGGCGAACGAATTTATCGCCAGCAGCCGACACTGCCGCCGCGAATCAATATTTCTGATTCTATTCGCGCACTTGATTTCTATGCCTTCAGGCCGCGGGAAAATGACAATTTTCTTATAATTGATCCTGAGTTTATCGATCTCTTCATGGTTGAGGAATTGGAAGAACTCTTTGGCGACATGCGTCAGTTAAATGTTTCGATGGCGGAACTCAGTAGTATTGCCTCCCAGTCGGCTTATGCACAAGATACAACCTGGTTTTCTGTACACGTACAACGTATTGATACAGGCCAACTAAGTGACTACAAGCAGAGTAACTACGGTCAGTCTCAATACGATTACTCGGATTTCTTACAATCTTTCCGTCGCTCGAAGGTGGTACCTCTTAGAGACGGTAATCTGCGGATCTTGCCTCCCGAGCTGGAAATGCAAAGACAGGCCAGATCGTTTGAAGAAAATCAACCGAAGGCTCCGAAATTTGTTTCTAGTTTTGGCGAGGAGAAGAACGGTTTACCTAGGCGGCGCAGTAAAGAGCGTGAGCAATATCCTTCAGCAGCACGAACTCAAGATGAAAACCCGCCTGATCCTGGCATGGTTGACCGCATTAAAATGTGGAATGCTAATGGGATTAAAGATTTTTTCAAGAGATTTCTTTATCGCATTACTCATTTGTTCGAAAATTCACGCAGTCTTTCCCTATTGACCTTTGTCGCTATTCTTTTGATAGCGCTCTTGCTCTTGGTCTGGGGAGTGACGAGTTTAGGGGGATCTGAACCCGAGGAAACGAAAAAGACTGAAAACACGAGTGAACCGAGTAGCACGTTAGATCCGAATGCCACGATTTTTGAGATTGAGGTTGAGGTGAGAGCGAACAGCTTGCAGGTAATGTCAACACCCGGAGGTAGTGATCTCATCGCAACTTTGCAAAGAGGAGACAAAGTGTATCAGACTAATCAGCCCGATGAGGGTTGGGTTAGGGTGCGTCTACTGGACGGCCGTCAAGGCTATGTTCTGGAACAGTTGTTGTTTCCTGAGGAATAAAAAACCCCTAAAACTACTGTTTTGAGGGGTTACTTGGTGGCGAGCATAGCAGGACTCGAACCTGCGACCCACAGCTTAGAAGGCTGTTGCTCTATCCAACTGAGCTATATGCCCAAGAAAAAAATGGAGCGGGTGAAGGGAATCGAACCCTCACGATCAGCTTGGAAGGCTGATGTTCTACCACTAAACTACACCCGCGTTTGATGCGAACAGTCGCTATTTTACCTGAGCTATTGCCTTTTGTAAAGCTCAGAAGTAAATTTCCATGCTTGAGTTTTAAATCTGAACATGACAAAATTATTGCGGAGGATGAAAAGTACATGACACAACACTATAACAATGAGAGTATTTCCTCTTTGAAGGGAGCGGACAGAGTTCGTCTGCGTCCTAGTGTAATTTTTGGATCTGATGACTTGCGTGGTGCTCAGCAGGCCTTCTTTGAGATATTGTCCAACTCAATTGATGAAGCTCGTGCGGGCTATGGCGATCATATTTCCATCACCCGCTTTAAAGATTATTCTATCTTGGTTGAAGACCACGGCCGCGGCATACCACTGGACTACAATCAGAAAGAAGAACGTTATAACTGGGAACTAGTGTACTGTGAACTTTACGCCGGCGGTAAATATAAAACCAATCTTGGCGAAAACTATGAATACAGTCTGGGTTTGAATGGTCTAGGAGCGTGTGCTACACAATATGCTTCGCGCTTTTTCGACGTTGAAGTGACTCGTGACGGTTATGTTTATGAGCTGCATTTTGAACGCGGAGAAAACGTCGGAGGCCTCAAAAAGACAGAGACAAAGACTCGACGCACCGGAACAAAGCAGCACTTTTTGCTTGACTATGATGTTTTGACCGATATAAAAATTCCGACGGAGTTTTTCTTGGAGACACTCAAACAACAAGCCATTGTTAATAGCGGAACAGTTTTTGAGTTTAAGGACGAGATTAGTGGGGAAGAGGTCCAGTTTTCGTACCCTGACGGCATATTGGCTTATGTTAGAGAGATCAATCAGGAACAAGGCAGATTGAGTGAATCTTTTTCCTTTAAAGGTGAGGGCAAGGGTAGAGATCGCTCCGACAGAGATGAGTACCGCGTCAACGCGACCGTCGCTTTCGCTTTTAATAACGAAAGTAATCTCTTGTCCTACTACCATAACTCTTCGCCACTTGAGTATGGTGGCTCTCCTGATCGCGCTGTTCGTTCAGCCTTTGTTTCCGTCTTTGACGATTGGCTCAAACAGGAAAATAAATATAAGAGCAATGAGAGCAAGATCAGTTTTGCAGATATTGAGGACAGCTTGATACTTGTTACCAGCTCTTTTTCTACCATTACCAGCTATGAGAACCAAACCAAGCGCTCGATTAACAACCGCTACATTCAGCGCTTTTTGACGGAATTGATCCGCAACAAATTAACCATCTGGTTTATTGAACACCGGGAAGCCGGCTTACGAGTGCTGGATCAAGTTTTAATTAATAAACGTAGCCGCGAAAAAGCTGAGAAAATGCGCATCAGTGTCAAAAAGAATCTGATGACGTCCATGGATTTCACAAACAAACCGCGTTTGTTCGTTGACTGTCGCTCGCAGGACGTTAAAGAACGCGAGCTTTACATCGTAGAGGGTAACTCTGCTCTTGGATCTGTCAAAATGGCACGCAACGCTGATTTTCAGGCAGTAATTCCGGTTCGGGGCAAAATCCTTAATTGCCTTAAAGCAGATATTCGCTCCATCTTAAATAGCGACATTATCATGGATCTAATAAAAGTATTAGGTTGTGGTGTTGATCTCGGCAGTAAGCAGGTGAAGAACGTTGCTCAATTTGACATCTCACGGCTGCGCTGGAATAAAGTAATTATCTGTACAGATGCTGACGTAGACGGCTTTCAGATTCGTACTTTGATCTTAGCTATGTTTTTCAGATTAACGCCGCAGCTGCTGAAAGAGCATAAAATATTTATCGCTGAGTCTCCCTTGTTTGAAATAACACATAACAAGGGCAGTCTGGAAACAACTCATTTCGCCTATACTGATCGCGAAAAGGATACAATTGTAGCAGGGTTTGACGGCGGAAAGGTGCATATCCAACGTTCCAAGGGCTTAGGTGAGAATGAGCCGGAAATGATGTGGCAGACAACAATGAATCCGGAAACCCGACGCTTAATTGAAGTTGTGCCTGAAACTAAGGATATTGCTGAAGAGACCTTCGAACTACTTTTGGGTAAAAGTGTAGTTGAGAGGCGTGCTTATATAGAAAATCACGGCCATGAATACGTAGATATGCTGGACATTTAGGAGTAGTTAATGACGCAAGACGAGAATCTAATCATAGAAAAAACCGAGGCAGCAGCAGTTATCCCTGTAACTGTCTCTAACACGCTTTATGACAACTATATGCCCTACGCTATGAGCGTAATTGTTTCTCGGGCTATCCCTGAAATTGACGGCTTTAAGCCGGCACATAGAAAACTACTTTACACCATGTACAAGATGGGGCTTATGTCCGGTCCACGCTCCAAGTCAGCTGACATCGTCGGCCAGACGATGCAGCTTAATCCTCACGGTGACCAAGCGATCTATGAGACCATGGTACGCCTGACGCGAGGTAATGGCACCTTGTTGCATCCCTGGATCGATTCTAAGGGCAACTTCGGCAGTGTTACATCACGAGACATGCAATATGCTGCTGCGCGCTACACAGAGGCGCGTCTCGACCCTTCTTGCGTTACTATTTTTGACGGTCTGGACCGCAATGCTGTCCATATGATCGACAACTATTCCGGCACCATGAAGGAACCCAGACTTTTACCGGCACAGTTTCCCACCATACTGGTAAACAGCAATCAAGGTATAGCCGTGGGTATGGCGAGTAATATTTGTTCTTTTAATTTGGGCGAAGTCTGCAACGTTACGATAGCTTTTTTGAAAGATTCAAAAACTGATTTATTGGAGCACATGCCTGCACCGGATTTTTCAACGGCTGCTGAAATCATTTATGATCAGGATGCTATGCGAGAAATCTATGAAAGTGGCCGCGGCTCTTTCAAGATCAGAGGTACTGCTGAGATTAATCGTAAAGACAGAACCATAGAAATCAGGGAGATTCCGTATACCACGACGATTGAGACCATCATTGATGACATCTCTGATCAGATAAAGAAGAACCGTTTGCAGGATATTACTAACGTGCGCGATGAAACAGACCTGAATGGCTTGTGCATCAGCATTGAATATAAGAGCACTGCAGACCCCGACGTTCTCTTACATAAGCTCTATGAAAGCACTTCACTGGAGCATTACTTTTC
>DIRG01000102.1:8784-8906 GCA_002427475.1 Mageeibacillus sp. UBA5442
TGGACGAGTGGGTCAAATGGCGCATGTCTTGCATTAAGCGCGAGACTAATTATTCTCTGGAAAAAAAGCGAGAACGTTTACATCTCTTGCGGGGTTTAGAGGCAATACTCCTTGATATTGAC
>DIRG01000102.1:9230-12683 GCA_002427475.1 Mageeibacillus sp. UBA5442
TATTGGCTGAGATCGAAGATTTGGAAAAGCTGGAAAGCAGTGCCAAACGTCAGCGAAAGCTCATTGCAGACCAGCTGAAAGCTATTGCCACAAAGTACGGTCGTGAACGCCTGACGCGCCTAGTTGATCCTGAAGACATAGAAGTCCCGGAAATCACTGAACTCATTCCGGACTACAATATTCGTATTTTCTTGACTGAAGAAGGCTACTTTAAGAAGCTGGCTTTAACTTCATTGCGAGGAAACTTTGAACTCAATCTCAAAGAGAATGACCGCATCATAATAGAGGAAGAGGCAACCAATCAGTCCGAGCTTATTTTCCTGACCAATAAAGCTAATGCCTACAAGATGATGGCTTGGGAAATTGAAGACTCACGACCCTCTTTGTTAGGTGAGTACACGCCCAACCTTTTAGACTTGGAGGATGGTGAGTACGTTGTGTGCGTGCATGCCGCCATTGAGCCTTTCGAAGGTGAGTTTGTCGCTATCTTCGCTAACGGTAAGGGCGTACGCTTTGATGCCAATCATTTTGAAACAAAGCAAAACCGTAGGAAGCTGATCAACGCTTTCAGCGATGTCTCAGATATTAGGCTTATTCGCTTCCGTTCACCAGATGAAGATCCCAGCTTCGCACTGCAGACGGAAAAAGGCAAGATGTTGATTTTTGACAGCTCGCAAATTACTTATAAAAAGACCAGATCAGCTCAAGGTGCTGCTATCATCCGCGGTGCCAAAAAAGATTCGATTGTCAAAGTCGTTCCTTTCGAACAGATCAAGAACGAAATTGAGGAAGAAGAATACTATCGCGTCCAGAATCTCCCCGGATCCGGTCGCTATATCAAAGAGAAAACTCTGGAAGGTCGTCAGCTCAGCCTGCTTGAATAATTATGGATGGACTAAACTTCTCTTCCAGCTTTAATAGACGTCGAAAAAGAAAAGCCCTTCTATTAGGTAGCGTTATAGTTCTTCTGCTTGCATTGTTGCTTTTTTTCCTGCTCCGCAATAGGCAAGCAAACGCAGATTTGCAAGCGGCTTATGAAAAGGCTTCAGCCCAAACTGATTTCGATGAAATTGTTGCTATTCACGCAGAGGCACAAATCATTATTGCGGATTCTTCAGACAAGAACTCCGAGTCTGCGTCCGCTTTACTGGCCGAAACAGTACGACTGCGAGACGAAATAGAAACTGAACTGGCAGAATTCACGCAGAGTCGGATTGAAGCGGTAAAAGGTGGCGATTCTTTATCTGAAGAAGATGCAGAGAAGCTCTCTCTCAGCATGACGATCGTCGGCGCTAGTAGTTTAGAGCAAGTAGACCTTGTGCTTCAAGATTATCTATTGGATGTGATTAGCGAAGCTGAGTACAAGCATTTTCTGGAAACACTTTATCCTGTCCAAGGATTTCAGCGGTTTTTACAAGAGCAAGTGAATGATTTTTATAAGATAAGAGATTTCAAAGCAGAACTCGCACCGGCATGTCAACTCCTACAGGATGCCGAATATATTGAGGCGGCGACCGCCTTTGCAGAACTGAAAGACACAGATTATGCTCAGATCAAGGCAGTTGATCGGATTTTGGACGATCTCAGAGCTGAGTCATTAGATCATCTCTTCGCTTTACATATGCCGGAAATTGAACGTTTAATGGAGTCTGGCAGATCTTACGATGCTGACTTAATTATTGAATCTATCATTGAATATTTGCCTGATAGAGCGGCATTGACAGAGGCCCAGGCAGCTAATGATAAGCTGCTGCCGGCCAGTGTCGTGAATTGGAGCAATCCGATAGATGCTATCTCTATAAAACCTTTGATTGCTGATCCCGACCGCGCTTTTGATAATGATCGCTACTCAGAAATGGCGAATAAGGAATTGCTGACGGCTGCTGAGTTTCGCCTGCTCTTAGAAGTGCTATATCAAAACGATTATGTTTTAGTTCACGCAAATGAAATTGTGGATGAAGATGGCAAACTACAGTCTTTAATAGTTCCTGCTGACAAAAAACCTCTATTGCTTTTTCTGGATGAGTTCTATTTCACACCGGAGAGAATTGAAAGCGGAGTTTGTGCCAGGCTTGATTTGAATGCTAAGCAGGAAGTAGTCGGTGTGGTTCAAGATCGCATGGGTGGGGAAGAGTTGAGCGACAATGCTACAGCCATCAATGTGTTGGAGAATTTTCTGCAAGAACATCAGGATTTCTCTTTCAACGGAGCCAAAGGTGTCATTGTCTTGTCCGGAGTAGACGGCCTCTTAGGTTATCCCTTGCTTCCGGAGCAATCGGCGCGTCAGCTACAACAAGCTCAAAACATCGGCCTTGAGTTCCAACAAAATCCTCTCGATAATTTGGACGCCAATCGGGAAAAACTGGCCAAGATTTTTGCTGCTCTCCGGGAGAGACAATGGCTCTTTGCTTCCCAATCATACGGCAGGCTGTCTATACCGGATTACAGTCTAGCCGCTATCAGCGCTGACACGGAGCGTATGCATGAGCTGACTGTCGAATTATGTGGACCTCTGGAGATCTTCTCATTCACCGGGGGCAATCACGCAGAAGGGCAGCCCATGCTGACAAAGCACTTAGCAGAATCCGGTTTCCGTTTGCAATCTGGCTCCGCAGCACCTTACGCATACACCATTCAAAATAATGCTTATGTCTATCTAGACAAACAGCAGATAACGGCTGACAAACTCCGTTATCCGCTGTCGGATGCTTTATCTAAATTGGTGGGTGATAGACAAATAATTACTGAGATTAAGCGTCCCTAGTAATGAAATTAGTTGCGGGGGAAAAACTCGTTGTAGAGACCGTGCATGGCGCGATTCATCTCATATTTCGACATCATAAAGATGCAACTGATTTCGTGATAGTCGGACAGAACAACTTCGATACTGATATTCTCTCTGGCAATGGCGTTAGTTGCTCTGGCAATGACTCCGACAGTATCGCGCATACCCTCACCGACAATCATGATAATGGCCAAATTGCGTGTTACGTCGAGATCATCAATGCCTAGTTCTATTTGAAGGCGATTTCTAAGCAACAATTCATCTTCCAGGGAGAACTCTGATCCGCGCACGATAACGCTTAAGGAGTCTATACCGGACGGGACGTGTTCGACATTGATATCCAATTCATTAAAAACGGTTAATATTTTTAAGAGAATACCGCGCTCTTGATTAAGCAACACTCGGCGTATGTTAATAGTGCAGAAGTCGTCAGAACACGCAATGCCGGTTACGACATTATCCAAATGCGTCCGTTCGGCTAGCACCATCGTTCCTTCTGCCGAGGGATTGTCCGTGTTGGCTATGCGAACAGGAATCCTGTGGCTGAACAAGGGTTCCAGAGCTTCAGGATGAATGATCGAAAACCCGATATAGGCCAATTCACGCATCTCACGATAACTTAGCTCTTTGATCGGTTCAGGGTCGTTGATCAAGAGGGGATTGGCGGC
>DIRG01000102.1:13048-13809 GCA_002427475.1 Mageeibacillus sp. UBA5442
CCCGAGTAGTAAGACAAGATAAGACCGGCCTCACACGGATCGACCAGGGAAACTTTGACACCCTGAGAACTTAAAAACTCGCTGACAATGCGAGCGGAAATTGCCTCGCCTAAGGCAACAATGCCGTCACGATAGATCTTATGATGCACAGTGGTTTCTTCGCTTCTGCGCGCAATTTCACCCAAAAGCTGATCGGCAATACTGGGATGAAGATCTAATTCAGAGACTAAGGAAAACAAGCGATCACTGATCGCCAACAATTCCATGTTGCCTTCCAAGCCCGCCCAACGGACATTGGCCAGATCTATAAGAAGATCCGTCATCTTTTTGTCGCCGGGAACATCGGGGCGAACACCGGGTGCGGAAACGACCATAATCCTTCGATCCGGGTCGGCCAAGAAGATAGAACATGATTTTCTTATCTGCGCTCCACTTGCTAAGGAAGAGCCGCCAAATTTACAAACTATCAAACTGAACCTCCTCGAGTGCTTTAAATATTTTACTCCCGCCGATCCAGATCAGAAGTCGCTCCAAAAGTCTTTTTAGTCGAATGTAGAATACTTCTTTCTTACTGATTGGCTTAGTTAAAATTACAGAAATATTA
Source organism: Mageeibacillus sp. UBA5442 (assembly GCA_002427475.1). Classification (GTDB taxonomy): domain Bacteria; phylum Bacillota; class Clostridia; order Saccharofermentanales; family DTU023; genus DTU032. The sequence continues at coordinate 13,653 of DIRG01000102.1, forward strand.
GCACGTCTTGCTGCTAAAACATCAGTGATCAGTTGATCACCAACCATTATTATCTCACCCACACTTAAGTCGTTTCGTTGCATAAACTCTTTTATTGCATGAGGGGATGGTTTTCTTGCTTCGCTGATACATTCTACATCTAAAGAGCTGCTAAAAC
>DIRG01000102.1:14092-24263 GCA_002427475.1 Mageeibacillus sp. UBA5442
GCGTTCCATGCGGTACTAAAGTGTTATCTATATCTAAAAGGACAAAAGTAAATCCCTGACGTTTTAAAGCTGCAAAATCGATATCTTTTACTGATTCTACTATTTTATCCGGAAAAAAGTAGTACCTTACTTTTTCTCTAATTTTATTTATCATTATTCCTCCCTGAATCATTCTTGGCTGAGCACGCAAATTGCTTGCTAGAGCGTTAGTAATGAACTAGAATAAGTCTACTTAGTTGATATATTATCAACTCTAAGCATAATAACAGCAATATAGGTTTGGAGGAATTATGATTAGTGCTGGCGATTTTAGGAATGGCGTAACTTTTGAAATGGACGGTCAGATTTATCAGGTAGTGGAGTTCCAGCACGTTAAGCCTGGCAAGGGTTCGGCCTTCGTTCGCACCAAATATAAGAATTTGAAAACAGGCAGCGTGGTTGAGCGCAGTTTCAATCCGTCTGAGAAATTTGAGCAGGTTCGTTTGGAACGTGCTGATATGTCTTATATCTACAAAGACGGTGAGCTTTATTATTTCATGAATACTGAGACCTATGAGCAGTTGCCGATCCATCAGGATCTGCTGGGAGACTCACTCAGATTCTTAAAAGAAGGAATGGTCGTTCACATTGTCACTTACAAAGGCGAAATTCTTTTAGTTGAATTACCCATTTCGGTCGAGCTCGAAGTCATTCAGAGCGAGCCTGCAGTGCGCGGTGATACAGCACAAAGTGCTATGAAGACAGTTGTCATCGAAACCGGTGCTGAGGTAAAGGTTCCTATGTTTATAGAAACCGGGGATGTTATCCGTATCGATACACGTAGCGGAGACTACCTAGAACGGGCCTAGGCATGTCTGAAGATAGAAGACATGTTTCGATTAAGGGCGAGCAAACCATGTCACGTGGTTTTATCGCTCAATATGCCGCAGAAGCAGCTTTAGCAACTGCTGGTGTAGCTTCACTTGATCGAAGCGTAGTTGCCAATATCAAAGAAGTCATTGGCTTGGAACACGAAGGCATGGGCGTTCGTGTTTCTTTTCGAACAGAAGATGTTGACGACGTTATTATTACTGTGTATCCCATAATAGATTTCGGTCATGTCTTGCCCGAAGTTGCCTGGTCAATCCAGGAGAGGGTGAAACGCGATGTAGAATCCTACACAGGCCTGAATGTTGATGCTGTAAATGTGCATGTTGTTGATATTATTTGCAATGATTCTGAACTCTCAGCTCCTAGCGCTGAGATGTTGACCGCAGAATGAGCTTAATCACGGGGGAGACTATATGAGCACTTGGGTTCGTTTTTTACTGATTTTTTTCTCGTTGCTACTCGCAGTCGTATTTCTCTTGACCTTTATTATGATAGTTAGCAATGTCGCATTGACAACTGTTCTGACTATGGTCTTGGATATTACGCAAAAGCAACCGTTACGAACAATCGTTATGGTATTATCCCTAGTCGGATTGTTGCTGTCCGTCGTCACAATGGTGGTGACGATCCTATCGGGCAGACTGCGTAAGGCCAGAATCCTTAGCAATCCGATCGGCTCGATTGACATCGGAGTTGATGCAATTGAAAGCATCGCACTGAACGCTGCCAAGGCTTCTCAGTCCGGAGTCAAATCCGCTAAAGCTCATGTGGCACCGTTCAAAGGTAATGCGATCTCGGTCAGTTTAGTAGTGATGGCTTACTCTGATGTGGAAATACCCGCTATGATGGCTCGCGTCCAGGAGCGTGTGAAAAAGGACATTGAAAGTTATACCGGAATTGAAGTTGGCGATGTAAACGTACGCGTAAACCGCGTGGAAGCGATAGCGGCTCGCGTAGAGCGCTAAGAGGAGCTGCGTTTATGCCTTCACCCGATATATTTCAGCGAATAAAACAAACGTTAAAGCGTGGTGGTCCAGGCGTTATTGGAGCCATAGTTGGCTTTTTCCTTGCCTTGATCTGGGTGCGCTTTGGTTTCTTCCGCTTAGTTTTTATCTTGATTCTGACAGCTTTAGGTTATTATATCGGCGTACGATATTTCAGTGATCGCGAGACAGTCAGACGCTGGTTGGATAAAATATTCCCTCCAGGAAAATTTCGTTAATATGTTACTAAAGGAGTATAGGTGAGTAGACATACAGCCAGGGAAAGAGCTCTGCAATTTCTCTTTGAATGCGAGATGCATTGTGAGAATGTTTCCGAGCAAAGGGAGCAATTTTTGCTTTTGCAAGAAAAAATCACGGATGAAAATCTCAGTTTTTTTGATGAATTGGTACATGGGGTATTAGCTTCTAAGGAGGAGCTTGACGCCATGTACGCACCATATTTGCGCAAGTGGACTCCGGAACGTTTGCCGATTGTTGATCGCTGTATCTTTCGATTGGCGCTTTTTGAGATAGTCCACAAAATTGTTCCGGCATCCGTTGCCATCTCCGAAGCGATACAACTGGCAAACACCTTTGCTGAAGAGGATGCCTACCAGTATATAAACGGTGTTCTTGGCGCGGTTGTACGCGCACATGATCTCGAATAAAGGAGTATTTCGTGACTAAGACATCTGCTGTGGCCGATGTGATGACAGTAGGCGAATTTAATCGTCGGATTAATAGATTGTTTGAACAGGACCCTGAAATGCAAAGAGTCCGTGTTCAGGGAGAGATCTCAGATTTCAAACGGTATCCATCCGGGCACTCATATTTCACCTTAAAAGATGACGAAGCAGCAGTCTCTTGCGTGCTTTTCCGTGGTTCTGCCGGGCGTGTCGCTTTCAATCCTCAGTCGGGTATGAAAGTTGTAGCTGTTGGCAAGCCTAATGTCTATGACAAGACCGGTCGTTTTCAGCTCATCGTTTCCGGTATGGAAGAAGCCGGCTTAGGAGATTTGTATCTGGCTTTCCAGCAGCTGAAGAAAAAGTTGGCGGACGAAGGCCTCTTCGCTCAAGAACGCAAGTTGTCTATTCCGTTTATTCCGCAAAGAATCGTAGCTATTACATCTGAAGCAGGTGCTGTGATCCGAGATATCATTCACGTCTTGGAAAGAAGATATCCGGGATTTAGGCTTTTATTGATCCCGGTGCCGGTGCAGGGGAAAGGGGCCGAGCTGGAGATCGCTGCCGCTATTAAACGTGCTAACGCTGAAAGCTTGGGAGACCTTATTATCGTCGGCCGTGGTGGTGGATCTTTAGAAGATCTGCAGCCGTTCAACGAGGAAGTGCTAGCCCGGGCCATTGCAGACTCGCGTATACCGGTCATTTCCGCCGTTGGGCATGAGACGGACTTCACTATTGCCGATTTTGTCTCGGACTTGAGAGCGCCAACACCTTCTGCAGCTGCAGAGTTGGCAGTGCCCCATAAAGCACGTCTGATTGAACGCCAGGACCAGCTTTCTTCCGCTTTAGAACTATCTGTCCTGCGTAGAGTCGAACAGGAAAAATTTAGATTAACGCAATTGCGAGAGCGACCTGTCTTAATGAGGGCTGATGAATTTGTCGGACCGCAATGCAGGCAATTGGCTTTCTTAAAGCAGCAATTGTTTTCCGAGATGAAGCGGCTGCCGCGCGAAGCAAAAAACACACTGCTGCCATTGCAACATCGCCTAAGCAGGCCGGTGGAACAGCGATTGGCGCAAGAGAACAAGAAGATTGAACTGCTCACTTCCAGACTGGAGAACCGCTTTAGAAGCAAAGCTGCAGTAAGCCGCTCACAGTTTGAGCGACTAGTTGCAAGTTTGGACGCTTTATCGCCGCTGGCCATTCTCGCACGAGGCTATAGTCTCACTTACTCGGAGGATAATAATCTCATCAAATCTATTGAAAATATCCACGAGGATGATAAAATATCTGTTCGCCTAGAAGACGGCAGTCTGCTCTGCGATGTACGTGAGGTTTTGCAGTCGAGCGATTAGTTGATAATTCTATACAGACACTGCATAGAATTCACAAGGAGTATATAATGCAAGAAGAAATATTTGATTTTGATGATTGGATGAAGGATATGGCCACTACAAGTGTAAACAATGATGAAACTTGCTCAGATGCAATCAAAGATCAGAAAACTTATGAAGAAAAGATCGCTCGTCTAGAAGAGATTGTGTCTCTTTTAGAAAAAGGAGAAGTATCTTTAGAAAAGTCCATGGAGTTGTTTCAGGAAGGTGTTGTCTTATCTAATTTATGCGCCAAACAGTTGGAGCATGTGGAAAGCACAATCGAAAAGCTGATGGAAACAGGAGAACGTATTGATTTTCCTGCAGCAAAAGACCCCGAAACACACTAAACTTGAGAAAAGCAATGAAAAATACTTTTAATCAGGATCATTTCGAAGCAGAAATGCGTCAGCATTTTGATAATTTGCAACGTGACCTCAAGGATCCGGTAGTTGAGGCTGCAGCTTATTCGCTCTTTTCCGGTGGGAAACGTATGCGTCCGCGCATATTGCAGTTGTCGTACGAGCTCTTCACTGATGCCGGAGTAGAAAGATGCAGGCCGTTTCAGTTTGCTTTGGAAATGATTCATACGTATTCGTTGATTCACGATGATCTACCGGCGATGGATAATGACACTATGCGCCGTGGCAAACCCAGCTGTCATATAGCTTATGGCGAAGCAACAGCTATTTTGGCAGGTGATCTCCTGCTCAATCTCGCCTATGAAACTATGATAGATGCCTGCCTGAGAAGCGGCGGGAGACAGCCTCTGGAAGCGATGAACGTTATAAGTCGCGCCGCAGGAGCTAGTGGAATGATCTTGGGGCAATCTCAAGACATTGCTTTTGAAAAAAGAGAATCAGTCTCAGTAGCCGAAATTGAAGAAATGCAAGAGCTCAAAACTGCCGCCTTATTCAAGTCTGCAATACTAGCAGGTGCTATACTGGGAGGCTCTGATACTGCGCAACAAGAACTGCTGCTTGAATTTGGCAACAAGGTCGGCTTGGCCTTTCAGATTCGTGACGATTTGCTGGACAGCATTTCCAACGAGCAGGAGCTTGGGAAATCTATCGGAAAAGACGAACGTGACAATAAGAAAACATATTTAACAGTTCAGGGCTACGAAGCAGCCACACAGAGATTGGCTGAGCTTAACGAAGAAGCGAAAATTATTCTTTTTAAGCTTGAGGCTGACGGGCTGGATACGTATGAGCTCAGACAGTTGACTGAACAATTAGAAACAAGGAAGATGTAATGCTTTCTAACTATCCATTACTTGATTCCCTCGATTTGCCGCAAGATATTAATGCTCTCTCTTATGATGAGAAAAACCGGCTGGCAGAGGAATTACGTACACTAATTATTAATGTTACCTCGAAGAATGGCGGTCATTTGGCCTCCAATCTGGGGGTTATTGAGCTGATTATAGCTCTGCTTTCAATTATAGATGCGAAAAACGACAAGGTCATTTTCGATGTTGGGCATCAATCTTATGCTTGGAAAATCCTTACCGACCGCTATAAGGATTTTGAAACACTCCGACAAATGGGTGGGATTTCGGGCTTCCCTAAGCTTGAAGAAAGTCCCTATGATGCCTTCGGCACCGGACACAGCAGCACCTCGATTTCAGCTGCTGTCGGCTACGCACGCGCACTAAAAGCGCAAGGCAAAGATGACAAAGTAATCGCTTTGATCGGTGATGGCGCGCTTTCGGGCGGCATGGCCTACGAAGCTCTGAATGATGCCGCACAGTCTAATGAGCAAATTCTCGTTATCTTAAATGATAATCAGATGTCTATTGATGAGTGCGTCGGTGGGATGGCACGCCATTTAGAAAAGCTGCGCGTCAAACCCTCTTATCTCAATTTCAAATTTCGCTGGGAACAACGCCTACAGAAACTTAAATTTATCGGAAAACCGTTACTGAATGTTTTAGCAAAACTCAAGTACAAGACGCGCTCGTGGCACCGGGAAAAGGGCGTTCTCTTTGAGCAAATCGGTTTACGTTATTATGGTCCGATCAATGGCCACGACATAGAAGGATTGGAGCGTCATCTAAACGCTGCGTTGACAGTGCGTGGTCCGGCCATCCTACATGTAATAAGCAAAAAGGGCATGGGCTATTCCAAGGCGGAAACTGAGCCGACTCGTTATCACGGAGTTTCTCCTTTCCCGAAACAGTACGGTCTTGCAGATGATGATCCTGGACAACAGAAAACATTCTCCGAAGTCTTTGGGGACACTATGTTGACTCTCGGCGAGCGGGACGAGAAGACTGTCGCCATCACTGCCGCGATGGCGCAAGGAACCGGCTTATGTACTTTTAAGAACCGCTTCCCGGATCGTTTCTATGATGTCGGTATAGCAGAGCAGCATGCACTCACTCTAGCCGCCGGCCTTGCCGCAGGCGGAGCGAAACCGGTTGTCGCGCTTTACAGCACCTTTTTACAAAGAGGAATGGATCAGCTTATTCATGATATTTGCTTGCAGAATTTACCGGTGATAATTGCCGTAGATCGTGCGGGACTTGTCGGCTCCGACGGTCCTACACACCAAGGGCTCTACGACTTGAGCATGTGCTTAAACTTACCCAATCTCAGCATCATGGCCCCGGCCACCGCAGTTGACTTGGAACGCTGCCTTGTTCATGCCCACGAATATGAGGGTCCTGTGATGATTCGTTATCCTCGCGATCTGGCTTCTACTGTGGATCTAATTTCTCTGGATGAAAATCTGTCCGAGCCTAAATCGCTCGAGGATTTGCAGCAACCACGCCATGTACGCTCGGGTTCAGATTTAACGGTATTGGCCGTCGGACCCATGATCTTGCAGGTTCTCTTGGCGATTGATAATTTTATTGGCAGCGGATATTCAATTGATTTATTTTCAGCTTTATTTATAAAACCATTTGATAACGATCTTGTGTTAAAATCTACAAATAAGACGGGCAAATTACTCATTGTTGAGGACGGATGTCTTCACAACGGTTTTGGCCAATCCTTTATTGCTGATTTGTGCGAACAGCAGACAGGAATTAATATGAAGGCGATCGGTGTTAAGGACGTTCTCCGGGAACAGGCTACACGTGCTGAGTTGTTTCAGGCAGAAGGCTTGGATCCGGAAGGACTGGCACGCAGCATCCTTGAGATGATCACTCAATGATCTGTAGCGAGTAAGATTACGATAAGCTGAACTAAACCTAGAGGAGATTGGGGAGGAAGGAATTGCGTATTGCGCTTTATCCAAATTCATCACGCGACATTAATTTTGCCACTACACGTCGGCTAATTTCTCTTTTTGACGCACATGGTGCTACCTCAGTATTAGAGGAAGATGTAGCGCCGGATATAGCTGCTATGCCGGGCTTAGAGAGGGCCTCCTACGACACCTGCGATATTATTGTCTGCCTGGGTGGCGATGGGACCTTTATCTCCGCTGTTCATCGTGATAGCGCCTATAGCCTGCCTATAACGGGAGTTAATCTGGGGCAGGTTGGTTTTTTGCCGGAGATTGAGGTGGAAAAGCTGGAAGTGGCAGTTAAACGCCTTGTCAATAAAGAGTACAGCATCGAGAATCGCATAATGCTAGATGTCAGCTGTTATGATGCTGAAGGTAAACGCTTTGCTCACGATCATGCGATTAATGATGTCGTTCTTGCTCGCGGTGGTTGTCCGCGCATTGTTACCATTGATCTTGAAATTGAGAACGTTCCGGTTGAAAGCATACCGGGTGACGGCATAATTGTATCCACTCCGACGGGATCAACCGCCTATTCCATGTCAGCCGGTGGACCTATTGTTCACCCAACTATGAATCTTTTATTAATTACGCCCATTTGTCCACATACTCTGCACAACCGTACCTATATTGCTGACGCTGAAACTACTGTGTCACTGAAGCTTCAGCAGTATCCTAACTGTGCGACCTTGTCTGTGGATGGGCGTTCACATTACGACATCTATCATAATGACCGGGTCGAAATAGCATGCTCCAAACACGCTTTTCGATTCATCCGCATCTGGGAAGATAAGTTCTTCCAGACATTGCCGGAAAAAATACAAAAAAGGGGCTTAGTCTAAATGAAACCATCCAAAACTCAACGCCAATCAAGGATTCTGAAAATCGTTCGTGAGCAAAACATCGAAACACAGTCTGAGCTGGTGGAAGCTTTAACGGAAAGCGGCATGACCTTTACTCAAGCTACAGTTTCGCGTGACATCAAAGAACTAGGCATCGTCAAGGTTGCTACCGGAGACGGTAAATCCAAATATGTAGCTATGAAACATAGTGGTGAGGTTGCAGCCGGACGTTTGATGAACGTTTTCAGTGAGTCTGTAATTTCGGTAAATACAGCGGGCGCTTTTGTTATTCTCAAGACTTTGCCGGGAACAGCCCAGGCGGCAGCTTCCGCTCTTGACTCTATGCATATTAATGAAATCCTCGGTACCCTAGCCGGCGATGACACAATATTCATAGCTACAGACAGCACGGAAATTGCAGATTTATTGCGTTTAAGACTGATTGGACTATCAACCGGTGACCCCCGTCCGGATCAAGCCTATTAGTCAGACTTAATGCTGCTCTTACGTGTAGAAATTCATGATTTTGCCTTAGTCGAAGAACTCGTGATAGAGCCGGCTGACGGCTTCACTGTGCTCACAGGTGAAACCGGTGCCGGTAAATCTATTTTGATCGATGCCTTTGATTTTCTGTCCGGTAATCGAAGCGATCGCAATATGGTGCGCACAGGTTGTGATGAGGCCAGGGTAGAGGCTTTGTTTCAATCAGAAGCTAATGAAGAACTTCTCATTTTCCGCAGTCTCAATTCTTCCGGTCGAAGTTACGCCAAAATTAACGGTGAACTTGTGACGATCCGTACTTTGCGCGATAAAATGAAGGACGTTTTGGCTATTCACGGTCAAAATGATCAACAAGCAATTTTCGACGACTCTTTGCACCGCGAACTTGTCGACGCTTATTCAGGTTCTGAAGCTGATTCTCTGCTGTCGCGATACCAGGAACTGTTGCAGGACTTGTTATTGATCGAAGAAGATATCGCACGTCTCGGACAATCTCCTGAGCAACGTGCCAGTCGGAAAGACTTCCTAGCTTATCAGATTGAAGAAATTGAAACAGCCGATCTGCAAGTTTCCGAAGAGGCTGAACTCCTCAAGAGCGCCAAAACAATGCAAGCTTTGCAAACTTTGGCTGAGCAGCTGAACACCAGTTTACAAGCTTTGTCTGCTGATAGTGAAGTCAGCGCACTCAACATGATTAGGCACGCGAAGAGAGCTTTGCTGGAAGCTGCTCGTTACAGCAGTAAGTGTAAACAGCTGGCTCAGGATTTAGATAATATCGAGACAGATCTCGACGAATTAGTCTATGAACTCAACCGTACTAGCGATAAAGTTTCTTACAATCCCGAGCAAGTAGCAGAGATTGATCAGCGCTTGTCTTTACTCCAAAGGTTGAAGGACAAGTACGGTAAGTCTGTCGAAGAGATCTTGGAATACTTGGAAGAAGCGCGTGAGGAATTTGCCTTTCTCAGAGATTCTGATCGTATTTACGAGGAAAAATTAGCTGAAAAAGAACTGGTTCTGAAGACTATGCAAGAATGCAGCTCCGACTTAATGCAGGTGCGGCAAGATGCTGCCCGCTCTCTGATCAAGAAAATAATCCTCGAACTGCGCTCGCTTAACATGAAGGATGTCTCCTTCGACGTTGAGATCCAAAAGATCCCCAGCCGCGGCAATCCACCTCGAGATCCGCATCGTGTCTCCTTTATGTTCTCTGCGAATCCCGGCGAGCCTGTGAAACCTCTGATCAATATCGCCTCCGGTGGAGAAGCATCACGTATTTTGCTTGCTATTAAAACCGTTCTTGCAGACGTGGACAATGTCTCAGTGCTTATATTTGATGAAATAGATCGCGGCGTTGCAGGTGAGACCAGCCAACGCATTGCGGAAAAGCTCCAGGGTATAGGACGCTTCCGCCAAGTTCTTTGCGTCACACATAGTGCTCCCATCGCAGCAGCAGCTAAAAAGCACCTACTTATCGTCAAGCTTGTTGATGAAAACCGCACGCGCACCAAGTTGGAAGAGCTAAACGATGACGCCCGAGTCGAAGAAATAGCGCGACTTTTAAGCGGCAAAACAAACGAAAGTGAATCCCGAAATTTAGCGCAATCATTGCTAGAATCGAATGGAAATCTCTAGCAGAGTCAACTACAATATTACGAGATTAATAAGTCATATTTCGTGCC
>DIRG01000102.1:24626-29461 GCA_002427475.1 Mageeibacillus sp. UBA5442
CAGGAGATTGCCGCCAGTGGCAAAGCAACATACGGCATTTCTACCGGCTTCGGTGAAATGTCGAAAGTCTATATCTCTGAGGAGAACAACGCTGAATTACAGCGCAATTTGATTGTCAGCCACGCCTGTGCCGTCGGAGACGCCTTTTCCGAAACCATAACCCGGGCCATCATGCTTCTGCGTCTGAATACTCTTGCATCAGGCTTTTCCGGAGTGAATCCGGAAGTAACCGACTTGCTACTAGACTGCCTGAATGCAAATATTATACCGATTATTCCACAACAAGGTTCACTGGGAGCTTCCGGCGATCTGGCAAACCTGGCCCACATGGCCTTGGTCTTGATTGGCGAGGGGAGAGCGATTTGCGATGGCGAAGAAATGTCCGGCGCAGAAGCCCTGCGCAAAAACGATCTCAGTCCCGTCACATTAAGCGGCAAAGACGGATTAGCCCTTATTAACGGCACTACAATCATGGCAGCTGTCGGCACGCTGGCCTTGCTGCAAGCTGAAAGATCTATGCAAGCAGCCACAGCAGCCGCTGCCTTGACTTTTGAAGCCTTGCACGGCTTTACAGCTGCTTATGATGCACGTATACATGCACTGAGACAGCAGCAGGGACAGATTGACACTGCCCAATATATGCTGCGGCTCCTAGAAGGCAGTGAATACGCCAACACCAGAATAGAAGATGTTCAAGATCCCTACACCTTGCGCTGTATCCCTCAGGTGCATGGTGCCAGTTTAGATGCGATTAATTATGTTAAGAACGTTATCAAGCCCGAACTTAATGCGGTCACCGATAACCCTCTTGTCTTCGTTGAGACAGGAGAGGTAATCTCGGGTGGAAATTTCCACGGCCAACCGCTGGCTCTAGCATTAGACTTTCTATCAATTGCTACGGCAGAACTGGCAAATATCTCTGAAAGACGCATCGAACGCTTAGTGAATCCCCAACTATCCGGTGGTTTACCAGCCTTCCTAATTGAGAGTGAAGGGCTTCATTCCGGCTTAATGATCCCTCAGTACACTGCAGCCGCACTGGTCTCCGAGAACAAGGTTCTCACCCATCCTGCTTCAGTGGACTCGATCCCGTCGTCAGCGAATAAAGAAGACCATGTGAGTATGGGTGCCATATCAGCTCGCAAGGCTTTGCAGGTTACGGAGAACGTCTTGCATGTAATCGCAATCGAACTGATAGCGGCCGCTCAAGCACTAGATGTGCAGGAAAAGCGCCAACTAGGTGAGGGGACAGAGCTGATTTATAATTTTGTGAGGGAGCAGATTGCCTTCCTTGACAGAGATCGTGTACTGTCTGATGATATAGTAAAATTAAAAGAACTTTTGTCTCAGGACATCTTATCCGATGTACTGCAGCAGATTCAGGAGGTATGAATGTCTAAATTTAAAAACTATACTGTAGAAGATTTTATTGCTGAAGCCGCTAGCGATTCGCCGGCTCCCGGTGGTGGTAGTGTGGCAGCTTTAGTAGCCGCCTTGGGCGCTGCCCTCGGTGAGATGGTTTACAATCTCACTAAAGATAAGAAATCTTTCGCCGAACTGAGCGAAGAGAATAAGACAGCAGTCAAAGCTGATTACACTGCTCTAAGCACATTGCACGCAGAGCTCGTAGATCTAATTGACGAGGATACGGTCGCTTTTAACACTTTTATGGACGCCTTGCGTCTCCCTAAGGAAACAGAAGAAGAGATCGCAGTCCGCAAAGAAGCCATGGCTAATGCAGCTATAGTTTCCATGCAGGTACCGTTGGATACCGCAGGTAAAAGTCTGCAAATTCTTAAGCATATGGGTTCACTTGCTCGCTATGGTAATAAAAACTGCATTTCTGATGCCGGAGTAGGAGCTTATCTTGCTCGCGCCTCTGTCGAATCCGCTGTCATGAATGTACGCATCAATATTCCTAGTGTTAAAGATGAAGAAATAGCCAGACAGGCTGAAAAATCTTGCGAAAAATACCTGGAAGAAGCAGAAACACTCTGCGAAGAAATCGTCAAAGAAGTCTATCAGAAGATTTAGTTAACAAAGAAATATCTTGCTTGACCAAGGGCTGATCTTTGATCAGCCCTTTCAAATTAAACAAATGTTTGACATCTGCATTAATCACTAATACAATTACATGCAGTAACTAACGATGAGATTATTAGTAATTATTTATTGCTATATTTTAATATCATTGTATTGTAGTTTGACAATTAAATATGGAGGTGATTACCATTAACTGGCTAGAATTATTAGTCGGTCTTTCAATCGGTGCTCTCCTCGCTGTGCTTTTAACCAGAATGTATTTTATCAAAGGTCTGGATGAAAAGAGTAAGAAGCTGGATGAGTCCCGAAAAAAGACAGAAGAAGAAGCCTTAGAACTAATTGGTGAAGCTGTTAAGACAGGTGAAGATAAAAAACGTGAGTTATTATTGCTTGCGAAAGAAGAAGTTCACAAAGCCCGTCTCGAGTTAGAGAAAGATGTACGCGAAAAGCGTCAGGATATCTCTCGTGAACGAGCACGTCTGGAGCAGAAAGAAGAACAGCTGGATCGCAGAACTCAAAGTGTAGAAGATCGTGGTCGCAACAACGACCTACGTGAACGTACTTTGGATGAGCGAGAAGCAGAGATTCAAGAACTTGAAGCCCAAAAAACTGCCGAGTTGGAACGCATCGCCGGATTAACAGTCAGTGAAGCGCGTGATCTAGTCCTCGAAGATGCTGAAAGAGAATACCGCCATGATATGGCAGTTCTTTTCCGCAAAATTGAAGATGAGAGTAAGGCGAAAGCTGATGACCGAGCAAAAGAAATTGTGGTCTCTTCAATCCAACGCTACGCCTCAGACTATGTCTCAGACGCAAGCGTGTCGGTTGTAGTTTTACCCAATGAAGAAATGAAGGGTAGAATTATTGGCCGAGAAGGGCGCAATATCCGCACCATTGAACAATTAACCGGTGTTGATCTGATCATCGATGATACCCCTGAAGCAGTGATTATTTCTTGCTTTGATCCTATAAGACGAGAAATTGCCAGGATTGCAATTGAAAAGCTCGTTCAGGATGGCAGAATACATCCCTCCCGCATTGAAGAAATGGTAGAAAAAGCTAAAAAAGAGGTCAAGAACTCGATTATTGAAGCGGGTGAACAGGCCGTCTTTGAAACTGGCGTTATCGGACTGCCACAAGAGATTATTAATACTCTGGGCAGACTGCGTTATCGTACCAGTTACGGACAAAACGTCCTACAGCATTCTATCGAAGTATGCTTCCTGACGGGAATGATGGCAGCCGAATTGGATCTCGATGTTGATGCAGCTAAACGTGCAGGTCTCCTGCATGATATCGGTAAAGCAGTTGATTTTGAAATGGAAGGTTCCCACGTTCAATTAGGTGTGGAGCTGGCGAAACGCCATAAGCTCGACAAGATTACCATTAACGGTATCGAGTCACACCACGGCGATACAGAACCTAACACGCTAATCTCTTCATTGGTCGGCGCCGCAGACGCAATCTCGGCAGCAAGACCAGGAGCCCGTAGGGACAACGTTGAAAACTATATTCGACGTATTGAAAGATTAGAAGAAATCGCTAATTCAATGGAAGGCGTAGAAAGTTCTTACGCAGTACAAGCCGGTCGTGAAATTCGTGTAATCGTCATGCCGGAAAAAATGTCTGAAGAGGAAATGCCTCTTCGCGCACACGAAATAAGCAAACAAATTGAACAAGAGCTTAATTATCCCGGTCAGATCAAAGTTAATCTTATTCGGGAAAGTCGTGTAGTTGATTATGCTAAATAAAGTAGAGAAGCTGTCTCTGTTGAGGAGACAGCTTTTTTATTGAAAAAAATTCATTTAATGACATCACGTCGCAGCTAAAGAGAAATTATTTCAGGCAGTTTTTGCACTCATAAATCTTTCACTTTATGGTAGTCTGGTTTCTAGCATGAAAAGGTCAAAGCAACAACAGTCTTTCCATCTACGCAGTCGAGTAAAAGCCGTACTTTCATTAGGGCTTTGTTTATTGCTGTTCGCATTTCCTCTGGCTTGCCAAAGCAGTCCCGAAACCCAAAACTCCGATCCTGTAATTAATCCGAGCGAGAACTTGATCCCCACTATTGTTGCCGGTTCTGAAACACCTTCTGCAAGCTTACGCCTACGTTATCTAGATGAGGGGAATCTGAATCCGTTGCGGAAACATTCGTATGTTAATCGTTCAGTTTTTTCATTGGTCTATGATTCTTTATTTGCCTTTAATGCTGCGGGTTCCTTACAGGCGCAGCTGGTCGAGTCCGCGCAAGTATCTAACGACATGCTGACGTGGACGTTAAATCTTAAGGATGTGAACTTTCACTCCGGTGAGAACTTGACTGCTGCCGATGTTGAAGCCTCCCTGCGTCTGTGGCTTGAAATAAATCTTGAGCATTCTCTTGAAGAGTGGGAGGACGAGGAACAGACTCCTCCGAACGGAGATGAGATAGATCCTGATGCAGAGCCGGACACTGATCCCGATACTGAAACCGATGATCCTGATGGGACTGAGCCGGATGATTTGGAGCCTGATGTAGAGGAAACGATTGACGAGCCGGATAGCACAGAGGATGATCTGGATGCCGACGATGAGATTGAAGAGACTTCAGAGCCGACAACGGATAGTGCGGATGATACCTATGATTACTATATCGATACTCCCGTACTGGGAGAGCCCGCTCAGGTCGAGAGTTTTTCTGCTACTTATAAGGTCAGTCTTGAGCGCGGTCGCTTGATCAAGGCTATTGATAGTAGTGATCCTAATACTATCAAAATACTCTTGCACGAAGCTGCTCCTATTCTGGATCTACT
>DIRG01000102.1:29751-56089 GCA_002427475.1 Mageeibacillus sp. UBA5442
GAGGCCAAAGCTAAGGAAATTATTGCTGTCAACTGTGCTGATGTAATGGAAGCGTTAGCCTTGTTCGAAAATGACGAGCTCGACGTGCTCCTCATGGATCGTACGGAAGCTTCCCGTCTACAAGGGCGTTCACGGGTTAGGAGCCAGGATTATGAAGATTCAGGTTTTGTTTCTTTATATGTACCGAACAGCAATCTCAGAGCTCAGCTTGAAACTGTTTTTCCTACTAACAGTCCAGAGTCTATAAGTGCACCTTTTCAGTACTCACCATATTACATCCGTCCCGGCGATGCCCGACTGCTCGAGCAAAGTGAGATCGTAAACGAAAATGACGGTACAAGTAGCAGTTCGGAGGATGACGCTTCCAATAATCAAAGCGATTCTGACTCGAATGACGATGCAGGAACTGAAGTGGATTTGCCTGTTTATCGTATCCTTCTGCCACGAGTGTTTTATCCGTACGGGCTACAGAATCAATTGACATCACTCATAGCACAAATCGGCGGAGAAGCTGAATATAAGTTGGTGCGGGCAGAAGATTACGAAGAAGAGCTGAAAGAGCAGGATTATGATCTGGCGCTCTTGTTAGATCAGAGCGCAGCTTTTGGTGACCCCTTCGATTATGCCCTTGGTTTATTGGAGTACGAACTGGTCGGCAATCTAAGTGTTTCAGCCACACAAAGGACGATACTGACTGAGGGCAGAATGAAGCAGGCGCTCATGCTCGAAGAGGGACAGGGTCTTGAAGCTCGCTATCTGCAGGCTGTCCACGATTTATTTTCAGAACTTCCCGTAATCGGGCTTTGCACTACCTCAACCTTGCTGTGGTATCGTGACGGGGTCGAAGGAGTTTTAGCCGGTACAGCGGAATTACCCTATTTTGGAATAGAAAGTTTAGAAGTATGGCAGCCATAATTGTGACAATTCTACTTACATTGGACCAGCTGACTAAGGGGCTGGTTGAACGATTTTTGGGACCGGGTGAATCTATCGTGGTTATATCCGATTTTTTCCAAATCCGAATGTCAAAAAATACAGGAGCGGCTTGGGGCTTTCTTTCCGGTGTCTCTTGGGGCATTCATATCTTGTCTTTGCTCTCTTTTCTCATGTCACTCCTTATCATTTACTGGATAAAGGGGACTGAGGACAAGAAGGCACGCCTGGTAATGGCTTTGATCTTAGCGGGTAGTTTGGGTAATCTGATCGACCGCGTGCGCATTGGCGCCGTTACTGATTTCCTCATGTTTAATTTCGGTTCTTATTATTTCCCCAGTTTTAATGTGGCTGACATGTGCATCACCATTGGCGCCGGTCTCTTAATTCTGTTTGCCATAATTGATAAGCATTTTGTAAATAATTTGCTACGCATCGATGATACGGTAAGCACCCCGGGAGCAGATGACGATGCTGCATGAGTTCCGTGTAGAGGAAAAGGCTGCGGGGCAGCGAATCGATCGGTTTTTGGCCGAAGTTTTCCTTGATAAATCACGTTCCTTCTGGCAAAAATTGATCTCCCAAAATTCTGTTTTGATTAATGACAGCCCAGTCAAAAGTTCTTATATTGTGGAAACTAATGACCTTATCCGAGTCGAATATTTTGAGGTCGATGTGGTTGGTGAAGCAGAAATAGAGAAAAAAGCTCCACCCTTAAATGTCATCTATGAAGATCAGGACGTAGCTGTTGTTGAGAAAGAAGCCGGGCTTGTCACTCATTCTGCACCAGGGCACAGCTCCGGCACTTTGGCTGAAGCTGTACAAAACTACTTCGGAGATAATTTATCAGATCTTGGCGACAGTAGGAGACGCGGCATTGTGCATCGCTTAGACAAGGATACTTCGGGTTTGCTGCTGATTGCCAAGAACAATAACGCTCATAAGGAACTCGCAAAAGCCTTCAAAAAACACGACGTACTGCGTGAGTATCAGGCCATTGTCTTGGGTACGCCCGAAACAGACTCAGGCTTGATCGACGCTCCTTTGGGTAGAGACCCCAAGGAGCGAAAGCGTATGTCCGTCCAGCCTGAAGGCAAGTATGCGCGGACATATTTCGAAGTCTTGGGTAGTAATAACGGGCTCTCGCATTTGCTCCTCCGACTTGAGACAGGACGCACTCATCAGATTAGGGTGCATCTTGCAATGATTAACTGCCCTATCTTGAATGATGAGAAATACGGAGGCAAACGCGTTCGTGTTTTGGACGAAGACGATCTACTGCTCCATGCCTCGAAATTGGCTTTTACTCATCCTGTAAGTGGCGAAGAGCTCAGTTTCAGCAGTGACTTGCCACGAAGATTCGATTTTTTCTTGGAAGAAATTTATAGAAAATAAGTGCTAGAATATTAGTTAAAATATTTGATACATTCAAACAAACTTACTTGCACATGATGTATTCTTAATATATGACAAAAAAGAAGCGACACAGTTTATTAATTGCTCTCCTGATGCTTGTCTTGGGCCTTGCGCTTAGTGCATTCGGTCGGTCTTTGCTTGCGGGCAAAGATAGCAGTAGCGAACGCATTGCTCACTATCAGGAGACTCTTCTTGAATATGAGGCTTTAGAAGCTCAAAACCAGCGTTTAATTGATCAAAACGAGCAATTAGAGGCTAAGAAGGACGTGCTCATCGCAAGTTTGGAAGGGCACGAAGATTTAGATCAGCTTCTTAAAGAGAGAGAGACCTACGCTGTGGTTGCCGGCTTGACTGCTGTCGAAGGACCTGGCATAAGGATCGTTCTACAGGATCGAATAGAGTACGATCCTACGATACATCCGATCGAAGCCATCGTTCATGACAAAACAGTGCTTCACGTCATAGACATTTTGAAGGCCAACGGTGCTCAGGCTCTGGCTTTTAATGATATGCGCCTTACCGCTGTAGCCAAGATCGGTTGTATCGGACCAACTATTCTATGCTATGACATGAGGCAAATGCCACCTTATGTTATCGAGGCAATCGGACCTATTGAAGACATGGCGAATGCTATCGCCGCCGATGCCTATCTCAAGCATATTACAAATCCTGAGATCGGCATACGCATGAATGTGGCAGTGGAGAACAATTTGGAACTTCCTTCGTTTTCCCGCACCGGAGACTACCGCTCACAGATAAATTTGTTAGAACTTAGATAAGCCTTAGGAGATTACGTACAAATGAAAAAAAAGAAATATTTGCAAAGAGGTGGCTTATTGCTAATCTGTGTACTTTTGGGACTGGCACTGGCTCTGCTGATGAAGGGACAGAATTTAAGCAGTTTGAGTGAGAAGAGTATGCAGGACCTGCAGAATAATGTTATTGAGTATCAACGTCGTAATGAAGAATTATCCAACCGTAATTCTCAACTGCAGGATTATATCCGAGAACTTGAAGATGATCTGACAGGGGAGGGCAATGAAGTGCTTTCGCGCCTCATTGATGAAAGAGAAGGCTACGCGACCTTCGCCGGCTTGCGACCTGCGATTAATTCCGGTGTTGTAATCAATCTTAAAACTCTTCCGGGTCAAAAGATGAAAGATAGTGTCCTGAGAGAGTTCGTCAACGAGTTATCTGCTTTGGGTGCGCAGGCGATTTCGATTAATGGCGAACGAAAAGTTTCTACAACTGAAATTCGTGCCCGACAAGACTCTATTCTCATTAACGGTGTCGCCTTTGACCGTGAGCATGATTTTGAAATCAAAGCCATCATGCGACCTGATGATCTCGAGCGATCAGTTTTCCCGTATCTGGAGTCAGTGAGCGAATCTATAAGCGCGCAACTTGGAGATGAGGCTCCCACAATACGTATTGAAATACTAGCCAATGTAGAAATTCCTGCCCTAAAAGAGGATCGCATTGCCTATCAGTTCGATTTAATAAAACCGGTCCTAAACGCAACCCAATAGATTAATTATAGATATACTGTAGATATGGAAAAAAATAATCGTATTTTTGAAAAACATATTGAATTAGATAGTCCGGAAGAGGCTTTATCTCTGCTCGGAGCTTGTAGCTGCCATGGCGACCTAGTAGAACGGGCTCTCTCTGTCGACTGTGAAACCACTGCTGAAGGTATGGTGATCAGGGGGCCGGTTAGGAAAAAGGTGGAAGCGGCTGCCCAGATTTTCGACCGTCTGCACGAGCTCTGTCGGGACGGCACTCCGGTCACTGAGCAATTGGTGCGCTATCTGCTTGACGCTGCTCTGGCGGATACTTTTTCGGAGGCCGAGCTGTTTACACCTGATCTAATTTGCGTCAACGCCAAAGGTAAGCCCGTCTTGAGCAAGACAGCCGGCCAGAAAAATTATATTGAAGCTATTCGCAAACACGATCTGACCTTTGCAATCGGTCCTGCCGGAACCGGCAAGACTTATCTCTCTGTAGCTATGGCGGTTAAGGCTTTCCGAGATCACGACGTGTCGCGAATCATTCTTACGCGACCGGCTGTTGAGGCAGGGGAAAATTTAGGTTTTTTGCCCGGAGATTTACAGAACAAGGTAGATCCATACATGAGGCCTTTATACGACTCTTTGAATGATCTCATGGGCTACGATGCTTACCATAGGCATTTAGAACGTGGAGAGATTGAAGTTTCACCGCTTGCCTACATGAGAGGGCGCACTTTGGATGATGCCTTCATCATTTTAGATGAAGCGCAGAATTCTACGCGGGAACAGATGAAAATGTTCTTGACTCGCATCGGTTACAACGCCAAAGCAGTAGTCACCGGTGACATTACTCAGATCGACTTGCCTAGAAGCACACGTTCCGGTCTGGCTGATGCTGCCGCCTTGCTGAAAAACGTTGAAGGCATTGCTAATATCGAATTGACTGAGCGAGATGTAGTTAGAAATCCCCTAGTGCAGAGGATCATTCGCGCCTATGAAAAAGCAGATGAGAAGAGAATGAAAAATCGACGCGAGGGTTATAAACGATGAAAGTATCCTTACGTAGCAAACGCTTTTTAACCGCTCTGCTAATTGCTCTTACCTTGATAGCGAGCATGATCATTGTCTACTTCGGTTCGATTCCCCGCACGTACGACTTGAATGTTGGCGATACCAGTCTTTATGACATTGTCGCTCCTCGTGCCATTGTCGATGAAACAGAGACCGAGAGGCGAGCCAGGGAAGCAATGACCCTGGTACCTAGTGTCATGATGCGTTCAGAAGAGAAGAGTGCTGCTTCTCTGTCCGCAGTAAGCATGTTTAGAAGCTTGGTTGATGAAAGAAGGGCAGAGCTGTATCCGCTGGAAACGGCAAATGGCACAGATGTTGATCCTGACAATAATGATGGACCTGTTAGAGTACCAACTCGCAGGCCGTCTGAGTCTACCATCCAATTGGCTGCCTCCTCGTTAATTTCGGCGCTCGATCAGAATTTGAATATCGTGATTCAGTCAGGTGATGCCGAAGAACTAATGCGGATTGAACGCGGTAGGCTGGATTCTATTTTCAGCATTCTACAAACAGAAGCAAGTGCTCTGGTCTTAAAATCCTTAGACTCTGTTTCCTTACAACTTGAATTGACCGAGAGCAGCGAGCGCATTGCTGAGCAGCTTAGTTTCAATTCCAGTGATAAGGATATGATTGTCCGCTTCCTCTCACTTCTGATCGATCCGAACATTGAATACAATGTCGAGGCGACAGAAAACGCTAAAATGGCAGCTTACGAACAGGTCCTGAACAACCCTGTAATGGTCAACAGAGGCAGTAGGATCATAACTGCAGGTGAGGTTGTGACTGAGGACGTCATGGCAAAGCTTGTAGCTCTGGATCTGATCGACAGCGACGAGGTTGATTGGATTACAATTGTTGGCACCGTAGGCCTAGTTTTAGTTGTTGCAGTACTGGCTTGGCTGTTTTTCTCCAGATATAATCGCGAGATCTTTGATGAGCCGCGACATATCATAGCTGTTATTATCACGGTTCTGATAACTTTGATTTTGTCGGCCTATGTTTCTTCATACTATTCCTTGGCTCCACCAATTTACTTCAGCGCTGTTGTGGTCACAGCCTATTTCGGCTTCAGATCGGCACTGGTTGTTTCCTTTTTGCTGGTCTTACTGGTATCTCCGATGGTCGGATTCGCTCCGGCTTTTCCGCTCATTGCCATGAGCGGTTCTTTAGTCGCTGCTATTAACACGCGTGGAATCAGCCGACAGGACAATTACGCTAAGATTATTCTGGCCACAGCAATTAGTAATTTTTTCCTCACTGTAGTCATCGGCTTACTGGAGAAGGAAACTTGGGCTTTGATCTCCACCAATGTCGTGCAGACGGTCTTAAGCGGCGTGCTTTCAGTTATTGTCGCCATTGGCATCATGCCCTTGTACGAGATGATCTTTAACACAGTCTCACCTCTACGGCTGATCGAACTCTCCCAGCCTGGACATCCTTTGCTCAAACGCCTCTTTGTTGAAGCTCCGGGCACTTCTCAGCACAGCCTGATGGTTGCCAATTTAGCAGACGCTGCAGCCGAAGCCATCGGCGCAAACTCCATGATTGCCCGCACAGGCGCCTATTATCATGATATTGGCAAACTGGAAGCCCCGATGTACTTCACAGAGAATCAGCAGGGCGAAAACCCACACGATCATTTGCCGCCTTTAGAAAGTGCACAGATTATCACGCAGCATCCAATCGACAGCTTAAAGATCGGCAAGCGCTACAGATTGCCCATGCCGATCCTGCGCATTGCCAACGAACATCACGGTAGTACCAGGCTGAGATATTTCTATCACAAGGCGACAGAAGAAGCAGAGAAGAGGGGACAGGAACGTCCAAGCGATAAGCCGTACCGTTACACTACGCCGATTCCCTCAACTCCGGAGTCAGCCGTGGTCATGCTGGCAGACTCGACCGAAGCCGCCATGCGTTCGTCCGGAATAGTAAATATTGCTGATTCGGAGAAATTAATACGCAGTATTTTTAAAGAAAAAATTGAGCAGGAACAATTGAGGAATTCAGGACTCTCTTTCGCCGATATCGAGATAATAATTGATGCTTTCCTGCAAGTATATGCAGGTCATTTCCATGAAAGAGTCGAATATCCGGAAGCAGAACTTGCTGCACAGTAGAAAAGAGAAATATATCAGGTGCAAATAACGATTCACAACAAGCAAAGAAAATATGATTCTGAACAACTACAGAATCAAGTTGAGG
Organism: Mageeibacillus sp. UBA5442; assembly: GCA_002427475.1. Lineage (GTDB taxonomy): Bacteria > Bacillota > Clostridia > Saccharofermentanales > DTU023 > DTU032. Next base: position 36,888 of record DIRG01000102.1, read on the forward strand.
AAGCCCTTCAGAGTACGTTTACTTATCTGCCGGTCCTAGAAGAGCTCAAGACAGAATTCGAGATAGATTTTTCCGTAGACGTCAGCTTTGTCAGCAAAAACGCTATCCGCGAACTCAATCGTGAACACCGCGGCATAGATAAAGCTACGGATATTTTGTCTTTTCCCGCTTTCGAATGGAATGACGGCAGACTGGAAGAAGATATCAGCTCCTGGTTGCCGCCGGTAGCGGATGAAATTCCGCTCCTTTCTTTAGGTGATCTGATGATCTGTCTGGAGGTAGTGGATAAGCAAGCCGGCGAGTTTGAGAACACCCTGGAAGAGGAACTGTTTTTCCTTGTGGTTCACGGCGCTTTACATCTACTAGGTTACGATCACGAATCTGTGCAAGACGAGCAAAAGATGAAATATTTACAAGAGAAAATCATTAGCGGCGATCCTGCAGTGCGCCTGCTACCTAGCGGCTATGCTGTTTTAGCCGGCAGACCCAATGTGGGAAAGTCAACTCTTTTGAATCATCTATCCGGCATGACTTTAGCAATTACTACTCCAAAACCTCAGACTACCCGCGACTTAATCCGTAGCGTATATAACGACGAAACGTGTCAGATTGCTTTTCTCGATACGCCGGGTTTTCACACAGCGAAGACTTCCTTAGGGCGAGCCATGCTCAAGTCCACCCGCGCAGCTATTCGGCAGGCAGATGTACTTTTGCTGATGATCGAAGCTACATACAAACCTTTAGTAGCCGCACTTGAGAAAGAAATATTAAAAATGGCGGCCGAGGATGAAACCCCCGTTATCTTGCTAATAAATAAAAGTGACATTGTCGTTAAGGAAAATATCCTCCCTTTGATTGCTGTTTACAGCGAGGCCTATCCTTTCGAAGCTATTATTCCGATCTCTGCCGCCAAAGGTGATGGTGTAGAGGATATGCTAGAAGAAATTAAGAAACATCTACCGATACAAGAGCCTCTGTTTAAGGAAGGTGAGGAGACCAACGTCACAGAACGCAAGCTCTCCGAAGAATTGATCAGGCGCGAAGTACTTCTGCAAACGCAGCAAGAAGTACCTTTTGGCGTAGCAGTGACTATTGATGAATTCACTGAAGAGACTGAGCCGCCGGAAGCACGTCGAGTGTACATCGCAGCCAGTATCCTCTGCGACAAGCCTTCTCATAAAGGAATCTTACTCGGACGTAAAGGGCAGATGATCAAATCTATTGGCACGAAAGCGCGCTCTGCTATTTCGGATATGCTGGAAGCGAAAGTGCATTTGGAACTCTATGTTAAGGTACGACAAAACTGGATGAATCGTCCACAAGACCTGGCCGCGCTGGGACTGGATGCCAAAAAGGTGGAATTGCCGTGACAAGAATTTGCAGCAAAGGCTTCGTGATGGCTTCATTTCCTTATCGTGATCGCGATCGCATGCTGCACATTTTAACTCCAGACCACGGTTTGATTTCAGCCAGTGCCAGAGGAGCCTGTTCCGTAAAAAGCAAATTGCGCCCGCTAGCGAACTTATTCTCCCTCTGTAATTATGAATTTTACTACCATAAAGAACGTTTCTATGTCGACGACGGAGAGGTAATTGAAGCCTTTTTAGGTATCAGCGAAAGCCTGGAACACCTAGCTGCAGCCTCTCATGCAGCCGAAGTCTTTAGAGATTTGACTCGTAACAGTCCACCTGATAGTAGATATTTTAATCTTTGGGCTTACACAATTTACGAAATATCACAATCAGAACGCCCGGTTCTGATTAGCCGCTTATCAACTTTGCGCCTTTTAGCAGAGGCGGGTTACGCTCCTCACATAGACAGCTGCAGTGTCTGCCAAAGACCTGTTAGCGATGAGGCAGATTTTAGCTTTCGGACCTCCGGCATTATCTGTGGTCGCCGCAGCTGCGAAAGCACTTCGGAAGACAGCCTAAAGCTTAGTGCAGGTACTCTGGCGCTTTTAAAACATACTTTAACGGCTCCTTTTAGTCGTCTATTTCGCTTCAGTGTTGTCGATGAGGTGGAAGAAAATGCCAGCCAGTTTCTGGATCTTTATCTTCATGAAAAAATGGAAAAAGAATACACGAAACTAGATCTTTTGGAGCATCCCTTCGATATAGACTTGTCAGAACTGAGAAGAGACTGTGATTGAATTAATAGAAGCTTGCTATAATAGGATGAAAAAGGCAGATAAACCTTCTGACTGATATGATTGCTGTGAAGGAGGTATCTAATGTCTGTTTATAAAAGTTTGTTTGATATCATTGGCCCCGTAATGGTCGGGCCATCAAGCTCCCACACTGCAGGAGCTGTACGAATAGGATTGGTTGCACGCTCTATTTTTGGTGTGACACCGGAAGAGGTACGCATTGTTCTTTTCGGTTCATTTGCACATACGTATCAAGGCCACGGTACTGATTTAGCTCTGATTTCAGGCTTGCTCGGCCTTCCCACCAGTAGTGAGAAGATCCGCCAAGCTTACGATCTAGCTGCTGAGGCGAATTTGAAAGTGAGCATCGAGACTAACGATGAACCGACTGAACACGCCAACACAGTTGATCTTTATCTGAAGTCAGCCGGTCGCACACTTTCTTTGCGCGGAGTCTCCTTAGGTGGAGGCACCATTGATATTACAAGAATAGATAACTTTGATATACATCTTTCGGGTGAGAATCCCGCAATCCTAGTGTTTTACAAAGATATGCCAGGAATTATTACTCAAGTAACAGGTGTATTGGCTGCCACTAATATTAATATCAGTCAAATGGAGGTATCACGTAAGGCCAAAGGAGAACTAGCCTTGATGATGCTTGCTACAGATGGCGAGATTCCTGCAGAAGCAATGGAGAAGATTGCCAAGATTAACCAGATCTACCAAGTAATAGCTCTGGGTGCTTTAAACGTAGAACCTGATTTAATTAGCGATTCTGATAATAAGGAGGAGTATAGCTATGATCCACAGATTACAAGAAATAATTGATTTATGTGAGCGGGAGGGAATGGCTTTACACGAATATTTCCTTAAGACCGAGGCTGAAGAATCGGGTGAGACTGAAGAGGAAGTACTCCAACATATGGAGCAAAATCTATCGGTAATGGAACGTGCCGCCCTTCAGGGTATTGAAGGAGTTAAGTCTCGTTCTGGCATGACCGGCGGCGATGCCAAACTACTCGCAGAATATCTGCAAAGTGGGAACGCCTTAAGCGGATCAATTTATACTCGTGCCATGGTTTATGCTACTGCTGTCAACGAAGTAAATGCGGCGATGGGCGTCATCTGTGCGACCCCGACAGCCGGATCCTCCGGCACTCTGCCGGGAGTTCTCTTTGCGATTCGCAACCATCTCAATATGTCGCGGCGCGATCAGATCAACTTCCTGATAACTGCTGCCGGTTGCGGTATTGTCATCGGGAACCAGGCTTCAATTTCGGGAGCAGAAGGGGGCTGTCAGGCTGAAGTAGGTTCTGCAGCGGCCATATCAGCTGCTGCCACCGTTGAAATCTGCGGCGGCACTCCGAATCAATCGGGACACGCCCTCGCTATTGCACTTAAAAATTTACTGGGCCTCGCCTGCGATCCGGTTGCGGGTCTGGTAGAAGTTCCTTGTATAAAGAGAAATACCGCCGGTGTGGTCATTGCTCTGTCTTCAGCAGAAATGTCTTTGGCCGGAGTTAAGAGTCGTATACCGGTTGATGAAGTTATTGATACCATGGGTAAGATCGGACGCATGTTGCCACCCGCTCTGCGTGAAACCGCTCTTGGCGGTCTGGCAACAACTGAAACCGGTTTAAAGATGACTAAGCAGTTAGAAGAAACCGGTTATATCGACGTCGAGTCAATATCAGCCCAGAAGGTTTGAGCTCTTTCCAAGCAGGACTCTTTATCATCAGCATAAAACACATCCCATTCCTTGGGATAGAGCTGTTGGTATTCCGGTCCGGAGTAGCGATCATCCACTAATAAAACAACACCGTAGTCCTCAGGTGTGCGGATCAAACGTCCAGCCGCCTGAGTGACTCGGTTAAAGCCGGGCCAAGTATAGGCGTACTGATATCCGAGCCCGCTCTTTGCCTCATGATATTGGCGCAAGATCTCTCGCTCCGGTGTTAAGGCAGGTAAGCCGGTACCGATTACGATAACTCCGGTAAGTGCTTCGCCTTTCAGGTCAACCCCCTCAGTAAAAAGTGAACCCAAAACTGTCAAGCCTAGTAAGGAGCGCTCCTTCGGGGCTGTTGTAAAGCGTCTCAGGTATTCAGTTTTTTGCTGATCATTCATCCGCTGAGGCTGTACGATAATGTCCAAGAGCGAGGATCTCTCAGCCTCTTTCAAATAGTTCTGCAACTGGCGCAGGTAAGCAAATGAAGGGCAGAAGAGAAGGAAGTTGCCCGGACGCGCTGACACTAATTCCAGAATTAGCTCCGCGATTCCTGCCAAGCTAAGCGCCCTGTCGCGATAGCGGACAGAGTATTCGTCATAGGCAATGACTAAGCGTCTCTTCCGATCGAAGGGGCTGTTCAGCTTTAAGACTTCAGGCTTGTCTGTCTTGTGGCGGGCATTGAGGAGACTGACAAAGTAGGAATAAGGCTCTAACGTCGCCGAGAAAAACACCACAGAGGATTTACCGTAATAGGTATTCGTTAGATGTTCCGAAGCATCTAGCGAAAGAAGTGAAAGTGCCATCTTGCCCTCGGGCATACGCCGCACCGCCGTAATATATGCTTGGTCATAGTACTCTTCAGCAATCCGTTGAAAAAACAAGAGCTCGAAACGAATTATGTTAGCTGCCTCTCGCTGAGGGAAGTCACGGAAGAACTCAAAGAACTGCATTAATTTGAAATTGAGCCGTGCCACGCAAGACTCGAGCCTAGGCGGAATCACATGCGTTGCGAAAAAGTTCTGCGTGAAAAAGAGACCTAGCTCTTGATGACGCTTAACAAAGTCCTCTCTGTTAGTTTCGCTAACATCCTCAGCTAGAACATTCCTGTACGAGTTGAGCAGTTCTTCCAACTCCGTTAAGGAGGCGAGAACGCTGACTAAAGAAGGATCGTCGGCCTCAGCTGTTGCCTGTGGCAGTATGGCTTTCAAGTCTTCGATCTGCTTGGAATCGATAATCGCAGAAAACATGGAGCGACTACGTTCCGCCAAGTTATGAGCTTCATCAACCAGCAGAGTGTACTTATGCTTGGGATCATCGAGCCGTTCCTGCCAGCGAATTCGAGGGTCAAAAATGTAGTTGTAGTCGCAAACAACTAGATCACAGCTTTTCATCAAATCTATCGACAGCTCATAGGGGCAAAGCTGATATTTCTGTCCGAGAGCAAAGATGTCATCCGGTAGCAAATCCTCTTTATGTGAGAACTCTCCCAAGGCTTCATGTAGTCGCGCATAATATGTAGTAGCGAAAGGGCATTTGTTTTTGTCGCAGAATAACTTAGGTTGCGCACACATCGATCTCTTAGCGCGTATTGTGATGGCGCGGATCAAAAACCCATGCTCTCGCAGCAAGGAGAGTGCTTCTTCAGCCACGGTTCGCTGCGAGCGCGATGGCGTCAGATAATAGATGCTGTCATTTAAACCATGAGCCTGCGCCTTCAAGGCGGGGTAGAGCACAGCTATGGTTTTACCACTGCCGGTAGGAGCGTTGACAAAGAGAACTTGCTTATCTCTGATGGCGGCTGTTACTTCGCGCATCATATCGTGCTGACCAAGGCGTAGATCGGGGAAGGGAAAACTTGCTTCACAGTTCAGGATATTGCGCCTTTTACGATGTGTGATTAAAGCCGTCTGTGAAGTCAGATAATATTTGCAGATTGAAGAAAAATATTCTTCTAGTTCGTCTCGTGTGTAAGTCTTCTCATGAGCGACCAACTCACCATTATCCAAGGATAGATAATGTAAAGCGACAGTGATCGTTTCGGATACACTTTTTTGCTCTAAGAAGAAATCTGATTGACTCAACAAGTAAGCGTAAATCTTAGCCTGAGCCCAGTGAACGGTATCACCATCTTTAGGCAAAAAACGCGCTGACCCTCGAAAGCTCTTCACCTCAATTAATGTAAGACTGCCGTCTTCAAAAGCGATCGAGTCGCAACGACCCTGAATCTTTAGCTCATAGGGAAGGTCAGGATGGGAGTAAGTACCGGCTAAACTATATTCAAGGTATATCTCAGCCCCGGGGAAAAATTCAGGTGCTCGCCGAGCATACTCTTTATGCAGGGCAATGCCTTCCACACCCGTAACTCCACCATAAAACGGCGAAGCCAGACCGCCTTCTCTGCGACTTAACTCGGCTAAGTCTCGAACGGCAATGTTTATGCTGAATTTTTCTGAAGAATCAGTCATGGGCGGAGAAATCCTAACTAGTAAAAAGCCCGCAATGAGTACCATTGCGGGCTTGTGGTGCGGAAAACAGGACTTGAACCTGCATGATCTACTGATCACTAGTACCTGAAACTAGCGCGTCTGCCAATTCCGCCACTTCCGCGTGAACGTTGTTTATGATAGCCGAAAGGTGCTAATATTGCAAGCATAAAAACAATTATTATTTGAAAGCAGGACACAGATGCAAAATCGAACACTTGCAGAGTTCCGGGACTATGTAAAAGACAAAAAAGTAGCCGTTCTAGGAGCCGGCATTAGCAATCGGCCTCTAATTAGCTGGCTCTATCCGTTGACTGGAGAAATTCATGTTTTCGACCGCTTAACAAGCGATGATAGCGTTATGCGCAAGACCATAAGTAATTTTGAAGCTGACGGGCTTGAGCTGAAGTGGTCGCTCGGTCCTTCTTATTTGGATAAATTAGAGGGTTTTGATCTCATCTTTCGCACGCCTTTCATGCGCCCCGATCTGCCGCCTTTAGTAGCTGAACGCGAGCGGGGAGCTATAATCACTTCGGAAATTGAGCTTTTCCTGCAACTATGTCCTGCGCCTGTTACGGCTGTCACAGGCAGCGATGGCAAGACAACTACCACTACCTTGATCAGCCTCATCCTGAAGCAGGCGGGGCACAAGGTCTACACAGGAGGAAATATCGGCACGCCATTGCTTGATCGGATTGAGGAGATTAAGAGTGAGGACCAGGTCGTAGTCGAGCTGTCCAGCTTCCAGTTAATGGATATGCAGGCCAAGATTCATACGGCAGTTGTAAGTAACGTTTCTCCCAACCATCTGGATTATCATCTGGATTTCGCTGAATATTGCTCAGCTAAGAAAAACATTTTTCGTTTGCAAAATGAGCACGACGTTCTAGTCCTAAATGCGGCAGATGAAGTGTCGCGGATCTGGGCGGAAGAAGCGCGGTCGGAAGTTCGGTTTTTTAATTGTGAAAAGCACGAAGCTGCTCACTCGTGGTTAGATCAACAGTCACTTAAGATAAAAACAGATGGAGCAGGGGAGGACGTGGTACTTGTTGATCGCGATAAAGTGCTCTTACCCGGCCGTTTCAATCTAGATAATATTCAAGCTGCGGTACTGGCTACACTCGACCAAGCAGATTTCGCTGCTATGCGTCAAGTTGCGACAAACTTTCGTGGCGTACCTCATCGCCTAGAATGGATTCGGCAGCTGGATGGAGCAGATTGGTTTAACAGTTCGATCGACACCAGTCCTGACCGTTCGATTAAAACTCTGGAAGCTCTGCGCGAGCAGGGAAGGGAGCTGATCCTGATTGCGGGCGGTAAGGATAAGAATTCTGACTATAGCAAGCTGGGGAAGGTAATCTTGGAAAGCACAAGACGTATAGTCTTAGTCGGCGATAACTCTCCTTTGATTGAAGCAGCTGTTCTGGCTGCAGCTGATTCTGCCGCGCAGGCACAGCTTGACATCCGACATTGCGAATCTTATGAAGAAGCTGTTGCTGTCGCTCGAGAAATGTCTCAACCGGGAGATGCAGTCGTACTTTCTCCCGCAGGGACCAGTTACGATAAATTTAGACATTTTGAAGAACGGGGAGACCTCTTCCGCGAGCTTGTTTTAGCGGAATAAGTTACCCTGAAAATGCGCTTTTGCTAAATAATCAGCTTTGTGATACTATTTCACCGTTATGACCGGTTCATCGTTTCAGGACAGTCCGACCGTTACGCTGAACTTGGATTCTAGGAGGAATAATGGACAAAGAAACTAAACAAAGAATTATTGAAGAGTATGCCACCGGATTCGGTGACACAGGTTCACCTGAAGTACAGGTAGCACTGCTGACAACACGTATCAACGAGTTGACAGAGCACTTGAAGGTTCACAAGAAGGATCACCATTCCAGGCATGGTTTGCTGAAAATGGTTGGTCAGAGACGTGCACTGCTTGACTATCTGATGAAAAAAGATGTTGAGCGCTATCGTAGCTTAATCAGCAGATTGAACTTGAGAAGGTAAACGACGAATCAGCTGCGGCAATCACTAGATTGCCGCCTTTGCATTATGTGATGCAAAAAGTGGCAGACTGTGGAACGTAGATTGCGTTTCTCTTTTGAGATAAAAGAGTGGCGGACTCTACACTCTACCGTCTGTTAGTTGATTCCCACTTGAAAATACACTTATTTTAATGTTTACACGGCAGTGAACTTGCCGTTGCTTTGGTGTATTTATCATTCTATGCGTTTCGCATTTAACAGGAGGTTAAAGAAACGATGACAACAAGAACATACGAAATAGAACTTAATGGAAAACCGCTAGTCTTAGAAACCGGCGAACTGGCTCAGTTTGCAAGCGGATCAGTATTATTAAAATTTGGAGAAACCACTATCCTGTCGACAGCAACAGCTTCAGCAAGTGAACGTCCGGGAATGAGTTTTTTCCCCTTGACAGTTGACTATGAAGAAAAAATGTACAGTGTCGGCAGAATCCCTGGTGGGTTTTTCAAGCGTGAAGGTCGCCCGACCGAAAATGCTATCTTAAATGGCCGCGCTATCGACCGCACAATTCGTCCTCTCTTTCCGGAAGGGCTGAGAAGAGACGTCGTAGTTAGCAATTTGCTCTTGGCAGTAGATTATGACTTTTCACCGAAAGTAGCAGCTTTAATCGGTAGCTCTGCCGCCTTGGCAATTTCTGATATTCCTTGGAATGGACCTGTCGCTGCAGCCCAAGTAGGCCTGATCGATGGTGAGATCATTGTCAATCCGGACTATGAAGATTATATCGACTCAGAATTGGATCTTTATGTAGCAGGAACCAGCGAGAAGATCATGATGATCGAAGCGGGTGCTAATGAGGTTTCTGAAGAGCTGATGCTTGAAGCTATTGAAGCCGGTCATGAAGAGATTAAGAAAGTTTGCCGTTTGCTTCAGCAGATGAGAGACGAAATCGGCCAAGAAAAATTTGAATTCGAAGCTGCCGGTCCTTCTGAAGAACTTAAGTCTGAAATCAAGGACAAGTTCTTTGACGAGATGAGCGAAGCGGTTCTGAATCCTGACAAGACTCAGCGTGAAGCTGCAGTAACAGCTATTTCTGAATCTATCAGCGCTTATTTGGAAGAAAAAGATCCTGAGCTCGTCGATTTTACCAGCGAAATTACGGAAGAGGTTGAAAAAGCGGCGGTACGTCACCATCTCATTCGCAATCAACAGCGTGTAGACAATCGTAGCCTTGACGAAATCCGTCAGCTAACGGCAAAAATCGATTTGATCCCGCGCGTTCACGGCTCATCACTCTTTGCTCGTGGACAGACCCAGGTGCTTTCGATCGTTACTCTAGGAACTCTTTCCGACTGCCAACGCTTTGACGGAGTTAATCCGGTGGAGCGCAAGCGTTACATGCACCAATACAATTTCCCCGCCTACAGTGTGGGAGAAGCTCGTGGTGGTCGTTCACCCGGCCGTCGTGAAATCGGTCACGGTCACTTGGCTGAAATAGCTTTAGAGCCGGTCTTGCCGGATGCAGAGGATTTTCCTTATTCCATCCGCTGTGTATCCGAGGTAACCATGTCAAACGGTTCCACCTCACAAGCAGCTGTGAGTAGCAGCAGTCTGGCATTGATGGCAGCAGGCGTTCCGATTAAGAAGGCCGTCGCAGGCATCACATGTGGTTTAATGAGCAATCCCGAAGACGATAATGATTACATCACCTTTGTCGACATTCAAGGTGTGGAAGATTTCTTCGGCGACATGGACTTTAAAGTAGCAGGTACTGAAGACGGTATCACTGCAATTCAAGTAGATATGAAAATTGATGGTCTGACCATGGATATTATCCGTGATGCACTTGAGGTAACAAGAAAAGGCCGTCTGCATATTCTCGAGACCGCAATGAATCCTGTTATTTCAGAAGCGCGTGACCATTTGGCCGCTCTGGCACCGAAAATTGATCAGATCGATATCCCCAGTGATAAAATCAGAGAAATTATCGGCTCCGGCGGTAAGACGATTCGTCGCATAACTGAAGAAACGGGAACAGAGATCGACGTCGAAGAGGACGGCCCAGTAGGTCACGTTTACATTGCAGCCACTGATCAAGAATCAGCTGCTGAAGCAATGAAAATCGTTAAAACTATCGCTTATGATCCCGAACCTGGTACTACATTCACCGGCACAGTCACACGTCTGATGAACTTCGGCGCCTTCGTGGAAATCGTTCCGGGCAAAGAAGGCCTAGTGCACATCTCCAAGATGGCTTGGGGCCACACCGAAAAGGTTGAAGACATCGTTGAAGCTGGCGATAAGGTGGAAGTCACAGTTCTAGAAGTTGATGATCAGGGCAGGCTGAACCTGTCTATGCGTAACCCCAGCGAAAAACCTGAAGGTTACACTGAACAGCAACGTGGAGGCGGAGGCGGAGGCCGACGCCGTGATGACCGCTCTCGTGGTAGAGATGATCGCAGAGATCGCGGGGATCGCAATAGAGGTTCACGAAACAGAAATGATCGTGGCTCTGGAAAGGACAGTGGCGGGGGCTTCCGACAGAACCGTCCACGCCCGAACGACAATATCAAGTCTGATCGCAATACAAGAAAGTTCTAATTCTTTGATCAAATAAGAGTCAAGCCCTTTCGCTAAACGGCGAGAGGGCTTTTTTATTAGTTAAAACGAAAGCTACAGTCGACTACGTGATCATTCACTATGCCGACGGCCTGTAGTAATGAATAGACAATAACCGGTCCAATAAATTTGAAGCCCTCTTTCTTCAGTTGTTTGCTGATAGCTTCAGATAGGGGAGTGCTAGCCGGGATTTCACTCTCACTTTCCCAATTATTGATTATTGGCTCGTGGTCCACGAAAGACCAGAGAAAGTCATCTAAGGAGCCGTATTTCTCGCAAAGCACGAAATATTGCCGAGCATTGTGAACCACAGAATTAATCTTCAAACGATTCCTGATAATACCTTCGTTTTGGAGCAGCTCTTCAATTTTTTGCTCATCGTAAGTCACTAGAACATGAGGGTCAAAGTCGGCAAAGGCCTCACACAGATTGTCGTGTTTAGTGAGAATCAAAGACCAGCTCAAACCGGCCTGCATGCCTTCCAGACAGAGCATCTTGAAGAGCTCTTGTTCGTCGTGTAAAGGCTTGCCCCACTTTGAATCGTGGTAAGTCTTCTCAAGTTCAGATTTGTTCGCCCAAGCACATCTAGTAATTGTCATTGCCGTAACCTCGCTTTACTCACTATAAATATAATAGTTCAAATATAGCGGCTTCTCTTCCGAAGTTGTTTAAGTCTTTCGGTCAATACCTGTCTTTTGTGCCAATTTTCGACAACAAAAAACCCGCATGTTTGCGGGTTTTTGATTGCATCCTTTTAGTGGATGATTCTGGTCGGAGTGACAAGACTTGAACTTGCGACCTCTTGCACCCCAAGCAAGCACTCTAGCCACCTGAGCTACACCCCGAAGCCTAATCGATTTTACCTGTACACTACGAAAGTGTCAAGTGAATAAGACTGCCGAACATTCGACAGTCTTATCTGGCTAAGGACGGAGTGGTTGATACAAAGCAACAGAATTACATGGTTATAACTAGATATAGCCGAATTTAAGCAGTAACATTATCGCAATTCCCGTGAGAAGCAATGCTCCGTAAAATAGTACGATTGACCATGATTTCAATGCTCGCATATATTCTTTGAAACGTGCACATCTCGTTTTGCCTTCACGGTAACAGCTAAGTGAAAAGGGAACTGCGACATTGGGGTTTGATATGACCTGATTATACAGCTGACGATATCTACGCTCATTTGTTAAATATCCAGCATCCAGTAATGCCAAAATAAAAGTTGCTATCATTCCTAAAGCCGTAACCATAATACTTTTGTTGGCAATCGCATATCCATATGCCGCAGTAGCAATGGGAAGCAGCCAAGTTTTTGAATTAGATGATGCTCCTGCCATTCTATTAATAATATTTTGGATAAAAGACAGATTCTGGCGGCGATCTTCTGCATTAAATTGAGAACCCCCCGAGAGAGTTATAGTAGCTCTAAGCTTTGCCAGAGTTGCGTCCTTCTCTTGATCAGAATAGTCTGTCTCTTCAGGCCAAAAATCTTTGATTGCATCATTTTCCCAACGCGGAAGCACATGCACATGCACATGAGCAACTGTTTGCGAAGCGGCAGCACCATTTGACTGAACTATATTAATGCCATCAGGATGAAATACCTTGTTAAGCCTTTTAGCTACCTCTTGTGCTCCGCTCATGACCTGTTGTAATTCATCTGTTGCAAGATCAGTAAAAGTTTCCACATGTCGAGTAGGAACAATCAGGCAGTGTCCTAATGTAGCCGGCTCTTTTGGAAAGAAAATCACGACTTCATGGTTACGCGCCACTTCTCTAACGTTAGGGTCATCGCCTGAAATTATACGACAAAACGGACAACTTACATCCTGGTTCATTATCGAATTTTTCCTTTAGTCACCCAATTTTTTAAATTTTGAGCCAAATAATTATAGGTAGCTTTTGTATCAATGTTCCCCCAATAGCCCCTTTGTGTAGGATCAAAAATAGGAATATTTGGATTATATCCCTTATACCCTTCCATGTTTGTGAAAGGATCAGCCCCAGACTCATCTACATTACCCATGGATGATAAGCCATGAATTCTTATTCCAAGAAGAGGCTTTTTTTCTTGCCATGCTTTTTGGATTTCATACCGAACCCAAGGTCGTGATGCCGTCTCCTTACCAATGAGTACAACTACCGCTGATTTATACTTCATTTGTTCATCAATCCAAGCCTCGATAGCTGAACTGCCCCTTGCCCGTATAGACTCCCATTCTTGGGCATTAAGTAATCGTTGTCCTTCGATGCTGCCAATTTGTCGGATTAGCTGAACTCGAAGAACATCTCGTTCATAGTGAAAACTATAAAATACTGCCATTGTAATTTGTTCCTTTCTAATTATTTATTATCCTCACTGAACAGTGAATCTATGTGCAAGATTTTCAGCAAAGGATACATCCATCTGAATCTCTTGTGAAGGAATGAAAACATGCCTCCATTCCTTTTGACCATTTTTCTTTGCCCAGTCTGTGACTATATTGCAGTAATTAGCTGCACGCTCTTTCTTTGCCAATACATCAGCATCATTTTCTTTGTCTTCGCCTTTTACTTCCACAAGATAGATCATGTCATCTGTCTCAACTACGAAGTCTGGCTCATATTGCTTACCATCGTTATAGCTAATATTAAATTCAGTGGGAGCAGGTCTGAGCCACTTTATAACGCCTGATTCTCGCTCTAAAATTCGAGCAAGCATTAATTCAGGCCTACTATCAAATTTGGCAGCAGAGAACACTCCCTTGTCAATCCCATTGAATAAAATTCTTTTTATAGATCCTTCATAATCATCAAACAAATGCTGCTCTACTGAGAAGGACGGTGTTGATGCATTGTTTGTCTTCTTTAAGCTAGATATCTCCTCCCTGAGATTTCCTTGCTCAAGATATCTATGTTCTAGCATTTGACTGATAATCTCACGAGATATCTGTTTTTTGAACATTAGTAGTATGTTATTTAGCCCGTCACTGCCAAATTTATCTGTAAAGTGCTTAACAAGCTGCTTTATTAGCTTCAATAGCAAATCTTTAGATTTTTCATAATCGATACTGGGATGCGTAACAATTTCTTTTGCTAAAAAGACAATAGGCTCTACCTTCTCTAATTCAACATATTGATGACTATCTAGCACTTTGCTATCAGAAGAATCCTGCAAGTTTTGTATTAATATTTGATTAGCAACAGGAACCTGCGTAAATTTCGTTATATCAAGATCAAAGTCAACGAACTTATATTCCTTGACACCGTCATAAGTGACTTTAATCGTTGGTATTGGAATGTACCTACCCTCAATAGATGCCTTTGCTTCCAGTGCATTTTCTCTAATCATCACTTCCATTGGGCTCATGTAGTTTTCATAAATATCTTTAGTTGAATCGTTTCCTTTCAACACTTCTACGGCACGAGTTGTAATTTGATTTACGTATTCATCGTCATTTGTATGCTGACTCGTATTGTGAGTGTTTCTTGAATAGTCAGTTTTTACAATGTCTAAGACTGTTTGGTTAATTTGATTTAACTGACTTTCAAGGCTCTCCGTTCTTTCAAGCCCGGATTCTTCATAAAAGGTATCAGTGCTAGCTCTTTCCATTATTGGCCAGCTAACCTGAAGTCTTGTTGTCTGTGTTTTTTCCAATGATTCAGCCTTAATCACATTACCGGCTTTAAAGATAGAATCAGCAGCCTGAGCCTTGGCAAGCAAATCATTAAAATTATCATGTGCCGCTAATGCTACCATGTCAATCCGCTCAACACCTGTCCTTTTTCCAAACGGCAATCGCAAACCGCGCCCAACCATTTGCTCTCTTAATATTTGAGATGTTGCAGTCCTAAGCGGAACGATGGTAAAAAGATTATTTACATCCCAGCCTTCCTTAAGTTTATTGACGTGAATTACAATTTCCACAGGATTTTCAGTTCTTTCAACATCAAGTAGAAGCTTTAAGTTTTCATCACTCTCAGAACCTCTTTGTTTAGAGTGCACAATTATGGTCTTATTAATATATTCACCATTGCCGAACTCATCCGAACAGACGAAACTCTTAATTCGTTCAGCATGTTCCGTGTCCTTGCAGACTACAAGCATAAAGGGCTTAACTTCTCTTTCATTGTAATCGGCAGCGTAAGATATCAATTCATTTTTGATTTCTTCATGGAACAAGAGTGCGTCACGAAGCATCATCTTATCGGTTTCTATTTCACCGATGTTACGGACATCAATATTCATGCGGGTAAGTGCATAAGGAGTACGTGTATACCCGTCTCTGATAGCAGCAGATAATGGGTATTCATAGACAACATTTTTAAATGGAATTTGTCTGTTTCCGCTAGGCACGAGTGGCGTAGCAGTTAATTCTAAGCCTAGCAAAGGATTTAACTCATTAAGAGCTGACCATCCTGCTTTTGCTCGATAATGGTGCGATTCATCCATTAATAGTACTAGGTCATCAAGGTTAGATAATTCTTCAAAGAAGGATGCTCCGAGGTATTCATTTAACTGATGCATCTTAGCATTTTCATTATTAAATTTATCTATGTTGTACACAAAAAGATTGATTTCAGACTGAAAAAGAGAAAGCTGCTTTGTACGGTAGTCTTCATCGGAGATGAGCATAGGAGGGTTATTAAAACAACCCAATCCTTTAAATACGTACTTAGGTGAAGTTGGATCACCTAAATCAGTTTTTAATTTTTCGTATATTGTTGTGCCTGGTGCAACAACAAAAAAATTCCTAATGCCGTGATTGCAATACAGGTAAGTAATGAATGCTCCCATTAATCTCGTCTTGCCAACGCCAGTTGCGAGGGCAAATGTTAGAGACATAAATTCACGCTCAAAATCTGTCAAGGTTGGATACATGCTATTTATGGCTTTGGCTTTTCCTTCTAAATCAGCGTGTTTATTAGGGGGAACATTCTTGAAAATATCATCTAAGATAAAAAGAGATTCCTCCTGTGGTTTTCTTAGGCTCATTGCTTGGGAAATAAAATCAGGTGTATAAAAGGATAAGTTACTCATCATCTTCTGCCTCCTCATCATCAACGACAGGAGGGCTGATAATGTTAAGAGAGTAGCCATCTTCCTTATATTCGCACTTGGAAAGAAGCATTTGCGGAATCTTCTTTACTGATATGCTCTTATATTTGCTCTTAACCGATTCATCAAAGGAGCTACAAGCGATAAGAAGATGTTCGTCTTCACCCATTGTAGAATTAATGGCGGCTAAGTATTTATCATCGATATGATTAGTCGTCACATAAAGGTACGAATCTTCCGTGCCTCTCGCTTGTTTCCAAAAGACGTTCTCATCCGGAGAATATGTGTAGCCTTCATGGAGAGATACAGCGGCAGCAAGCATTTCGGCATTGTAGGCACTGTTTATGACTTCAATTCCAAGAATATCCTTTTGAATAAGAGTGGGAGCAAGTTCATAAAAACGATAACCACCACCGCCTTGCCAATTTGCAGTTTTTGAAATGCCACCTTCGTCTGTTCCACTCACAACTTTATCCAATCTCACTTTGCAATGGGTATAGGCATGTTCTCCCATTTCAATACCAATCCATCTGCGCTTCATTTTATGAGCTACAGCAGCTGTAGTGCCTGAACCTAAAAAAGAGTCCAAGACTAAATCGCCATCTTCAGTTGCTAATTCAATTAATCTGGAAATCAAGTTTTCAGGCTTGGGATATGGGAAAGCTTTTTTATCTCCAAAAAGGTATTCCATTTCGTCAGACGCAGTTGTGTTTGTACCTACATCATTCAATATTGACCTTTGCACTTGCCCTCTACCCATATAAACTCTATGATGTAAAGTCAAACCATTTTTCCCATGTGTAAGCCTTACAGTTCCATCTTGCAAACCCTTTTCAACAGTGGCTTGGCTTTTTTGCGAATTAATTTTTAATATGTTGCCATCGGGGCATACAATTTCTACGGGAATAGGATTCTGCAGCCCATCCCTTGCTAAGGTGTCCCAGTAATACCTTTTCCCATTCTCGTCAACTTCTTTATATCTTTTTAGATATTTCTCCGTTTGTGCTGTTCTCCACTTTCTTGGATGAAACTCTTTAGATGCATCCTTTGCGTAAACGAGAATATAATCGTGATCTAGCGCTAAAAAAGTAGAATCATTGCCTCCACCTTTTCTTTTTTGCCATATTAAATCGCCAATATAATTTTCTCTGCCGAAAATACCATCTAGCATAACTTTGGCATACGCATGCTCTTGTTCATCTAGATTTACAAACATAACCCCATCCTTGGATAAAAGACGGAAAAGTATCTTAAAACGACCAAACATCAAATTCAACCATATAGAATGCTCAAGATTATCGTTATACTTCTCAAAAGCGTTACCTGTATTGTAAGGCGGATCTATATAGATACATTTAACCTGACCAGCATATTTAGTCTCTAATGCCTTTAATGCCAACAAGTTATCACCGTGAATTAGCATATTCTCAGTATTTTCGTCTTGGCCGGTATTTGACAGACTTTTATCTTCAATTAATATTCTGGGTTCAATTTCTAATTTTTCATCTTTGCCAATCCAAGTCAGCTCAAGTTTTTGTCTAGACATGCATCTATGCTCCTTAGTTCCAATATTTTCAGCCCAATTTAGTAAAACAAGGTCTATTTGGTAAATCGAGATTTTGTTAATCAATGCTCTGCATTAACACTGAGACTAATCCACAGATTAAGCTTTCCTCGGTAATTCATCATCATGCTCTAAATACAAGAGCTCATTTATTTCGCAATCAAACAGGGAGCAAAGTTTAAGTATAGTATCGTAGTCAATTCGCTTTGATTTCTCATTGTAAAGATTTGACACAGTACTCCTAGAGAGCCCTGTTTTTTCATGTACATCTTGGATCTGGTATTTTTCACGCCCCATCAGCGTAGACAGTGCACAACGGACTCGCATAATTTTGCCTCCTCCTTGTTTCATTTATTATAACCGAGCCGGGGTTTATATTCAATAGCATTTATTTTGAATGGCATCCGCTTTATTTTAGCTGCCCCCCTCACACAAACACAGGTGTGTAGCAGCTTGTAGCAGGATTTTATATATAGCAATATATTTCGCTTAAATGGGGGTAACTGAAAAAACCTGCTACATCCGGCTACAAAGCTGAAAATCTCCCCCGAAGCTGTGTTTAATCTTACGACCTAAGCCGAACTTAGGTCGTTTTTTCTTTTTGCCCCGTTCAAAACAGCCCTTTCTCCTGCCTACAGAGTGAGGAGAAGAATCTCACACCCTAGATTCAAGCTAGGTCGTCAAAAAGAATTACTCAAAACCCGCTCTTTTGTCCAAGGGGAAAGTAGAGGGGCTTCCTCCTCAGGATGAAAGATAGGCAGGTTTAAAGATGAAGAAAAGAATTTTTCAAAAACATTGCCCAAAATTCTCGTCCTTGTCCAAGGGGAAGGTGAAGGGAGTTTCCCTCAAAAAAACACCGAGGAGAACGAGATGATTCAAAAATTACCAAAAGACATAAAAGAAAACGGCAGATTCTGCCTCTGGCGTTATGAAGAACAAAACGGCAGAACGACCAAGATTCCCTATCAGGTGAATGGGAAACGGGCAAGCAGTAAAAACATCAACCACTTTACAAGCTTTGCGGAGGTCCTGAAAGCAACACCTCAATATGACGGCATCGGCATGGGCGTCTTTACTCCCTTTGCCGCTCTCGATATCGACAACTGTGTTCTTGACGGTCATTTGTCGGAACTTGCGGAAGACGTGATCAGCACCCTTGATTCCTATACGGAATACAGCCCGTCAGGCAGAGGTGTCCGCATCATCTTAAAAGTCAATAATTTTGCTTTTGATAAATCCCGCTACTACGTCAACAATCGGAAAATCGGTCTGGAAGTTTACGTTCCCGGTGCGGCAAAACAATACGTAACCTTAACGGGAAATGCCATCCGGTCAAAAGAACCTGAGCATCGGGAAACAGAGCTCCAGCTCATCTTGGACCGCTATATGAAGCGGGACGTGGCTTCTTCTCCCCGGCAAACAGCTCCCGGCAGCTTTCTTGAGGATGAATCCGTGATTCAAAAGGCCGGGAAAAGCAGGCAGAAGACAAAATTTCTAAAACTCTGGCAGGGCGATGTAAGGGGCTATACCAGCCACAGCGAAGCCGACTTGGCCCTCTGCTCCATCCTCGCCTTCTGGTGCGGTGGAGATACGGAGCAAATGGACAGGCTCTTTAGGAAGTCCGGACTT